>CAYPIX010000078.1:0-17334 GCA_964410875.1 uncultured Kofleriaceae bacterium
AAATTCCGCAGGGGCCATCACAATGGGCCTTAGCTGCCGGAACCTTGTTTGTAATTCGATTTACGATTTTGCGTAACATGTTTCCCCCTATTAGGAACGACTGCGAAAATATGAACGAGCGATAGAGAAACCGACAACTATGGCAATGCCAATACCCACAACCCAACCCGCTTCTGCAAGATGATGAGTTGTAGAGTTGACGACGTGTTCGTGACCTGGGTGTGCGCTGGCAACCGCTGGGAAGCCAAGTATGAACGCAGATAGAGTTTTCTTCATTGCGTGCGCGTTATCGCAGTGCGGCCCGAAACTTCAAACCGAAAAGCGGACTCTAATCGTGTTTAAGCGGCATCTCTAAACTGCGTGGGTGCGTGTAGTGGAACCCGGGTACGGCCACGACTTTGACGTACTTGTTCGTGCTAATTATCGGCAATCAGTGCGTTTCTTTCCCCGTGGCGACCTGTCTTATTTATGTAGCCCTACGGTAAGATGAAGGCGAAACCTTGGGGAGGGAAGAGAATGCGTTTTGTTGCAATTGCGTTTTTAGCGCTTAGTTTTAGTTGTGGATTCGGTTCAATTGGCGAAGTGCCGTCAGCGCCGCCAGTTATTAATGGCCCGGGCGGTGGAAACGGTGAGCCGCCAAGAGTCTACATTCCTGCTTCAGGCATCGAGGTACGAGACATTTCTCTTTACCAGGGTGTTCGAGTCGACCTCGTTGTAGACGGCGCGGAGAAACAAAACCGAAACGCCCCGGTAGTAGCAAAAGGATCCGCGAGCATTTTTGTTCACGTTGATACAGGCGCGGACTTTCAGCCTCGCGAAATTACGGCACGCCTTAGCGTAGAGAGCCCAGGCCAGGACGGGTGGGTCCTTGAAACGACCAAGGAAGTTTCTGGTTCTTCGGATACATCGCCTCAGCGATCCGCTTTTTCGTTCTCAGTTCCACAAGACGTGATTGGGACCGAATCTGGATACTCTATTGAACTCTTCGAAGGCGAAGAGGAGACCCGGTCGTTTGGTCGCGCCGAGGGAGCCCGCTTTCCGGAGACCGGAACATCGGCGTTCCGTGCTGAAAGTACTTCCGGTGCTTTTAAGGTCGTACTTGTACCATTCGCCTATAACGCAGATGGTTCTGGTCGACTCCCCCCTCTCGATGAAGCAACCATTGCCGACTACAAAGCGCACCTATCCGGGATGTTCCCAGTCGAGTCGCTCGATCTCGAGGTACGCGAGCCTGTGCAGTACAACAGCAGAATTGGTTCAAACTCGGGGTGGAGCCAGTGGCTGGATAGGCTAGTGGAAATCCGTACGGCAGATGCTCCGTCGCCAAACACCTACTACTACGGGATGGCAGCTCCAGCTCAAACCTTCTCGGCATATTGCCCCCGGGGGTGTATCGCGGGGCTCGGATACGTTCCACAAGCCGCTAATACAACTCTACGGACCTCGGTGGGAATCGCATTTGAAGACGACAACGGAGTCTTCACTGCTGTTCACGAAGTCGGCCACAGCCTCGGCAGAGGTCACGCTCCATGTGGTGGGCCTGCTGGCGTAGACAGGAACTTCCCTTACAGCGGTGCTTCGATTGGTGATTGGGGATACGACCCTGTGAACGATGCATGGAAAGACCCTTCTGTCTTCACGGACATTATGGGCTACTGCCGCAGTCAGTGGATCAGTGACTATACCTTCAAGGCCGTGTTCGATCGTATCTCGTATGCGAACCGAACGAAGAACAGCTTTATCTACGACCCAACCGACTACCGTGTCGGTATTGTTGACGAGAACGGCGATATCGAATGGCGCCGCGAAACGACGCTTCCTACGCCAATGAAGGGCTACGAAGTCGTTGTTGATCTGGAAGAAGCGGGTGGAACGGAGTCTGCGATCGAAGCGCAGCTGGTTCCCTATGATCACATTCCAGGTGGAACCCTTTTCGTTCCTATGCCGAAAGACGCTCCAACCAGTCTCAGCGGACCTGGCTTGCGCAAGACGGCCTGGTAGGCAACAAACACTTCGGCTTAGTCGGCGAGCTTACGCTTGTCGACTTTGCCGTTTGCGTTCCGAGGTAAGCTGTCGACCCACCGCACCTTGTCAACGATCATGTACCGAGGCAGAGCCTCCGCGCAGTGCTTCTTGACGGCCAGTAAACCTGGTTTCTCCTCGCCGCGGGCGACCATGTACGCCACCAACTTCGCTTGAATTCCGATTCCTTTGACCGCGACGGCGCACTCGTACACTGGAGCAAGCGTCGCCAGGCATGCCTCTATCTCGCCAAGCTCTACACGAAACCCGCGAATCTTGACCATATTGTCAATGCGCCCAATGAACTCGTAACAGTCCGTCTCTACGCGACGAACAAGGTCACCCGTACCGTATACAGGCTTCTGTGGTGGTTGCCCCCAGTACCCGAGCATCACGGATTCGCCCTCTACCATAAGCTGGCCTTCGCCTCCTATGGGAACCTCTTTGCCATTCTGGTCTTCTGCCCAAACCCGATTGCCCGAACACCCCGCTCCAATCGGTACCGGAGAAACCCGGTCTGACGAAATCTCTTCGACTTTGTAGTACGTACATACGTTGGTCTCGGTTGGCCCATAAAGATTAAAAAGCTCTGCGTCAGGAAACGCGTTGCGAAGGGCTCTTAATTGAGGGATGGGAAAGGGTTCGCCAGCAAAACATATCGTGCGCAGGCTTCGAGTCTTCATCTTGCCAAACTCGAGCATCATGGACAGAGCTGAAGGGACAGAGTACCAAATGGTCAATTTGTGAACATCGACAAAACGCGTGAGTTCAGCAGGGAGGTATGCACTCGATTCTGGAATCAGATGTACAGAAGCCCCGGCGGAAAACGCGCCATAGATATCGAGCACCGATAAGTCGAAATGAAACGGAGCATGGTTAGAGAGCCTATCCTTAGACCCGATAGCCAATGTATCGACAGCCCAATCGACAAACGCATACGCATTTTTATGGCTGATACAAACTCCTTTGGGTTCGCCAGTAGAGCCCGATGTGTAAAGGATGTAAGCCAAATCGTTTTGGTCGACCTCGGTCCAAATAGACTGCTTTGATATTTGGGCGACCTTGTCGAAATCAAGGATAGGCATCCCATGCTTTTCTGCAGCCGGTTGGAGCCGCTGTCCGCATACAAGCGCCGAGGGCTTTGCACTGCGAATAATTTTTTCAGCGCGAGAGACCGGCCCGAGTGGATCTATTGGTACGTAAGCGGCTCCCAGCCTCAGAACTCCCTGCATGGCAGCAATTGCGCCAATACTTTTTTCTTTCCAAATGACGACACGATCACCCTTTTTCACGCCAAGCGTCTTTAACTCAGCAGCAATTTGGTTGGCCAAGTCGTCAAGTTGGCTGTAAGTCAAGACGCCGTCTGGCGCGGAGACAGCGAGCTTGTCTGGGTCCCTTTCAGCGGCGTCTACGACAAGTTTTGCCAGGTTTCGCACGGTCTATAAACCAAGACGGCTCGCGATGAGATCACGCTGAACCTCAGAAGTTCCAGAAAAGATGGTCGACGGCAGGGCGTTCAAGAGATGTCGAGGTACCCCGCTCTCCTCCATATAGCCGAGGCCGCCGTGTATTTGCAGCATATCAAGACCGAACTGCACAGCGGCTTCGCTCACGGAGACTTTAGCCATGGAAATCGCGAGGGTTGTGTCTTCTCCACGATCCGCCATTTGGCAAGCCTGCGCCAATAACAAACGCGAAGACTCCAAACGAATTTTCATATCGGCTATTCGGTGAGAAATCGACTGCCGGCGTGCTATCGGTCGACGAAACTGCCGACGCTCTTTCGCAAACGCGATGGTTTGATCAAGCTGCCTATCCATCGCTCCGACATACGCTGCAAAAAGACATGACCGTTCCCAGTGCATAGAGCCGGTAAAAATTTTTGCGCCATCCCCTTCACCGCCCAACCGGTTTGCAGCAGGTACCACACAATCATCTAGGTAAAGCTGCGAAACAGGCGAGGTCTTCAAGCCCATTTTGTCAAAGGCTTGGCCAACTCGAAGGCCTTCGCGATCCTTTTCCACAACGAAGGCTGAAATTCCCATCTCCCCGTGCGCGGGGTTAGTTTTGGCGTAGACTAGAAAAACATCCGCTAGGGGCCCGTTGGTGACGTAACTTTTCACGCCGGTCAACCGATACACGTCACCGTCCTTCAACGCTGAGGTCTTGAGGGCAAAAGCATCGCTACCCGCCTCCGCCTCCGTAATCGCATTCGCGCCAACCCATTCGCCCTTTGCAAGCTTGGGAACGATGCGCCGAGCAAGCACGGGGTCTGCATGTTCAGCGATGGGAGTGGCGCATGCGAAAAGATGCGCCAAAGAGGAAAAAATGAGACCAAAATCATCGCACCCGCGTCCAAACGCTTCCGCGACGGCGGCTGTCTCCAGCGCCGAGAGCCCCATGCCGCCTAATTCTTCTGGAAGACAGAGACCGTGGAGACCAAATTCGCCGCATTTTTTCCAGGCGTCTTGATCGAGGCGACTGTTCTTCTCACGCGCCAGAAGATCGTGATTTAGCTCTGCGCGAGCAAAGTCTTCGGTTTGCTCTGCGAACTCCACCGCCGTGTTTCCCCAGCACCGATGGACTCGCCTCTCGTTCTCTGGAGCGAGTCCTTCTGTATCTGAAAGATTTTTTTTCACGGCGACGTCTATCGTACGCCAGTACCGTGCACTTCTAGAAGTTCAGCGACCATTTCAGAAATGGTTTCGAGATCTTTAAAGTTATCCGCGAGAATCATCGAGCCATCTATGTCCACACCGAAGAAGTCGCTGACGAACTCGACCAGCCGAACGATTTCCATGGAATTCAAAACGCCCAGCTCAAGAAGAGGTGTATTGCCCTCAAGCCCAACGTCTTCGCCCTCCAGCACATCCTCAGCGATGTAATTGGCAACCTCGGCTAAAACTTGTGACTTGCTTTCCATTCTCAAACCCTTCAAGAGCTTTAGTTACAAGTGGCGTGCCAGGTGTCTCAGAGAGGTTCGCTCATATATTTTCAGGTACTTGCAACGTCTTTCGATAGAGAAAACGACAAGAGGCTGGGGACCAAAGACCCCTCAAAACACAGTGTTTTCCGGCCTACGAACCACAAAAAACAGAGCTGTTCTTTCATGCATTAGCAACTCTAATAACAAGAGAAGGAACATTCATTTGTACGTATACGACAAAGTGGGTACTTGTCATCCAAGTTCTCATTTCACCAACCCACCCCAAAAGGACATCAGATCATGAAACTCCAAATACTCGCCTCTCTCGCCCTCCTAAGCTTCTCCAGCGCCGCCCAAGCCGGTTTTCCGGGATTCGTACTCGAGGGTGAGCCAGTGCTCCCAGATGAAGCTGACACCTTGTACGTTTTCAACAACGGCGTTGTTTGCTTTACCGCCCCCTGTCCCTCGCTAACGGTTATTGAACCTGACGGCAACGTTGTTCAGATAACCGACCTTGTCTTGCCCGAGTCCACGCCTGTTTCTATCTCATCAGGCATCACCAAAGGCCTCGCAGTGAAGGGCGAAATCGTCGTAGCTCCAGCCGACGGTTTCGCTCTCGTGGTCTCTGAGGTTGTCGACGTTGCAAAGCCTCACATCGCAAAAGAGACCCAACTTGTTTGCTTCACCGCGCCCTGCCCCAATATAGAAGTCATGTCTCTAAACGGTGAAAAAGCAATGGTTAGCGGTTTCAACCTAGATCATCTCAACATTACAGACAGCCAAAAAGCCCAAGCTATCGAGGACATCTTGGCCGGTTCCGTAATGGTCGACGGCATGGTTATGAACGTGACGGGCGGACTCGGTCCTGATGCCGAATTCTTGGTAACAGGTATCAACAACGCGAAAGTAGAAGCCCTTCTTTCGAGCACCGGCGTGGTCTGCATCAAGGCTCCATGTCCATCTTGGAATGCTGAAATAGACGGAACAGACACTGCTATCACAGGCATTAACCTCGATTTCTTGGCTGTTTCCGAGGAAGAGAGCTCTCTCCTACTTGAAGAAATCCTCTCAGGGGCCGCAGTCATAGGTTTCCTTGCTGAAGGAGCCGTTTCGCTAGCGGGCGACGAACTGGTATTTGTCGTAACCCAAGTAGTCCAAGAGTCTACGGAAGTTTCCAACTAGGCCATACAACCATCCCCCAAGGACCTCTGCTGGCCCCGAGAGGGCGTCGGTAGCGGTCCTTTTTCGTTTTCGGGTTCGCTATGCAAAAAACGATTTTTGCATTTTCGCGGATATGGCAACCTCACCCCCATGGAGCAAGCGCTCTACAAGAACGTTGCCGCATATAAATTCGCGCCTCTTGGCGAGCTGGGAAAAAGGCGCGTCAAACTTCGTCAACAAGGACGAGAGCTCGGTTTAAAAGGCACCGTTCTTCTCAGCCCTGAAGGGATTAATTTGTTCGTGTCCGGCAAGGCACCAGCTGTTGATGCGTTTGTTGATGACCTGCGAAAGGATCCAGAGCTTTCCGATCTCGTGACCAAAGAAAGCCAGAGTGGCAGCCACTCGTTCAACCGCTTCTTGGTTAAACTAAAACAGGAAATCATCGCTTTTGGCGTCGATGGGGTTGAACCCGGTCGTTACACTTCAAAGCGCATGACACCCGAGAAGTTAAAAGCGTTACTTGATGCGGGAAACCCCATTGAACTTCTGGATGTTCGCAATAACTATGAAATTGAGTTGGGGACCTTCTCTGGCGCCCGTGCAATCGATCTCGATCATTTCAGAGACTTTCCCGAAGCCGCCAAGAATCTACCCCAAGAAATTAAAGATCGCCCGGTCGTGACCTTCTGCACTGGTGGAATACGGTGCGAGAAGGCAGCGCCACTCTTGGAGTCCCTAGGGTTTACTGATGTGTATCAGTTGGATGGAGGGATTCTTCGCTACTTTGAAGATGTTGGCCAAGAGCACTACGAGGGCGATTGTTTCGTGTTCGACAACAGGGTCGCTCTCAACGCCAACCTAGAACCAACCAATCATGAGCTCTGCTTTATCTGCCAACATACCTTGGGCGAAGAAGACTTGGCGTCGCCGCGATATATTCCGACCAAGACATGCCCTTACTGTTACAAGGCGCCAAAGGCAACCGAAGAGGCAATGCTCGAAGAGCGTAACGCTTTGGTACAAGAGCAGAACACGCCACTACCTGGCTCCATTCCATACGAGAACCACCGCCCTATTCGGGTTTCCGGGCATAATGCTGGACTTGCTGTACTCGATTTCTTGGTTGAGCTCACCAGTCGGACTCGAGAGGACTGGCTAGAAGTTATTGAGAAAGGACAGCTCCTTCGCCGTGAAGAAGCGCTGTCTCCAGAAAGTATCGTTTGGGGTGGAGATCGTTTGGTTCACGTTGTCCCCGGTTATGTCGAGCCGACTGTGAGTATTGACATCAAGTGGCTCTATGAAGACGAGCACATGTTTGTAGTCCACAAACCTGCTCCGCTTCCCATGCACCCCAGTGGGCGGTTTAATAAGAACTCTCTCATTTCCATTTTGGCTCCTATCTACCCATCGGAACGGATTCGGTCCGCCCATAGGCTCGATGCGGCAACGACCGGAGTTGTAGTGTTTTCGCGTTCGATTCGCTCCGCAAGACCTCTACAAGAACAATTTGAACGCGGTCTAGCGAAGAAAACCTATGCTGCACGGGTTCAAGGGATTCCTGCAGCCGATGAATTTGTCTGTGAGGAGCCCATTTCGAGAGGAGCCGTTGGCGGAATTCGGGTCGTTGATCCCGAGGGTATATCGGCTTGCACCAAGTTCCGCGTAACCGAGAGGTTCAGCGATGGGACCTCCCTGCTCGCAGTAACCCCCATTTCCGGGCGTACTAATCAAATCAGAGTCCACCTTTGGCACCTCGGATTTCCAGTTGTTGGCGATCCAATCTACCGGGCAGACCGAGGCGTTTCGGAGAACGCCAAGCAAACTTCAAACGAAACCATGTGCCTCCAAGCTCAGTCTCTCGAGATTGCTCATCCGGCGACGGGAGAGCCAATGCGCTTCTCTACACCATCACCCAGCTGGGCTGTAAGCTAAAGCGCATCGTGTCCATCCCGGTCCTTTATAGTTTTCGCCGTTGCCCCTACGCGATGCGCGCACGTATGGCGGTCTTAGCTTCAGGAATTTCCTGCGAACTTCGGGAAGTTGTACTGCGCGATAAACCAGCCGTAATGCTCACGGCATCTCCGAAAGGAACAGTCCCCGTACTGGTTCTTCCAGATAGAGTCATCGACGAGAGTCTAGATATAGCTCACTGGGCCCTTGTCCAGAATGACCCCAAAGAATGGATGAAACCGGAAACCGGAACGCCCGAAGCCATGTCGGAACTTATCGCCGAGAACGACGGACCTTTCAAAGCGAGTTTGGATAGGTACAAATACCCAAATAGGTATGATGAAAACGTGGTTGCCGATGAACAACGAGACAAAGCCTGCTCCTTCCTAACAAAACTGGAGACCCGGCTAGAAAAACAAACCTATTTGTTTGGCCAGCAGGCTCACTTTGCCGACATCGCCATTTTCCCTTTTGTGCGGCAGTTCGCCCATGTCGACAGAGACTGGTTCGAGACCGCTCCGTTTCCAAACACCCAAAAGTGGCTAAGCTCTCTCACCCAATCCTCCTTCTTCGAGAGCTCCATGAAAAAATACCCCCAGTGGACCCCCGACGCCCCAGCGGTCTACTTTCCATAAGAAAAAAAGCCCGCTTGACAGTACAAGCGAGCTTCTAAATTACTTTCTTCGGGCTACTTTTTACCTGAGAACCAGGAATCCGCTACTGCGGTTCCGGTACCAACCCCGGCCGCCGTCATCAAAAATTGTTGGTTTAACAAAACGTCGAGTCGCAGACTTTCCGTGGGCAGCCTTCGCAGCAGTCGCTTTTCTAGGCCCCCGAGCACCGGCAACTGCATCAGAAGGAAATACCTGCCGCGAAGCGGCCGCCCCCCTCGTTTTTCGACGCGGGGACGAGCGAGGGGCCGCGCCTGGAAGGCGGAGCGAGAACCGGCTAGGGAGCGTACTTGTGTACGTGACCGACGGAAGCGCAGCGACAACGCCCCAGGCGCGAGGCCCGCAGCTGTCCCCGCGTCGAAAAAAAAGGCTCTCTTTGCGTGTGCAAGGAGAGCCCAGTCTGAAGTTGCCCAACCCAAGGCACCCACAGTTTTGTATCTAGTGTGTTAGTTGCGAGCCTATCTCTCGCCCTTAGCCATCACAGCTACGTCCGACTGCTCTTTATTAGAATTCGCCGGTTTCGCCAGTGCTTCTTCTTCTTCGGTCTCGGCTCGTTTAGTAGACGATGCCGCCTCCCCAACCTCAGGAAGAATCTTTTCGCAGAGGAACCCAGTCAAAGCGCCAGGTGTTGGATAGTCAAAACCAACCGTTGCCGATAGTTTGAAACCAACCGCTGCACTTAGCGCATTTCCCATTTCCACTGCCATCATGGAATCGAATCCAAGATCTTGCAGTGGCGTACCCGGGTCGATTCGGGTGTCCTCTGGCATAAGAAGGACTCTCTTTAGGAGACCTTCCACGAATTCGAACAAGTACTGCTCTCGGTTCGACTCAGGTGTCTGTCGAAGTTCAGCAAGGATTTGTTCCTTTTTGATTAGCTTGACACTTCCGCCGCCGCCGCCAGCTCCACCAATGACTTCGTCAAAGAACGGTGATTCACTTCCCATAAACGAGAGGAAGCGATCCCAACGAACCGACACAGCAGAGACTTGAGGCGCCCCGCGAAGAATCGCTTTGTCCAAAAGCTCGAATCCATACTCTGGATCGAGGAAGTCCATTCCCCGGCTCTTAAGACTCTTGCGAAGATCTTCATCATCCGCCATACCAGCTCCAGCCCATGCGCCCCAGTTCACACTGGTTGCGGGCATACCGTGAGACAGCCGGTGATGAGCCAACGCATCTAGGAAGCTATTGGCCGCTGAATAGTTCGACTGTGCGTAGTTACCAATAATCGCCGAGATTGACGAAAACACAACGAAGAAGTCCAAAGGCATTTTGGCCGTCTCTTGATGCAGGTTCCAAGCTCCCTGGACCTTCGGGCCAAAGACCTTTAAGAAACTTGCCTTATCTTGGTCAAGAATCGGCTTGTCTTCAAGAACACCAGCAGAATGAACAATACCTCGCAGTACAGGCAGTCCGTCGAGCTCCGTCATCACCCGCTTCACATCATCGGCAACCGAAACATCCCCGCGAACAACTCGGACTGACGTGCCCAGCGCTTCAATTTCTGCAATTGCTTTGACAGCTGCTTCTTTGGGCGCGCTACGCCCCATGAGGACGACTGCTCCAGCGCCCTGCTCAGCGAAATGCCGAGCCACACCAAGACCAAGGCCACCAAGGCCACCGGTAATTAAGTAACTACCATTCGAAAGTACCGGAGAACGGTCGTCTTCGTATTGGGTAATAACCACTTTCCCGATATGGCGTGCCGCAGACATGTATCGGTACGCGTCCACGGTTTGCTCGATTGGGAAACCGCGCCAAGGAAGCGGCTTGTAGTCGCCTTTTTCAAACGGGACCAAGAGCTTACGCAAAAGACCGGGCCCAACGCCCTTCTTATCTAGAGCCACCGTGGTGTACGTTACCCCTGGGTACTCTTTCGCTACTCGTTCTTGATTCCAAAGCTCCGCTTTTCCAATCTCAACAAAGCGGCCGCCTACCCGAAGAGTTTTCATACTCTCGACAATGGATTCACCAACCAAGCTATTGAGGACGACATCAATGCCCTCCCCCTTGGTGAATTCCATGATCTCCTCACCAAACTTCAGGGCTCTCGAGTCCATGACGTAGTCGGCGCCAGCGATGTTCTTAACGTAAGCACGCTTCCGAGGGCTACCCGCGGTCGTGAAGACCGTAGCACCCGCTTGTTTTGCAATCTGAATCGCCGCGAGTCCAACGCCACCAGCTCCGCAGTGAATTAACACTCGGTCGCCTTTCTTGACTTTGGCAAGCTCTTCTAAGCAATGCATTGCCGTAAGGAATGTAACTGGAATAGTCACGGCTTGTGCGTAGGATATATTCTCCGGCAGTACCGCAACCGATTCCGAAGGCATAACCATGAAATTCCGGTGGCATCCCCCCGGAGCCGCCAAAAGAACCCGGTCCCCAACTTTTACATCGGTGACGTCCTTTCCAATCTCGACGACTTCGCCCGCAGATTCATCGCCCAGAACTCGATCGTCCTCTGGATATACGTCTAGCGCTTTAAGCACATCGCGGAAGTTCATTCCACAGGCGCGGACGCGGACTTTGACATCATTGGCACCCACTGGAACGTCATCGACCTGAGCCCAGACCAAACCGTCTAAGGACCCTAGTTCCTCGCTCATTAACTGCCGAGGCACGTCATTGGATGGTCGTTTTTTCTGGTGGGTCGGTTGAAGTCTGGCCACGTACCTAGTATCCGAACGATACCCAACTTGGTTCTCCTTCTTGTCGCTTCCCAGCTCATCAAGGAGGGTTTTCCCAGTTGCCGCAACATCCTGTGCTGGATCCAAGTCAATTAGACTTGGCCCCAAATTTGGGTGCTCATTCTCGACTACTCGACCAAAGCCCCAAACAAGAGATTGAAGAGGAGAGATATCGCTTGCTGCACCGTCAACGGGTACACCGCCTCGCGTTACAAGGTGTAGTCGCGGAGGCTGCTCCATTCGGCCCATAGACTGGGTCAAAGCCAACAGATCCGCCGCAACATACTCTTGATACTTCTCTATTCCAGAGCCTGTGTTTTCGCCGTGTGGTGCTGAGCACGCCCCCATGTAGACGACTGCTTTAGCACCTTCGCCAATTGCTTCTACGACGCCATCAGCTTTGGCAGAAACCACAGTCTGTCCTGCGTCCTTGAGAGCCGATGCAAAAGCGTCTGAATAATTGCCTTCGCCAACCAGGATGTAACGTTCTGAGAAGGAACTATCGAAGGCCACAGCTTCCGAGCGTTTCCACCCAATTTCGTACATATCCGATCGACTCTGCGTTCCGAGGAGTTTTTCCAAGGTTTGGCGAGTAACTCGCTTCGCGCGAACACCAAGTACTCGAGCAATTCGGTTTCCTGAACCGTCGTAAAGATCCAAGTCACCAATAATCAGTTCCTTGGTCGACTCATCTCGAAGTCGAGCGTGACAGAACACTTCACCAATTACACTTCGCGATACATCAATGCTATCGAGCCCCACCGGAAGGTAGGTCACATCGTCTTCGACCTCTGCGAGGCTCGCAAGGCAATGAAGCGAAGCGTCGAACATCGCTGGGTGTAAAAGGTACTGTTCCGCATCGTCCGGAACATCCAAGCATGCGAACGAGCTGTTATCTGAAGTCGAAATTTCCATCACGCCCTGGAACATCGGCCCGTACATAAGACCGTGGTCAGCCAAGTCGCGATACATTTCTTCTGTATCTTCTTCTACGGGGCAAGTCGCTTTGAGAGCGTCTAGATCCGCAACGTGGTCATCGACAAAATCCGTCGGAGCCAGTTTGCAAAGGGTGTGTCGCAACCAGTTACCGCCGCTCTCACTGAAGATTTCCAGGGTGCGCGCACCGCTGTCGTCTGCTTCATCAACGACGACTTGAACCGTTGTTGCTTCATCTCCGTCCAAAACGAGTGGAGCTTCTACTCCGACCTCAGTCACTTGCAGGTTTGCACCATTTGATAGTTGCTTTGCCGCGGCAAGAGCGAGCTCAAAGTACCCTGTACCCGGGAAGACCGTCGCCCCATAGACCTGGTGGTCCTGAACGTATTCCGGCGATGTCGGCGTAAGCGTCAACTCGTAAATTGTCTCGCGACCAGCAGAACGCAGCTTCTTACCTAGCAATGGATGTTCTGAGGCGCGACCAGATTTACCACCCGCGACCTTCGGCATCTCGATCCAAAATTCCTTTTTCTGATAAGGGTAATTGGGAAGAAGAGCTCTAGGTCCTGTCGTGTCTCCATGGTACCCAGCCCAGTCAACGTCTCCGCCGACCGTGTAAAAATGGGCTACCGCTTCTGTCATTGCCAAGCTGGCGTCTCGCCCCCTTCGAAGCGAGGGTACCCACTCAACGTTGTCATCCGTAACAGACTGTCGCCCCAAAGATGAAAGAGTCGGTTGCGGACCAATTTCCAAAAACAGATCACATTTGTACTCGCTAGCAGCAAACGAAACGGCTTCTGCGTAACGAACAGCTCCACGAGCATGTTCCTTCCAGTACTCACCATTCATCTCTCCGCTTTGCAGAGGCTGACCCGTTTTTGTGGAAACGAAGTTGATCCGAGATTCCTGATACTTGACTCGATCGCCAATGTCTCCCAATTCTGAAAGCATTGGGTCCATCAGAGGCGAGTGGAATGCGTGAGAAACCGTTAGTTTCTGAGCGCGAACTTCTTTAGCAGTCATCGCTTTGACAACAGCGTCAACCGCGGACTCTTCACCAGATATCACCACGCTCTCAGGGCCATTGATCGCCGCGACGGCTAGTTTGTCCCCATACTCCGCTATCGCTTCCTCCGCGGTTTTCTCATCAACGCGAAGTGCAGCCATTGCACCACCTGTTGGGAGCGCCTGCATCAAACGGCCACGAGCTGAGATGATTCTGAAGGAGTCTTCGAGTTCCAAAACGCCTGCTGCATACGCTGCCGCGAATTCACCAACACTGTGTCCTAGAACTGTATCAGGCGTCACGCCATAACTTTTCCAAAGATCAACAAGGGATGCTTGGAGTGCAAATAAGGCCGGCTGCGTGTATCCGGTTTGGTTAACCCGCTCTCCGCCCTCTTCAAACATAACTTCGAGGAGTGATTCCCCACGCTCGTCTTTGAAAATAGCTTCGCAACGTTCCATGGTGGCCCGGAAGACTGGTTCCGAATCAAAAAGTGTCTTACCCATTCCGGCGTACTGCGACCCCTGCCCTGTGAACAGGAATGCGATCCGGCGGCGGGCTTTACTTCGAACACCGCGAAAAACACCGAGTCCTTCGCCCGCTTCCAGACGAGTCTTTAGCTCGGATGCATCCTTACCAACGACTGCCAAACGGTAGTCCATATGGGATCGACCGAGATTCGTAGTTGTCGCGACAACAGAACTGTCGACAGGCTTGCCGTTAGCATCGGTCGGATTCTCAATACACTCTAGGTACTCTGACGCCAACTCTTTGAGCGCTGCCTCTGTTTTTGCGGACAGCGTCAAGATATTGAGTTCGCGGACCTGCTTGGCTTCTCTTTCAAGCTCTGGAGGTTCGCCAACGATAACGTGGGCATTGGTTCCGCTCAAACCAAACGAACTAACTCCTGCAAATCGAGCTTTACCACCGGATTTCCAATCAACAGGTTCCGTGGTCACCTCAACGGGGAAACCTTCTCGCTGAATATGCGGGTTCCACTCCGTAAAGTTGAGATGCTTAGGCAGTTTTTCGTTCTGCATCGACAGGACCACTTTCATCAATCCCGCGATTCCCGATGCAGGCTCGAGGTGCCCGATATTGGTTTTTACGCTACCAATTCGAAGAGGCTTGTCCTCTTCGCGACCTTCCGCAAACACGTTTTTCATCGCGTGTACTTCGATGGGATCGCCAAGAGGCGTTCCCGTGCCGTGCGCCTCAATATAGTCAATGTCGTTGGGCTCGAGCTTTGAGTTTTGCAGTGCCTCGCGAATAAGGGCTTCCTGTGCCGGGCCGTTCGGGACCGTCAGACCTCCGCTTCGGCCGTCGTGATTAATAGCAGAACCTCGGAGAGTCGCGAGAATGTTGTCGCCGTCACGAACCGCGTCGGACAAACGTTTCAGAAGAATTACACCACCACCCTCTGAACGAGCATAACCATCAGCTCCAGCAGAGAAAGTTTTACACCGACTGTCATGGGCCAACATTCCGAGGCCAGAAAAAGCAATGGTTGCTTCTGGCCGTAGAATCACCAGAACACCACCCGTCAGCGCCATATTGCACTCGCCATTGCGGAGACTATTGATGGCAAGGTGAGTTGCTACTAGAGAAGACGAACAAGCCGTATCCATATTGAATGTCGGGCCCTGCCAACCGAAGGTATAAGAAATACGACCAGACATAATACTTGGCGTGTTTCCACTTACTCCGTAAAGATCGATCGTTTTTACATCGCCATTGAAGACCGCGTTGAGTCCGTAATCCATGACCGAAGCGCCATAAAAAACACCTGAGCGGCTTCCGATTAACGAGTCCGGGTTCATACCAGCATTTTCTAGCGCCTCGTACGCAAGTTCGAGAGAAAGCCTTTGCTGAGGATCGAGAGTCTTTGCTTCACGTGGCGACATGCCGAACAAGCCTGGGTCGAACCCCCTGATGTCAGCACTGATATATCCGCCCTCTCGCGTATACATACGCCCAGGTTGCCCTGGTGTAGGATCGTAGAACTCGTCGACATCCCAACGTCCTTCGGGAATCGGGGCAATCGCGTTGCCACCACTGTTCAAGAGGTCCCAATACTCCTTGGGAGAATTACTATTTCCGGGGAAGCGGCAAGCCATTCCTACTACAGCAATGGGCTCGTGTTTCTCGGCCTCAATTCGGTCGAGCTTTTCCCGCATCTGCTTCATCGCCAGTGCGGCTTGTTTGAGTTGTTCCTTACTCATGGCGTTCTGTCCATTTCTCCAGCTCTTGTGCCAGAAAGTCACTGAGTTCTTCCTCAGACATCTCATCAGGGTTTAGGTTGTTTTCAGACTGGATACTTGGATCTACTAAACTCAAACTGGCCGCATCCATGTCCATTTGAGTGGTTTGCCTTTCCCTCTTTTTAGGAGCAGGCTTTGTTTTCTTAACGGTTAGCGAAAGCAAATGCTCAGCGAGCCTGTCCACTGTTGGGTAGTCAAACAAAAGTGTAGATGGCAATTTCTTAGCCATTGCGTCCGCAAGGGAATCTCGAAGCTCGACTGCCATCATGGAATCTAGCCCCATCGCCATTAGAGGCGCTCGTTCGTCAACAAGAGACGCGTGGGAAAGCCCAAGTAGGCTCGCCACCCGAATCGCTATCTCACTACGCAGGTGAGGGATACGCTCGCGTTCAGGTCTATCGACAACGCCCTGCGCCAACGGCCCAAGCAACTCCGTCGGGGCAACCACTCCGGCTTGCATCTCCTCGTTCTGTGTTCCCATAGCTCGTTTCGGGCGAGAAGCCTCAGCAGCACTGGTTTTATTTTCCACAGGCGCTGCACTTAACCACTTTGGCCAAACGCGCTCGCGCTGCCAAGGGT
The DNA here is from genome assembly GCA_964410875.1 of uncultured Kofleriaceae bacterium. GTDB lineage: Bacteria > Myxococcota_A > Polyangia > Haliangiales > Haliangiaceae > CAYPIX01. Next base: position 16,203 of record CAYPIX010000078.1, read on the forward strand.
AGGTAGGGATTGACGTGGTACGAACATCTTGGCCTTGATAGACCACGGACCAATCAACCTCTTTGCCTTCAAGAAATTGCTGAGCGACAGGCGGTAGATTGGCACTGCTCTCTCCTCTTCGCAGCGAAGCTGTCAAATCGGATGCATGTTTGCCAACGAACACCGCACGGTATTCGTGTTGAGAACGACCTACCGAGGAGGTAAAACAAATATCCCTGACTTTTTCAGTATTCTCTGTGATGAAATCTGCAAGTTGAGTGCAGAGCGTACGCAATGCGTATTCGCTCCGCGCAGAAACAGGAAGAACCAAGTCTTCCTTTGATTTCATAGTTTCTATTCTCGGCTTACCGTAGCTTGTAAGAACTGCATTTGCGTTGGTTCCCCCAAGAGACATAGAGGTCACGCCCGCAACCCGCTCGTTGTTTTTCCAGGGCACGGGCTCTTTGGGAAGAATCATCTTGTCTCCCAACGGGAGCGTGTCATTTTCCTCTTCAGGTTTTGTCGGAGGAATGACGCAGCGGTGAATCGCCAATGCGGTTTTTATCAGTGCCGCCATCCCGGATGCCGGTCCAAGGTGGCCAAGGTTGGGTTTGGCACTTCCAATGTGACAAGGCTCGCTCCTCTTTTCAGAGACGACCGCATCATATAGGGATTGAGTTTCTAGTTCATCCGATCGCGCTTTCCCGGTTGCATGCATTTCGACATACTGGACTTTGTCCCCGGTAACGCCGGCCCGCTCGCAGGCTTGCAGGAACGAACTCTGCTGACCTCTGGCATTTGGCGCCATGATCCACTCGTTTTTACCGTTGTGGCGAACAGCTGTCCCGCGAACCAACGCGTATACACGGTCGCGATTGGTGACATCGCTTACTCGTTTCAAGACAACAACGCCAGCGCCTTCGCCGCGAACGAAACCATCTCCTCTAGAATCAAAGCTACGAGTTTTGCCGCTTTTGCTCATCATCCCAGTGCGCGCGATCGTTGTGGTGCTATCGGGAGAAAGCATCAGTTCGGCAGCTCCTACCAAGGCACTATCACTGTCGCCCAACCAAATGCTTTGACATGCGTGCTGACGAGCAACCAAACCGGACTCACAAGCCGCGTTAACGAGCTGACTTGTCCCCCGCAAATC
>CAYPIX010000079.1:0-16922 GCA_964410875.1 uncultured Kofleriaceae bacterium
GGGTGTAGAATCTACAGGCAGTGTGACCGCTGTCAAGGCTAGGTACCTTGTGTCGGGACACTCAAAGGAAGAGCGGGGAATTTACCTATGAATGACGAAACCAACTTGTCGAACTGGCTAAACAAGCTGCCCCATTACCTGTACTTCAATGATTTAGTTCTTGAGAAGGACGTTCTTGAAGTTGGTAGTGCTCTCGGGGATGCTGCCGAATTTATTGTGAGCTGCGGCGCGAAAACCGTCGTAGGTATAGACACCGATCCTCACAATGTTGAAAAAGCATCTTCACGTTTTTCAATAGAGAAGCTTTCCTTTCAGCGTGCAGAGCTAAGTTCGACTGGCCTGGCAGATAGCAGCTTCGATACGGTTCTTGTTTCCGATGGACTTGGTGTTCTCAGAAGCCCGGAGGCTCTCGGCGAGCTTAGAAGAGTATTGCGCGATCATGGTCACTTGATCATAAGGGTCCAAAACGGCGATTTACCCGACGCCAATGAAAATGGCGCAACGTACTACGAGTTCGAAGAAAGGCTGAAACCGGTCTTTGAGCAAGTCCGTATGTTCGCGGAATCGCCTTTTTTGGGCGTGAGCCTCGTAGAATACGGAGATGAAGATGATCCCGAGCCAGAGGAGATGTTGGACTCTACTTTGGAAATGATGGGGCGTGGCGTGCAAAGCACGGACTACGTTTGTCTTGCCGGTGGGGTTCCTGGCGAAGGGCTGAGAGGTCTCACGGTTGTGAGGTTTCCCACTGCTGAGGGGCTAGATACTCTTGTACCAAGAACCAATTCAGATCTGCGAAAGCGAACAGAAGGCTCTGAACGCAGAGCACGAGCGAGCCAAGTTCCATCTGCCAACGCTCCCATCGAGCTTATGGAAGAGAAGGTTGGAAGGGAAAAAGCAGAAGCTGAAATTGTACGACTCAAGAAACAGCTCGACGAATCCCAACAAGAACTCGGTCGCGTTGTGGCCGGAGTAGGCGTTGAAATGGGCAAAGCGAAGGCCGAAGGTACGGCGCTTCGAAACCGTGTGCTCGAACTCGAGGGAGAGCTTGCGCGAATCCATAAAGACAGCGGTTCGTCATCGGCCGTCACGCTTGCAAGAACCCTTGAAGAGGAAACCGAGCCGATGAACGTCGCCGAAGAGAGCGAGAGGGCGACGGAAGACGAAGATACGGAAGAGCTTCACAGGGAGTCGGTATCTGAGCAAATTTCAAAGGCTCTGGAAGTCCACACGCAAAAACTTCAGGAAATGGAGAAGGCGCTTGAAGAAGGACGGGCCTACCAGGAGGAGCTTGAGGAAAACGCTCGACAAGCGGAGTTGAAGGTTGCTGAGGTAGAAGAGTCCGCTGCTGCTGTCGAAGCACAGAAGAAATCTCTTGGAGAAGAGCTTGCAGACTGGCGTACCAAAGCCTCCATTGCCGAGGGACTTGTGCTGCGTCACGAATCTGGTGAAGTGCACACCGAACTGCTAGCAGAGCTAGAGGAGCTCAGGGCCAAGGTAGGGGGCGGAAACAGTGGCTCGGATGAAAAGATCAAAGCTCTAGAAGCAGAACTGTTTGAACGCCGAAGAGTTGAGGAACAACTAACTAGTGAGGCAGAAGAGGTAGGAACTCTACGTGAGCGCATCGCAGAGCTAGAAGAGAAACTCTCGTCCGCGGCATCGGAGAGCCCGAGAGGATTTGACCAGGTAGAAAGTAACCTCTCTACGGCTACCTCCCTTTTGGACCATCTAGAGAATGGCCTAACCGAAATTCGTGAAAGGTCGGCTGAACAAGGCGAAGAAAAGGCTCCCTCTGCGTGGGCAACGCAGCGCGAGCAAGCCCTTTCGCAAATGGCGAGCGAGCTTGGAATGAAGGATGCTGAAATTACTCTCCTCAACGCTGGCGTAGCAGCGCTTCAAAAGCGGTTGGAAGAGCTCGAAAAACGTCTCGGAAGCGACTGAGTTCTAAAGACCAAGCACGTCGTTCATGGAGTACCAACCCGGCGACTTGCCCGCAATCCATCTTGCGGCGCGAATTGCTCCGGCAGCAAACACCGCTCGATCCGTAGCTCGGTGTACCAGTTCGATACGCTCTTCTTGACCAAAGAAAAAGACCGTATGCTCGCCAATAACATCTCCTCCACGGGCGGCGGCGACACCAATTTCGTTTGACTGGCGTGCGAGATCACTGCTGTTTCTCTTGGTGACCACAGCTTGCGTATTCCCAGCGTTGATAGCTTCAGCTAACGCTAGAGCGGTCCCGGATGGCGCATCTTTTTTGTTCTTGTGATGAATTTCAAATACTTCTTTGTCGAAGTCTGGGCCTAGTGCTTCGGCGGCTTTTGACGCGAGGGCCAGCAGCAAGTTTACGCCGAGTGAAAAATTGGCTGCGCAAATAACTGGTGCGACTTTGGCTAGAACTTCAAGAGACGTTTTTGCACCAGGAGAAAGCGCTGTGGTTCCAACAATGCCCGGGATCTGGAGAGCGGTAGCGGCTTTGGCTACCTTTTCTGTAAGCTCGGTTGAGCTAAAGTCTATATAGGATGCACAGTCCAACAGTTTCTCTTCGATCTTGTCATCGACGATAGAAAGCTCAGTGCCGGCTTGTTCCAAAAGCCTGACAACTTCTCGTCCCATTCGCCCTCTCGGCGCGACCACCGCGATTCGCATTAGAGCTCCTTCCTATTCGCCAGCCAGGTAGCCAGTTTTTCTTTAATTGCCGGAGAACAAGGAACGAGGGGCAGACGAACGTCCGAACTGCAAAGGCCAAGAACCTCTAACGCCGCCTTGGTTGGGGTGGGATTGCTTTCTGCAAAGAGGAGCTCAATAAGTGGCTGCAACTCAAAGTTTATCTTTTGCGCCGTTTGAAAATCTCCATCTTTGCACGCTTGCCAGAGTTTGCTCGTCAAAGTTGGAGCTATGTTGGAAACCACGGAAATTACGCCTTTGCCGCCGTTCGCAATGTGCGCGAGAAGGGTGAAATCGTCACCAGAGACAACAAATGCGTCCCCCTTACTCGCGAGTACGTTTTCAACGCCGCGCTTCACGTCACCAGTCGCATCTTTGAGAGAAATTACTGTTGGCAATTTAGCAATTCGAGCCCAGGTTTTAGCCGAGATATCCGAAGATGTGCGGCCGGGCACGTTGTAGGCAATAACGGGGAGGTCTGTCGCTTTAGCGCAAGCTTCGAAGTGACGATAGAGACCTTCAGGGCCGGGCTTATTGTAGTAGGGGGCCACGTGAAGCAATCCGTCGACTCCAAGCTCTTTGATTCTTCGAGAGTTCTCTACAGCTTGGGCTGTGTTATTGCTCCCCGCGCCCGCCACAACAGGTACTCTGCCAGCCACAGTCTTGACCGTATGAGAAATGACATGGTCGGTTTCGGCCACTGTAAGTGTTACGGATTCCCCCGTGGTGCCCACGGCTACGATACCGTCGACGCCGCCTTCAAGCTGGCGGTTTATCAGATTGGTAAATGCAGCTGTGTCTACGGCACCGTCTTTAAACGGAGTTACGATCGCGGTAAATACGCCTTCAAAACGTTGTGGGTTGGTCATTGGTTTTTCTCAATAGAGAGCCTGGCGTTTTTGACGTCAAGGTTCATCTGGTCAATAAGTTCATCTACAGAATCGTACTTCTCTTCGTCGCGAAGCTTTTCAATAAATTCAATTCTCATGTTCTTCCCGTAGAGGTCGCCGTCAAAATCCATGAAATAGACTTCTAGACGTACATGTTGGGAGCCATCGTTAAATGTTGGGTTCCTGCCCAAACTTGCTGCACCGGAAAGCCATTCCGTCTTGTCGCTCGTTAGGTCTCGGCCGCGTACTGCGTAAATACCGGTTGCAAGGATGCTATCGGCAGAACTTTCAATGTTCGCTGTGGGGAAACCGAGTTCTCGTCCTCTGCGAGCACCTTGGACGACCACGCCGTCCAAATCATAGGGACGTCCGAGAATTGATGAAGCCAAAGGGAGGTCACCTGCGGCTATGGCATCGCGAGTGCGGGTGCTTGATGCCCGGGTTCCTCCAAGAAGCACTGGCTCTACGACGTCGCATGTTACCGATGCGTTTATGGCCATCTCTCGAAGGTGCTCTGGACGCCCCTTGCCGCCACGTCCAAAAGAAAAGTCGCTGCCCACTACGATGTGCTCCGCTCTAATGGGACCCATCAAAATGTCGGCGAAGAACCCCTCAGGTTCGAGTCCGGCGAACGCTTTTGTAAAAGGTTCGACAATCGCAACAGAGGCCCCGGCCTCTTCTAAAAGTTCAAGTCTTCTTGCTTCACTGCAAAGGAGAGGTGGTGCCTTTGCTGGCGCAAGGACCTTCGCCGGATGGGGGGAAAACGTGTAGGCGACAGTGTCTCCATCAACTGGCTTTGCGACGCTGCGGGCACGTGCAATCAGTTCTCGGTGGCCGATGTGGACACCGTCAAAGGTACCGAGCGCGACGCTGGGCCTAGCTAGAGGGCGGAAAAGCCCGCGGTGACCTTGAAAGACTTCCACTTCGCAGCAACGCTACGAGTCTGCGGCAAGTCTTGCAAGTAAGAGCTTTGAGGTTGCTCTAGTAGTAGCGACGCCAGTTGCGTCCTGCTACCCGTGAACGGTTCTTTCGCCTGCTACGTGTGCGCTTGTTCCTGCGCTTCGACCGCTTGTTTCTGTACGAACGTCGCTTGCCGTAACGCCGTTTCGACCGCTTAGAACGCTTTGCGTATCGGTTTCTGCGACTTTTTCCGTAGCGTCGGCGTTTGTTGAATCGTCTGCTTCGCTTAGCGCGTCTCGACTTTCCACCGTAAGCGCTTCGCTGGGCTCGCTTGCCATATCTGCTTCGCTGAGCACGCTTGGCCTTGTAGCCCCGGCGGTTGTACTTGCCTGGACTTACGTGAGCGGCTGAAGGGCGCTGCTGAGCGCGGGCAACGCGCGCGCGAGCTCTATCTGTCTTCCTGTCCGAACAACCGGCAAAGGCGAAGAGAAGGACCGTGAGTGGTAATAGAAAGCGTCGTAAGTTCATGGTTATTCCGTTGCAGAGGTGGGGCTGTATCCCCTTGTAGGAGCAACCTTTGGGCCAAAAGCGAGCCTGAGTGCGCAATCTGGGCACTTTGGTTCGAAAGTTTGATCGAGGCGTTTGCACTCGGATGGTTACTTCGAACCAGACGGAACCTTAGTTGTTAAATGTGAATCCGTATAAGGTCCTGGATCCGGAGAGGGTAGTACCCAGTTGTTTGGATTTCGAAGACTGGCGGGCTTTCTGACCAGAGAAAATGGGGGCTGCAACAGCGCTTTATATAGAAGGGAGGGCTGGCTACAAAGTTGCAGAACTAGGGGGCGATGTTTTTCCAGCGACTCACTTCTCTAGCTGTGGTTCTTCTTTTAAGTGTCGCTACTGCGCACGCAAACCGCCCGGCCAAGGTCCGGAAGGCGCCGACTCAGGCAAAGCGCACGGTCCCAAAGCGCACCCCCGCAGTGACGGGCAAATGGAAGATGACCGAGCGCGGATTAACGCTCGTGTGGCAGCCCGCAAAGGGTGACAAAAAGCCGGCGCCGCAAACGAAGCCGCCGAGGACCGCCCCCGATAAAAGCTCTGGTGTTAAAAACCAAACGGCAAAGACCGCTTCGAGATCCCCAGCCATGGTGGGCGCAGCAATTTTAGCAGCCTTGTTCGAGGCCGATTCCGATAGTGACTAGGCTGCCGGTATGGCTACGGGAAGATGCCGCGTTCTTCGTAGCATTTCTGTAAACGCTTAAGACCGATGCCGTAGCATGCGGTTCGCCAGTCGAGATTTTTCTGCTCGGCGACTCGTCGAACTTCCGCGTAGGTTTGGAGCATGCGTCTCTCAAGACGCTGAAGAACATCGCCGATCTCCCAACGTTCCGCGCGTTTGTTTTGCAGCCACTCAAAGTAGGAAACCACAACACCGCCAGAGTTGGCCAAGATGTCGGGAATTACATGGATGCCGCGTTTCTTCATAATTTGGTCGGCTTCTGGGTAGGTAGGACCGTTGGCACCCTCGGCGACAAGTTTGCAACGGAGAGCCTCCGCCTCCTTCGGTCCAATCTCTAATTCGAGGGCTGCGGGAATCAGAATATCGCTTTCCAAGCCAAAGAAGTCTTCACGTGAAATCGACTTGGCACCTCGATAGTTTGCAACCGATCCGGTTTCAGCCACCCACTCACCTAGTTTGTGCGGATTGATGCCTTCAGTGTTGGAAATATAACCTTTGTAGTCACCAACACCGACCATGACGGCACCCATCTTTGAAAGTAGGCGCGCGCAGTGTGAGCCGACGTTTCCGAACCCCTGGACTGTAAAAGATGCGCCATCGAGAGAGAACTGCTCGTCTTTGGCCCATTGACTAATACAGTGGACAACGCCCATGCCCGTGGCTTCGCTTCGCCCGTGAGAGCCGCCTGATGATATCGATTTACCCGTTACAACCCGGCGCACCGCGTTCTTCTCGTGGTAGCCGACGACATTCATATAGGTGTCCATCATCCACACCATGGTTTGGGCATTGGTTCCTACATCTGGGGCAGGGATGTCCCACTCTGGACCAATATTGCTTCCTAACGCGTGCGTAAAACGTCTGGTGATTCGCTGTAGCTCATTGGTGCTGTGCTGTCGCGGATCGAACTTAATACCGCCCTTGGCGCCACCAAAAGGGATGTCGTGGAGCGCGCTTTTATAGGTCATCCACGCAGCGAGAGCCTTCATCTCATCTAGGTTGGCTTCGTGGTGGTAACGAAGCCCGCCTTTGAACGGTCCCATGAGGTTATTGTGTTGGACCCTATAACCTTTAAATATGTGGTAACGACCATCCTCCAGACGAACTGGAAAGTTAATGATGATTTCGTTTTTAGGCTGCCGCAATATCGCTTGGACATCCGTGTCGATTTTCAACGCTTCGAACGCTCGCTCCACTTGGCTCGATGCAACTTCGAAAAGATTGCCGCGCTCGCTGAGAGCTTGGGACGCTTCGGTGGAGTCAGATGGAGTCTCGTTCGCCATGTGTATGATTCAATGACGGATACGGCTCAAGTGCAAGACCGAGAGGTCATTGCAGCCCATGATAAATCGGCAAAGCTCCTACTCCGTTTGTGGGCGCGCACCCGAATGGACTGGGGGTACGTCACGGATAGTTTGGCGGGGGCATTCCGAAAAAATCGTGGGTTGGGTTCATCTGACAGGCGGTTCATCTCTGAGACTCTCTACGGCATGGTGCGTCACTGGCGTAGGTTAGACGAAGCCCTGGCTCTGGGTGGGGTTCGCTTCACGAACCGAGCTCCTGATGCTGAGCGTTTGGTGGCTTACCTGATGCTTGAGGAGGGCTTAAGCGTCGATGGGGCTTCCTCGCTGTCGCCTGGTGTGGATTGGGAAGTGGTGAGCTCGATTAACGAAAAAATCGAGACGGAATCCAATCAAAAGGTGAGGCTCGCTCGGTTGTACTCCTTCCCTGATTGGCTTACCGCAATGATGGTCAAGCAATACGAAAACGCTGCTGGCCCATTACTTGAGTCGTTAAATAAGAGAGCTCCTCTCACGATCCGAGCGAACGTATTGGCACGTGAGCGCGACGCCGTGGCTGAGACGTTGGAAAAAGAGGGCATGAGCATCGAGGTTGGTAGCCACGGTCCCTGGTCGCTGCACGTCTCCAGTCGTGGAAACGTGTTCTCGTCACCAAGTTTCAAGAACGGTTTATTTGAAGTTCAGGATGAGGGGAGCCAGCTGATCGCTGAATTGGTTGCTCCTCCGCCAGGCGGCCTGATCGTGGATTACTGTGCCGGTGCAGGGGGAAAAACCTTAGCGATTGCTGCACTGCTAAAAAACAAGGGGAGAATCGTCGCTTGCGATGTAGACGCAAAAAAGCTCACAGAGTTGCGCCGGAGAAGTACCCGGGCTGGCGTTACAAATACGCGAGCCGTACTCCTTGAGCGCGAGGAAGAGAATTTAGCGGTTTTGGCCGAATGGCAGGGAAAGGCCAGCAGGGTCCTCGTCGACTCTCCCTGTACTGGTGTTGGGGCAATTCGCCGAAATCCTGAAGCTCGCTGGCGTTTGGCCAAAGAAGATATCTCCCGTATGGCAACGTTGCAGTTCTCTATTCTTGACCAAGCCAGCACATTGGTAGCGCCTGGAGGCCGGTTGGTCTACGCGACCTGCAGTCTGCTGAAGGAAGAGAATCAGGACATTGTGGAAAAATTCCTGAAGACCCATTCGGAGTACGCTGTGATGACAGTCAAGGAGATCTGGGGGGCAAAACGGTCAACGGGAGTGTCCAGTGATGGGCGTTTTCTTGAGCTATCGCCATCCGTACAGGGAACAGACGGTTTTTTTGCCGCAGTTCTTCGCCGGTCGCCGCAAGGCTAGATTTTTGCGCTAGCCTTAGCGAGAGCAGCTATGTCGATCCTGTTTACCCCCATCGAAACTACGGACGGACTTCGCGATCTTGAGTCTTCGTGGGCAGCGTTGGCGTTGGAAGGCGGGGAGGGCGCATTGTTCCGAAGTTCTTCTTGGCTTCTACCTTGGTGGAAAGCGTACCAGCGTGTGTTGGGAGCAGAGCTCTATGTTCTTGCTGGTTATTCAGGAAGTAGCAAAACCGGCGGGGGGAAACTGGTTTGCCTTGCTCCCCTTTACCGCCGAACGGCTCGAACTGCGGCTGGGCTCAAGGTGAGAGAGATAAGGCTTATGGGCGACGCAGGGCCGCGTCCACCGGCTCTGGGGGTTATGTGCAGTCCCGAATTCCAAGAGCGAGCGGGGATAGGTTTGGCAAGAAGTCTTATGGACATTGCTTCTGAGTGGGACGTTTTGGATTTAGCTCCTTTGGATGATCCTTCGCGAGTTCGCGCATTCTTTGTGAGCCGTATTAGTTCAAACGGTTTTGGAGTCGAGTCGAGCGAGTCTGGTTATACGCGTCGGATCGCTTTGTCGGTTGCCGGTATCGACGTGGTTGACGAAACGCCCGAGGACGTTGCCGTGAGTGCGGACCCGAAACAAATCCGAAATGGGCTCGGCTCTCTTCGGCGACTTTCGCGGCTCGAATGGGCATCTAGGGAAGAGCAGAGTCCTCTAGCGGATAGCGACGCTATGCAGCTTCTTGAGGAGGCAAGCTCAGTTCTTGGGGCAAAGAGAAAAGCCCGCGTCGCTCGCTTAGATAACGCCTCTGGTGAGGCAATCGCAGCTGCGCTGGTTGTAGACGATGCCAAGCGAGCGGTGGTGATGGCTATGGCCGTGGATCCTGAATCGTCTGCCGCAGCAGAGCGCCTGTTGCGTGCGGAAGCCAGGGCTGCCGTAGAGCGAGGTTGCGAAGCCTTGGATGTTGTTGGCGGAGCTGCCGAATATTCAATTGATGGGTTGCCGTCTAGTCGTCGAAGGTCCATTCGTCTTCGTGTGTTTGGTAACTCACCCGCAGCCACTATTGCTCGTACCTACGGGGTAGTCGCACGTCGACTGCAAGTTGCATTGGGTGCCTCCAATGCGGCAGCAGCTGGCGCTCGAGCTGCATGGGGAAAAATTCGCACGACTGCCTCTCACATGGCGGCGTTCCATCGCATGCATCTTTATCGTGGCGAGCTTTGGACCCGAGGCGTCAAGACGCCCGAAGGGGTCACGATACGCGAGCTTTCCAAACAAGAGTTTGACGAAATGACTCCCAGCGTTCGTGAGGAAACGATCGAGAGCCTTGAACTAGATATGGATTACTGTGGAGAAAAGTGGAAACGCGGTGACTCTGTTGTTTTCGCATCAATCAACGGGAGGCCCGCAGGAATCGCCTGGGGAGCCTTTGGTGAGGTTCACGTTCCAGAGTTAGACCGAAGCCTCAAGCTCGAGAGTTCCGAAGCCTATATCCACGACGTATTTGTTGCTGCGGAAGCTCGTGGTAGAGCGGTCGCCCCCGCTATGCTTGAGTTTATGGCGAAGGGGCTACGCCAAAGAGATCTCTATCGTTCGTGGGCACTGATTGGCTACGACAACGTCGCTTCCGTACGCGCATTTGAAAAAGCGAGTTACGTTGCAGTTTGCGATGTTTTTCAAACAAAGGTGGGCGCCGTCGATAGGCTAGGGGTCAGGCCACCCGATCCAGAAGCAAAGAAACTGTTGGGACTTTAAGGAACGCAAATGACAGCTACAGACCGCATTACCCTCGTTGTTTTGGAAGAAGATGGATCCCGTGAAAAATTCACCCTGAGTTCCTGGGTTGGGATTCCTCGAAAACACGAACTCATGTGGATAGGTGACGACCCGTACATGGTTATTGAGGTGGAATACGCGGTGTCGGAGGGCTTTTTTGGTGCAAGGGCAATTGAGGCTGCAGGCGTGTATGTAAGGCGTTTGAACGAAGACGAGCAGGCTGCCGTGGCGCGGCGTCTTTCCAGTTCGGTACGCGGACAAGACAAACAACCCTTCCGCCCCTGACGTCTACGGCTGCTTTTTTACGCCTTCCGACGGGCAGGCTTGGAACTCTCTGGAACCTTTCAATTTTGAAGGTGCGAACTTCCGAAGGAAGTACTCTTTTCAGCAGGTTGTGGTAGGTTTTCTCTCATGAAAATAGCAATGTGTTTAGTCATGACGCTCGCTATGGCGACGTCATGCAAGAAAGAGGCAGGAGAGCCTGCGGCAAATGCCGAGGCGACGAAATCTGTCGAAGCAAAGCCGGCGGCAGAAAAAATGCCAGCAGCGACCGATAAGATGTCTGCTACCGAAGTGTATTTGGCGAAATTTCACCACGACAATTGAGGCGCTTGCAGAGCGATCGGTCCGATCGCTAAGGATGCAATGAAGTCTTATGAAGGAAAGCCGGTTACTTTTGTGGAATTCGATTTCACAACGGATGAAACCAAGGGAAAGGCAAAAGCAGACGCTAAGAAACACGGTCTAACCGAAATTTTCGATAAGCGAGCGCCTGGAACAGGTTTTGTTCTGGTTATCGATGGGAAAACCAAGAAGGTGGTTGGTGAGCTGAAGGCATCCAATTCGGTAGACGATTGGAAAGCCGCCGTTGATAAAATCTTGAGCAGCTAGCTTCTATCGAGATTTAATATGAGCCGTCGACCGATCGAGGTGGACGGCTCTTTTGCTTTCGGTAGACCTTAGAACGGCATGGATAAGCTAACACCAGCGCCATCACGTGTGAACGTTGGTACAACTTGCGGTCGCGATTCGACTACTGCCTTCGGCTGATTCATGATGACCATTGTGATGCCAGCAGCTACTGCTACGCCGCCTGTCACCAGTGCGCCAATTCCGATTCCTCTCTCAAGCTCGGCCCGTTTCCTAATAGAGCGAACCGAACTTCGAATCTCGTCGTTCATACAACCCCCGGGGCAGTCCGAACTGATCGCTTTGTCATATGCCGAAAAATCCGAGCTGGCCAAGCCCTGTAGACCGACGCCAATAAGGCCCACGGCTGCGCCGGAGCCCGCAACGGCCCAAGGAACCCACGGCTTCCATCTGCGTACTTGTTTGGTAGGTGTAGCGTTAAACGGAATCAGATGAATATTCTCATCGACCGACTCTCCGCCGCGCATCTCTAGCTTTTTGGTGAGTGGGAGTAAAGAGTTTTTCTTAGCCACCAGCTGGTGACTTCCAGGGCTTACAAGAATTTCTTTTTCACCCGGGCCAGTAAATACATCCTTCCCATCAAGTGAAATAACAACACCTGTTTGCTTTGTTCTAACCGTTAACTTTGCAACGCTTCCGTCGAGGAGCTTTTTGTAGGTTTCGCCTTGAGCGTGAACCGCCTTGCCTAACGGCTCTTCGCCATACTCCATTCCCCTCGCCAGGTGATCGTAGGCTTCGATGGGGCGATCGAGATTGATAAGGCAAACTGCAATATTGAAATGGATGGCCGGGTGATCCCAAAGCTGTAGGGCCTCTTGGAATACAAGGAGTGCTTCTCGGTATCGAGAGTCGGCGAGACTTATATTGCCCTGTTGAAACTTCTCTAGCGCCTGACGTTGACGGACAGGAGAGACACCAACAGACCACGGTGTTTGTTGTTCCCAATCTGCTTTTTTTACAGAGTTAGATTTTCGATTTTTGCGGTCTGACTGCGCACCTAAATCATACGCGGGAAATGCGAGTGCGACACCCAATACGATACTGATTACCCCGATGTTTTTCATCTCATCCCCTTGTCGGCCCCCACGTAAGATTATAAGCGATGGCATAGGAGGAAAGGCATTGTCATGTTGTTTTTCTTATGTTTCTTGGAAGATAACGTGTGTGTTTAGAAGCAAACCTCTTACACAAAAGTAAAGACGTCGTTGCCAGTGCTCCCACTTTTGTAGGTACGAGCCTACAAGTACACCGAAAAATGCCCTTGATTAGGTGAGGATCAAGCTGGTCAGTGGCCCTAAGCCCTAGGTAAAATTGCAGAAGGGGGAATTCGCTAGAAATCGTTAGAGAATGACGACACCGAAAGACATACCGCCGGGGCCTTCGGGTAACGCGGATCGTGACAACGATACACGGGTAGACATACCCGAATTGGAAATGACGTCTACGGCTCCTCCTAATTCTTCGCAAAAACAAAGGGAGGCTTCCCAGTACGTGGCTGAAGGCTCTGCACCAAGTGTGGCGCGACCTCAAGAAGTAAAACCAACCCGGGCAAGAAGAATCAGAGCTACACGCGCCGCATTGCGAATCTCTGAAGGGACGAAAGTCGGCGGTTACGAGTTGATTCGAGAACTGGGACGCGGAGGAATGGGGCAAGTTTTCCTCGCTCGAGATACCAAACTCGGACGTAAAGTCGCGATCAAGTTCTTACTCAAGCAAAGTGGTAACTTCACTCAACGTTTCCTGGTTGAAGCGCGCGCTACAGCACAGTGTGTGCACGAAAATATTATCGTTATTCACGCAGTTGATGAATTCAACGGCATGCCTTACATGGTTTTAGAGTACCTAGAGGGAGAGACGTTACGGGCTCTCTGCAAGAGAGGTGCTATTCGACCAATGCGCGCTGTCGAACTGGTCATCCCTGTCGTTCAGGCGCTTGAACGAGCGCATAGCATGGGAATCGTTCATAGAGATCTCAAGAAAGACAATATTTTCATCACCAATTCGGGTTCTGTAAAGGTACTCGATTTTGGAATCGCCAAACTTTACTCGGACGATACCGATGAAAGAAAAAAACCGAGTCTGCACCTGCCCGATGGAACAGAGAACGTCGGCATAACCCAAGAAGGAAATTTCGTCGGGACTCTCACTTGCATGAGCCCTGAACAATGGGGGGTAGCCGATGTCGACCATAGAAGTGACCTATGGGCCATAGGAATTTCGCTTTGGTCGATGATCGCTCAAGCTCACCCCTTAGGACGAGGTAACGCACAGGACCTCTACCGTTTCGCGCACAATATCGACGAGCCAGTGCCATCTTTTTCTACTGGCGCGCCGCACGCGCCTCACGAACTCGTCAAGATTGTAGATAAATGTTTAGCGAAGCGAAAAGAGGAACGTTATTCCTCGGCGACTGACCTTCTTTCCGATTTAGAAAGCTTGTTACCTGGGCGTTATGCACGTCGCATGAAAGCGGGTGAAAGCCCATTCCCAGGAATGACAGCATTTCAAGAATCTGACGCGAACCGGTTCTTTGGGCGAAGCCGCGAAGTAGCCAAAGCGGTAAGTTCCCTTAGAGAACATCCTCTTCTGGCAGTAATGGGGCCTTCGGGCGTTGGTAAGTCTTCCTTCGTACGCGCAGGTGTTGTTCCCGCGCTCCGAGGATCCGGCGAAGATTGGGATGTGATGATCCTGCGACCAGGCCGGCAGCCGCTTCAAAGTCTGGCCTCGACCCTCAACCCGGTTACAGGATCAGGCACAGGAATTGTTCCGATATCATCAAGTTCCGCACCTAGTCGTAGTCGAGACCATGAAGAATTTCTGAAGCGTATACGAGCAGAGCCTGGCTACGTCGGAGAGCTTTTGCGTTCAAGGGCACGTGAGTCCGGTCGTCGTATTTTGCTCTTTATTGATCAGTTTGAAGAACTCTACACGTTGGGAAGCCCCGAAGACAGAGCCGCTTTCACTGCAGCGCTATCAGGTGTAGCTGATGATCCTTCGACGCCACTTCGAGTAATGCTTTCGATGCGTGCAGATTTTCTAGACAGAGTTGCGGAAGACAGGCGCTTTATGGAGGAGTTGGCGAAGGGGCTCTTTGTTCTTTCACCCCCGGACCGAGCGAGTCTGAAGGAAGCCATCACTGAGCCAGTTGAGCTGCTCGGGTATCGGTACGAAGATAGCGCTGTCGTAGATGATATGCTTGACGCCTTATCTTCCTCTCAGGGGGCTCTGCCTCTCTTACAATTTGCAGCAGCTCGCCTTTGGGATGTGCGCGACCAAGAGAATAGGGTACTGCCAAGCCAATCCTACTGGGATATGGGGGGCGTAGCTGGTGCGCTAGCATCTCACGCAGACCAAGTTGTAGAAAAACTTCCTCCCAGTACACGCCCGTTAGTTCGAGCTTTGTTCTCGCGCTTGGTTACCCCGGAGGGCACGCGGGCGATCGTTCTGGCCGCTGACTTAGCCGAACTTGGCGAGCCGGCGGTAATGAAATCTCTCGTCAATCGTTTGGTACAGGCCCGCCTTCTGGTGGTGCAAGCGAAGGGAAAAGAGGGAATAGCTGTCGAAATCGTTCACGAGTCGCTTCTCTCCAGGTGGCCTATGCTCAGGCGTTGGCTCGACGTTAACGAAGGCCAAACGGCATTTGTAAATGAACTTCGCGCTGCGGCTACCCAGTGGCACAAGAAAGATCGACCAGAAGGACTCCTTTGGCGTGGCGACGCGGCTGAAAACGCGATTGCATTCAAACGAGATTTTCAAGGTGTACTTGCTGAGCGAGAAAAAGACTTCCTCAACGCTGTATTCAAGTTAGCTACCAGATACACCCGGCGCCGAAGGCTCGCCATCATGGGTGGCATTGTTTTGACAGCTGCAGCTGTTCTTGGTCTCGTCTTTGGCCTCTTTACTGTTAGCGGCCATAAACGGGATGCCGACGAACAAGCCCAACGGGCGAAGAAGCAGGCGGTTCTTGCGGAGCAGGAGGCTGCACGAGCGAAAAAAGCCGAGGCAGAAATTGCTGTGCAGCTCGAAAGAATTAAGAAGACGGAGGCAGCGAAGCAAGCTTCCGACAGAAAAGTCCAACTGAGCGCGGCAGAGCTTCAGGTTGCACTGAACAACGCGCAAGCGGAGGCAAAGCGTGCAGAGGAAGCAGAGAGAGCAGCAAAAGCCGCGCGGCGTGATGCCGAAAAACTCTATCGGTTGGAGAAGAAGAGGGCTGAATCTCTCCAGAAGAAATTGAAGTCTGGAAAGTTTGTCAACGTTCTAAAGTAGATTGGGTTGGAAGAATCTGAACTCGTTTCTTTAACCCCGGCGATACACTAATCTTCCCTGCTGCATCCACGAATACCGCTTCCATCCCGTTGGTCTTCTTCACGATCTTCATCCCTTTTTTGGGGCCCATAACAAAAAGAGCGGTCGACCAAGCATCAGCTAACAAGCCACTTTGAGTAACCACGGTGACCGAACGCGACTTGCGTGCAGGCCATCCAGACTTTGGATCCAAAATGTGGTGGTAGCGAACACCATCAATGACGACGTATCGCTCGTAGTCGCCAGAGGTCGAAAATGTTGCATCCTGAATTTCAGCTATGGCGAAAGTTGAAGAACGCTCCCCCCGCGGATCGCGTATCCCGAGTTTCCAGCTTCTTGATCCTTTGCGACCGGAGGCGTACATATCCCCCCCGGCTTGAACGATGAAATCCACCAAGCCGAGTTCGTGCATAATTTTGACGGCTCTGTCCATCCCGTACCCTTTGGCTATACCGCCGAGAGTTACTCGGGTACCTTCTTCAATCCGAATCTGGTTTTTTGGCAGCAATTTAACCCTGCGGAAATTGACCCGTTTGGCTCGGGCCGCAACGTCCTTCGCTTTGGGAATAGTACCGTCCTTGTCCTCGCCGAACTTCCAAAGTCCTTTGAACGCTCCGACTGTAATGTCGAAGGCACCTCTACTTTTCTTCGCGACGTTCTGGGCAATACTGATGACGGAATAGAGCTCTTCGTTGACCTCTATTGCGGTGCCCGCAGAACGGTTGAGACGGGAGAGCTCGCTGGTTTCAAGCCAGCTCGTCATTAGCGCATCAATTCTACGAAATTCCGAAAATGCGGCGGAGGCAGCTTTCGCCGCGAGCTCCTCCTCATCCGTCCACACAGAGATAGAAACCAGAGTCCCCATCGCTTGCGTGGAATATTGGTAAAGTTGGCTGCTCTTTAGTTGTTGGTTTGGAGAAGAGTCAGCGGACGATGGGGCGATCGCCGCTGCAAAAACAACAATGAGTAATGTCCGCATCCTTGTCGCGACGAAATGGCGGTTACGATTCCGCGTAGGTTTGGAGCTGTTCGGTCACTATCGCTTCCGTTGCAGCTGCTCGAAGCGGCTCGATCAAGCAGTCCGCAAGCACAATCATCATATCGCTCACGTTCTTTTCATCCGCGAGCTTATTGAGCACTGCTTTGGCGGCAGAGCTACCATCCTTTCGAAGGTAACTCCGCACCGTGTCGACGGTAAGGTCCCCTTGGAAGTCAATAATCATGTTGTTTCGAAGGTGCTCAATGAGTTCGTTCAAGTTTTTTCTCCAAGCCCTGGGCTGAGCTATTTGAGTCGTTTGACATGCGAGCGGCGCGCTAGCGCGCCAGGTCGGGGTCCGTTAGTATCTTAGAGTCTATGGGTTTACAACCTGGGTATTGGCAAAAACTTGGCCCGAGTGGAGCGATGCAGGTAAATAGGTGGGGGACGTCTTTGGTGAAAGATGCTGCTTAATCTAATCTTCAATTGCAGTCTCGGGCTTGCATTCTCTGTTTGCGCAAAAGAGCGTGTGCGCGCGGATGGTGTTTTCGCGTTACCTGCGTTTGCGGTGATGCTTATGTTCTGCGGGTTCCTGCTTCTGCCGACGACTCTATATC
>CAYPIX010000080.1:0-16805 GCA_964410875.1 uncultured Kofleriaceae bacterium
CTATTGGTGCGGCGCTGCGCTTCGGCGTGCCTCTTGGCGCAAACATTCCAGGCCATGCAACCGGAGCGCTAGCAGTGGTTGGGCGGATTCGTTATGGTGTACAGGGGACCCTGGACGGTTTTCAGATAATTGGATCTTTAGGCGGCGGAATTTTGCGACACACCATAAAACTCGAAGGTGCCATGCCAGGAATGGACGTTGATACGTCAGCGAGTGGACCTTTTATCGTGGGACCTGGGATCGGCTACTGGTTACATGCTGGCGGTCCGCTACGTGTCTTCGTCGAGCTGCACGGGCTTGCTGGAGTGCCAGCTGGAATCAACACGTTGGGGACTTGCCCTGGGCCAGATTGCGTCGACTTAAATTTCTCGTTGCAGTTTGACGCCAATATTGGGCTTGTTGCCGCCTTCTAAATCGTTTCGAATTACGGAGAGGCAAATAGAGTTGCCATGGTTGACCGGGCGATGGTGACTGGGGCAATGTCTCCGACCTTGTAGTTTTCCTTGGGAAGGATGACGGACTTAAATCCGTCAGTTCTACCGACCCATTCACTCTCGTTCTTTTTTGAGGTCGAATGAATCAGGACTTGCTGTTTCGTACCAACGTGCTGTGCGAAGACATCCTTGGAAATACTACTTTGCAAATCGATAATCTCTTTGAGGCGTCGCTTCTTGACGTCCGTGGGAACGTCATCTGGGAGCTTTTTGGCGGCAAAGGTTAACGAACGCTCTGAATAGGAAAACATAAATGCCGAGTCAAAACGAACTTGACGCATTAGGCTCAGTGTTTCTTGATGGTCGTCCTCCGTCTCGCCAGAGAACCCAGACAGGATATCTGTGGAAAGTGCCATCTCCGGAACTCGGTTCCGTATCTTCTCGACCAGTGTGAGGAAGTTTTCTCGTGAGTAACCTCTTCGCATTCTTTCCAGCACCACGTTAGAGCCAGACTGCACAGGAAGATGAAGGTATTTACAGATTTTCTTGTGTCTACCAATCGTGTCGATCACTTTGTCGCTAAAATCGACAGGGTAGGGGGACGTAAAACGAATCCTATCTATGCCATCTATTTCCGTAACTGCGTTGAGAAGATCCGCAAAATCCACATCTTCGTATCGATAGGAATTGACGGTTTGCCCGAGTAGAACCACTTCTCGGTAACCGGCTTCCGCGAATTGCCTAACGCGGCGAAGAACTTCACGCGGAGCCACACCGCGTTCTCGGCCGCGTGTAAAAGGAACCACGCAAAACGTGCAGAATTTGTCGCACCCACGCTGAATGGTCACAAAACCAGAAACACCATCACCCTCCGTTGCGCCAAGGCCTTCGTAGGTTTCATGTTTGTCGAGGTTTACGTCAATGTTCTTGGTGTCGCCTTCTAGGGAAGATCTTATGAGTTGAGGGAGGCGGCGGTAGCTATCGGGGCCAGCAACAATATCGACGTTAGGTGATTCGGCAAATAATCCTTCCCGTAAGTGCTCGGCCATACACCCAACGACCGCCAACACAGTATCTGGGCGCCGTTTTATGATGGAGCCAAGCTCTTGCGCGCGAGCACGCACTTTGTCCTCGGCGCGTTCTCGAACGGCACACGTATTGATGATCACCACGTCCGCGTTTTCGGGACTTTTGCTTTTCCTAAAGCCATTGTCCTTTAGGAGACCATTCATCATGGCTGTGTCTGCCACGTTCATTTGGCAGCCATAGGTTTCGAAATAGATTCTGGGCCCATCTGTCGCTTCGGAAGGGCTGACCTTTTTCTGAGGCCGTCCAAGCTGCACCAGATTTTGGTTACCGGTCTCCAAGGCTTTTTCCTATCACGGTCCTGTCGCATGACGCTAGGGATGACTGGGTAACGGGCCGCGAAAACCTTCAGAAGGTCCCTGTGGTCTAAGTTATTGTAACTGCTTCGGTACTTCGACTCGGAAGGCAGCCCCGTTACCGCCCTCGCTATCGACTCGAACCGTACCACCGTGGTCGGTGACGATACTGTGAACGATGGCAAGGCCAAGGCCTGTGCCAGTGCTCTTCGTGGTGTAGAAGGGGTCAAAAATTCGTTGCAGATTTACGTTGGCGATTCCGGGGCCGTTGTCGTGCACGACGAGAACAGCATTTTCTCCATCGGCTTTGGCTTCCACATGTATATGTCCACCGCCTTCTTTTGCAGCGTCTGCGGCGTTCCGTATGAGGTTCCACAAGAGCTGGCGCATCTTTTCGGGATCGGCATCTAACTCTAGCTTTTCATCTCCGTCTACTTCTAGGCGGAGGTTCTCAATCCCACGATCGCGCTGGAAGACTTGTAGTGTCTCGTCGATAAGTCTTCGAAGGTCGAAGGTTGTTTTTCGCAATGGTCGTGGGTTGGCGTAGTCGAGAAGCTCGTCAATTAGACCATCCAGTCTATCAATCTCCCGGAGAATAATTTCCATTAGGGCTTGGTTATCTATGTCGACATCCAGAGTTTGTTTGAGCAACTCAATGGATCCGGAGATTGACGCCAAAGGGTTGCGTATTTCGTGGGCTACGCCGGCCGCTAGTCCGCCAATTACAGCGAGCCTTTCGGCTTTCTTGATGGAATCTTCCATTTCTCTTAATTCCGTAAGATCTTGAAAGTGGACGACCTGGCCAAGAGAGAAGTCTAAACGGTTGTAGAGCGGAGAGACTGAGACTCCTAGATACTGTTTTTCTCCATTGCGTGAAATGACAAGTTCAGATCTTTTGAGTCGACCGTTTGTTCCCTTGAGAGCGATTTCGTCAGACAGACCAGGGAAAAACTCAGCCATCGATCTCCCAAGAATGTCTTCGTCACCGGTTTCGAGTATTTCTTTGGCGGCTTGGTTGAGACTGAGTACATGCCCGTCGAGATCAAAGGTTACCAATCCACTGGATAGTGAACGGATGATGTCTTCATGGAGACTAAGTAAATCGGCAGAAACCGACCGTTCATTTTCCAATGAGTCAGTGGCCATCTCAAGTTGGCCAACCAGGTTTGCAGAAAGTACGGAAATTCCTGCAAGAGCAGCAAGCGTGAGTCCAAGGGCTCTTGAAAATTGGGCCACGTTTAATTCGTAAGCAGTATAGGGGATGCCCTCGGGAAAGGGGAGTACTTCGAGCCAACCCGCTAATGAAATCACGATGTAAAGGGCCGCAGCGATGGGCGCATAAATACGAACGCCTTGTCGAAGTCTTACGGTCGCAGCGCCGATGACGGATAAGGGGAAAAAGAAGCTAAACGCGCTTTGTACACCGCCTGTTACGTGCACCAGCAAGGTTGCGATGAGGAGGTCACCAATGATTTGGACGTCGACTAGCCGGGCAGGGTCGCTTTGTTTCTTTAGAGAAAGCGAGTAAACGAGTGTCAGCACGTATGTGGCAGCGATGATGATGTACAAACTCATGATCGCTGGTGTGAGGGTAAGCCCCTCACTAACCCAGTAACTAACTGTCGTAAGACCCAGGACAAGACTTATCACGACGGCACGAAATACCATCAATGACAGAACTCGCTTTCGCAGATCCTGTGGCCAGCGACTAGGCTTACCTTCACTGCGTTCTGGCGTACGATCTACGCCTGTATTCGCAGTTTGGTATGAGGTCATGTCGTCGCCAATACGTTCTCTTACGCTCTATCCGACGTTGCCCGCAAGCTCGAATACAGGAAGGTACATAGCGACGATAAGACCACCGATTAGTCCACCAAGGAACACCATCATCAAGGGTTCCATCATGGCTGTCATTGCTCCTACAGCAACGTCGACCTCATCCTCGTAGAAATCGGCGATTTTGGTCAACATTTGGTCCATCGCACCGGTTTGTTCACCAACACCGATCATTTGACACACCATGGACGGGAAGATTTTTGTCTCAGCCAATGGCCCGGCCATGTCTTTACCTTCCGAAATCTTTTGCCTCGCGTACATGACGCTGCGTTCAACGACCTTATTGCCAGCCGTTCGCGCGCAAATATCGAGAGAGTCCAGAATTGGAACGCCAGAGGATAGGAGGGTGCCTAGGGTTCTGGTGAACCTGGCGACAATCGTTTTTCTCAGGACGTTTCCGATTACCGGGATCTTCAGCAAGACTGTGTCAAACAACACGCGTCCCTTTGGGTTCGATACCAATAGTTTTAGGCCCACCACAATCGCCACTCCAATACCAAAAAAGATGTACCAGTTGTCACGAAACGCGTGAGAAATATCGATAACGACTTGGGTTGGTTTGGGAAGTGCTGCCCCGTCGAAACCTTCGTACATCTCTTCGAACACTGGAATTACTTTTCCGAGCATTACTGCAATAACGATAATTGCAACGCAGAGAATCGAAATGGGGTAAACCATCGCGCCCCGGACCTGTCTGGCCAACTTAACGGACTTTTCAATGTATGCACCCAGGCGGTTCAAAATAGTATCAAGGATACC
Organism: uncultured Kofleriaceae bacterium; assembly: GCA_964410875.1. Taxonomy (GTDB): domain Bacteria; phylum Myxococcota_A; class Polyangia; order Haliangiales; family Haliangiaceae; genus CAYPIX01. The sequence continues at coordinate 4,412 of CAYPIX010000080.1, forward strand.
GCCAACCTCACCAGCAGCGATTAGGTTGACATAAAGGTCGTCGAATACTTTGGGGTGTTTACTCAATGCATCTGAAAACGTCGATCCAGACTCGACACTCGCTTTAATTCCATGAAGAGATTTAGAGAAAGCAGGGTTCTCTGTCTGCGAAGCCAAAATATCTAAACATTGAACCAGGGGAAGGCCAGCGTCGATCATTGTGGCCAGCTGCCTGGTAAAGATCAGCATGTCCTTGGTCTTTACACCGCCACCAATGGTGGGAAGTTTGAGCTCTTTTGGAGCCTTTTTGATCTTAGGAGAAGTAATATTTTCGGCCCTAAGGCGACCTTCTACCGCTTCAATATCTGGAGCTTCGATAACTCCCTTTTTCATTTCCCCGGAGCGCGTCGCCCCTTCCCATATGAACTTAGGCATTGTTTCGTTCTCCCTCTATGCTCTCGGTCTTCCTGATGGGCCTCTGCCGCCGGTGGAGCTGCTCAGTTTTCCAATGATATTTTTTAATTCGTCGGGATCGACAGACCGGCTCATTACATCTTCCAGTGTGACCTGACCGGAGACATAGAGTTCTCCAAACGACTGATTCATGGTTTGCATGCCGTAGCGGTCTCTTCCGATCTGCATTTGTGAGTAGATCTGGTGAAGTTTGTCTTCACGGATGAGGTTTCTTATTGCCGGGGTTAAGACCAAGGCTTCCGCAGCCATGCAACGACCGCCACCAATACGTGGAATCAGCTGTTGAGAAATGATTCCTTCAAGTACGAAGGACAGAACCGCTCTAATTTGCGCTTGTTGGTGTGACGGAAAGACATCGACCATCCTGTTAACACTTTGGATTGCGCTGTTGGTGTGAAGAGTTGCAATCGCGAGGTGCCCTGTCTCAGCAAGAGAAAGCGTGGCTTCGATCGTCTCAATATCACGCATCTCGCCGATCAGAACGGCATCGGGGTCTTGCCTTAGTACATACCGCATCGCCCGACCAAAGGACTTGCTGTCTGAACCGATTTCCCGCTGGTTTATCAGGCTACCTTTGTGACTATGAAGAAACTCGATAGGGTCTTCTAGGGTGATTATGTGGTGTCGGTTAGCTGTATTGATGCGGTCAATGAAAGACGCGCAGGTCGTAGATTTACCGGACCCCGTTGGCCCTGTGATTAGAATAAGCCCCCTTGGCTTGTCGCAGAGTTCAGATACGACTTTGGGAAGGCCCAGTGTTTCAAGCGGTTTGATTTGGAATGGGACCATTCGAAACGCGCCGGCTACTGCTCCGCGCTGCATGTAAACGTTTGCGCGGAATCTAGCCAAGTTTTTTACACCAAAGGAAAGATCGAGCTCCTGCTCTTCTTCAAACGACAGCTTCTGTGCGTCTGTGAGAACTGAGTAACACATTTGCTTTGTGTCTATTGGTGTCAGTGCATCAGTTCGGAGCGGTACCAGATTGCCGTCAATGCGGAGTTGTGGAGGCGAATTGGTAGTGATGTGCATGTCAGATGCACCTTGGTCGATCATGACCTTAAGAAGTTGATGTAATGTAGGTGCCATTGTTCGTTCCTTTTAATCGGCGACCGTGCACCGCAACACCTCTTCTGGCGTTGTCACTCCTTCGAGGACTTTGTTAATCCCAGCGAGTCGAAGGCTGTTGACACCATTTCGAATCATCTCAGCTTTGATCTCGGCTGCAGAAGCACCTTGAAGTACGAGCTCTTTTAGCTCATCAATAAAAGGCATTACCTCGTAAAGAGCAACTCGGCCCTTGTAGCCTTTTTCGCCACAAGTAGAGCAGCCTTCGCCTTTCTTTAGCTCTGCGCTCTTAATCTGCTCTGCCGTCATCCCCAACTTTTCAAGTGACTCAATTGGTACTTCGAGAGGCCCTTTGCAATCTCCGCAAATACGTCTTGCGAGACGCTGCGCAACAATTAAATTTACGGAGGCAGTAACCAGAAAAGGTTCAACACCCATGTTAAGAAGTCGTTGAACCGTCGATGGAGCATCGTTGGTGTGAAGAGTAGAGAGGACCAAGTGACCTGTAAGAGCAGCCTTCACTGCAATCTCAGCAGTCTCAAAGTCTCGAATCTCTCCAACCATGATGATGTCTGGATCTTGTCGAAGGAAAGAGCGAAGTGCGGAGGCGAAATTTAATCCAATGTCGTCGTGCATTTGGACCTGGTTGATTCCGTCCAGGTTGAATTCCACCGGATCTTCGGCCGTACTGATGTTGGTAACCGGTTTGTTGAGCTCTGAAAGCGCGGAATATAGCGTAGTGGTTTTTCCGGAACCTGTAGGTCCAGTTACCAATACCATCCCGTAAGGTTTCGCGATTTGTTCCTTGAAATCGCCCAGTGGTTTTTCCTCAAAACCAAGCTTAGTCATGTCAAGCTGCAGGTTAGATTTGTCGAGAAGTCGAAGAACGATCTTCTCGCCAAAAAGAGTTGGCAGACAAGAAACGCGGAAGTCCATTTCCTTGTTCTTACCGATTTTTAGTTTGATTCGACCGTCTTGTGGAAGTCGCCGTTCCGCAATGTCTAAGCTAGCCATAATTTTGAGGCGGCTAGTGATGGCATTCTTCATCTGCTTTGGCGGCGACATTTCCTCATGAAGCATTCCGTCCATTCGGAAACGGATACGAAAACTTTTTTCGTAAGGCTCTACATGGATATCGGAAACATTCTTTTTAATAGCAGCTAGTAAGATTGCGTTACAGATTTTGACAACCGGAGCTTCCCCTGCCTGGTTTTCCAGGTCGACGACATTGCCAGACTCTGCACCATTCATCGTTTCAAATTCGACCTCGTCGTCGAACTCGCCCATCATGTCTTCTAAATCGATTTCGGGCTCATCTTCTGGTCGGTCGTAGTAACGAGCGATGGCTTCTTCAATAGATGCCTCGGATGCGACAACAGGTTCGATATTGTACTGAGTTAAGAATTTCAGCTCGTCAATCGCGAAAATATTGGATGGGTCGCTCATGGCCACGATTAGCGTGGCGCCTGCACGGTTGACAGGAACCACCATGTGTTTCACGGCGACTTCTTTGGGCACAAGCCGGAGAACGTCTGGCTCAACCTCAAAGTCACTTAGAGAGACGGAAGGAAGACTGTACTGCTTGGCAAGAAAGTCAGTTAAATCATTGTCGCCAACGTAACCGAGGCGCGTTAAAGCAATGCCCAAGCGACGGCCAGTTCGTTTGGCCTCGTCTTGCGCTTGCTGTAATTGTTGAAGCGATATCATCTTCTCGCGTACGAGAAGCTCGCCGATGCGACTCATTTAATCTGTCCCCCCCAGGAAGAAATTAACCTTTACAGCACTTTATCGCGCCGTGACGAACGTCGTCAAACCGATGAAAGGTCAATTATGATTGGCGTGAAACGCCTACCAGTAGGCTAAGCGCTTGCAAACTTGGATGCCCGCGAATGTACTTAGAGCTTGTTCGAAAAGCATCCTACTTAGGTGTACCAATCACACATGCAAAATTTGCTGATTGGACACACCTAAATTTTCTTAGCTACTAGGGAGCGGGAGCAAGGACGCTGATTTCGATGCCGTAGTTGTTTACGGTCTCAGCGCTCTGTGCACGAACCTGAGCGAAATATGTCCCTGGTTCTGCATCTTCTATCTTTGCGACTAAGACTTCGGTGTCCCCATTGTCGGGGACGCCCTGGCGAACAGAAACACCTGTTTCATCAAGAACGTCAAGGGATAGAAGCCCCCTGTCAGAGCGCAACTTTAAAGTCACTGTAATCGTTTTTCCAGGTTCGTCGGCTGAGAAATGAAAGACGTCAACATCGCCGACAGGACAAATAGAAAGACCTTCTAGAGAAAACAAATCCGTCTGGCTTGGTACTGGTAACTCGGTTGGACTCGCAAGGGTGTCATTGGGTTCCAACTGGCTGTCATCGGAGCAGGTAAAAGGTGGCGGAGTCACAACAGGATCTGGAGGCTCCTCTCCATCTCCGTCATCGGTTACCAAGTCTGCACGTAAGCAAACGAAGTCCGCTTCCTTCTCTGTGCACTGATATCCCTTGGGGCAAGAGTCGTTGCTGGCCTCGCAACGAAAAGGGGTCTCGCCAAGTGTCGGGTCGTATGAGACGCAGCCAGTTGAGACGGCTACTGAAAGAACTGAAAGAATTACGTATCGCATTTAGAAACTCCAACTAGCTGCAGCGCCCACGTAGGACTCGGTTACGACGGGGGCAGCCTTAGGCCTTCCCTCCGCATTTCCAGAACTCGTCAACTCCCATGCCCATAGAGCACCCGCGGTAGCTGCACTGGCAATCCCCAATCCGAGAGAAACCCGGCTCGCTGCTTGGAAACCATTTCCACGCCGTTCCAGTTGCCGTTGACGACTTGAGAAGGATCGGCAAGGAGGTCCTTCGTCGCATTGCTCATTGGAACCAAGAACCGCTTGTCTCTCTATTTCCTTCGCTGCGTCTTGGGCTACTGCGTGGAAGGTCATCGACAACGCGAGCAAGCCAACTGCTGCTCCTGTCGTGCTCCATTTCGCAACTTGGAAGCGCTTCTTCTTAACTTCAGGTATTTTTCCCGCGGCCAAGAAATCGGCAGGGTCGCTGGACCAATCTGCACGGTCATCCCAGTCGGGGTAGAAAATGGCTTTGGCCGTTGGCTCGACGAAAACCAAATGGGGGCTGCTTGCTTCGCCGGATTTTTCTACGAGCTCCCCATCTCGATTGCGAACTTCAATGTAGTACTGCATGGTGCCGGCTGCTGCGGTTTCCGAGGCAGGTATTCGCCCGACCAGCTCTTTGTAACGGCGCCGCATTTCGACACTCGTAAATTCACTCTCGCCCGCGCTGCGGTAGAAAAGCTTGAGTCGCCAATTCCGCCAGGGGGGAGCTATGGCTGTAACGTCTGCGGGTTTTCCGGGGGGGATTTCCTCAATCTCTTGGTGCAAGAAACTGCCGTTGGCGCCACCTGATTCGTCCGCCTTGGCCGCCCAGATCTGTTCTTCTGCAAGAGCCTTCCGACCTGTGCTCTCTCTGCGCAATTCGCGTATTCGTTTGACGACGAACTCGCTTTGCTGCCCTTCTGATGCTTTGGTCCAGAAGAACTTCTCGTAGTAGAAGAGAGCTAGCTCTGAATTGCCGAGTTTGTCGAAAGTAAATCCGAGATTGTAGAGGAGAAGGTTGTTGGAAGAGAGCTTGTATGCTTCTTTGAATTCGCGGGTCGCACCTTCGTAGTCTTCGTCGGCAAAGTATTCTTGGCCGCGAATAAAATGCTCTTTGGCGATAGCTTTGTCTTCTTCGCTTGGTTCCGCCTTTTCAGTGGCTTCCGTAGAGGCGTTTTTGTCGACATCCGCAGAATCTGTTTGCGTTGCTTCCGCGGAAGTATCTTCGTTGGCGTCAACAGAGTCTGTCGCCGGTGCCTCTTCGTTTTGAGCGAAGATCGCTCTTGGCAGCGAAAAAAGTGCCAAGAGCAAAGAAAATACTGCGAGAGTTTTAAATTGAGTCACGAGATACCTGTTCCACTTAGATGCTAAGAAGCAAATGGGTCTACTAAACCCGGCTTCGATTTCTTTGGTTTAACTTTTGGGTTGGCCTTTTTGGGCACTGCTTTTGTCTTGTCATTGGACGCACGAGGCCTTTTTCTTCGCGCTTCCTGCAAGGCGGCAGCCCGCTTGTTTTCTGCGGCTGCATTCGCCTCTGCAGCGGCCTCCGCCAACCTCTTGTTCTCCGCTTCCAGAGCTTTCGCCTTCGCTTCTGCTTCTGCTTCTGCTGCCGCTTTTGCCTCCGCAGCTGCCTCTGCGAGCCTCTTGTTTTCCGCCGCCAAGGCTTTCGCTTCTGCTTCCGCAGCTTTTGCCTCCGCAGCTGCCTTTGCAAGTCTCTTGTTTTCTTCCTCTAGAGCCTTCGCTTCTGCCGCCGCCTTGGCTTTCGCTTCCGCGATTGCTTTCGCCTCCCTAGTAGCCTCGTTTACCGAAGACGTTGGGGCAGCATTTGTCTCAGTTCTTGTTGCAGCCGGCAGGTTTGCGTTCGCGTTTTTAAGGTTTTTCGTCTCGGTTTTGTTCTGCAGCGGCGCTTCTATTGCTGCATTTAATTCGGCCGGCTTCGGTGTTTCTTTGGCGTCGGGCTCTGAAGACTGCGCAGTCCAAAAAGCGACCATCGCACCCGCTGCGAAACCACCAGCAACACGGAACCAACGCGTTTTCGCTGGGGTGGTGGCAGTTTGAGTATCTTTGGCGGCTTTGGCAATTTTGTTCTTAGCCGCTTCTGCGGCAGTAACCGCCCTTTTGCGTGAACGGTCAGCTTCGTTAGCTCTTTTCTCGGCGTCTGCCTGTTTGGCCTTCGCGGTGGCCAACAGTTCTTCGACCTTTTTCTGGTCTCTAACAACTGCTACTTGGTTTTTACGCGCATGGTCTAATTGTTTTTTGGTTTCAGCGGCGGCTTCTTCTGCTCGTTTAGCTTTGGCCTTGGCTGCCCTCAATGCTGAGCTTAATTCTGCTAGCTTAGTGTCCGCCGCATCCTTGTCTTCAACGAGTGCGTTGTTTCTAGCTTCAGCCGCTTCTGCACCGATCGACCAAGTAGATGCATTTTCCGCAACGCTGTTCAAAGATGCGACAAACTCTCCAAGAGAATCCGTGGCTGAACGTGCTCCTACGCGTTCACGAAGCTTTTCCAGTGCCGATGGTCGGCGCTTTCGATTGTTGGGCGATTGGGAAGTTGAGGTGGGCGTGGATGGATCGTTGGTCAGCATAGCGTTCCTCTCCGAGGCGGCGTCATAGTACCGAGTTCTCGGTTTTTGGTGGGAAAAACGACTAACAGCCCTTGCCCAACAGAACGGTAGTGCGGAAGAGAGCAAATCGAAGGTCGCTCGTTGACAGTGGAGGCTGGCTCTGTACCATGCGCCCACAATGGCAGTAACCCGGCGAGGCCAAACGGCAAAGCAGGCAACGCCGCGGGTTCGACGCGGTACGGTTCGGCTTCCCTACGACGTAGCTCGGCGAGTACGAGCGGGACATCCTTGGGTGTACCGAGAAGCCATTGACCGAAGAGTCCTCAATGAAGAACCGGGGTCAACGATTGAGCTCGTAGATTCCGACGGAGAATTTGTCGGACGTGGTTACTTCGATGGAGCTTCCCCAATTGCAGTTCGCGTGGTCACGCGAAACCGAGACGAGAGGCTCGACGGGGACTGTATTCGAAGGCGTGTGAAGGAAGCGATTCAACACCGTCGCGTGTTTGCTGGCTGGGAACAGAATCAGGCTCTTCGTGTCGTTAACGGTGAAGCCGACGGTCTTCCTGGGATCTCTGTCGATAGGTACAGCGACTTTCTGGTCGTTCAATTGTTTACGCCCTCAGTTTCTCGATTCAGAGAAGACTTGTGGACTGCTCTCTGGGAAGAGCTCTCTCCCAAGGGGATTTACGAACAACGTCGCTATCGGCCTTTGTCCGGAGAGGCACCTCGAAGCGCGGCAGAACTAGTTAAAGGTGCGCCGGCGCCTATCGATTTTACTGTCAAAGAGGGGGACTTTAATTTCGTTGTTGACGTAACAGCTCCTCTGTCCACCGGGCTCTTTGCCGATTTGCGTGAGGGGCGGCAAGCTATCGCGAATTGGTCCAAGGATAAGCGCGTGCTCAACTTGTTTTCCTACACTGGTGCTATCACCGTTGCCGCAGCTAAAGGAGGCGCGAAAGAAGTCGTAGCCGTTGACGTGTCCGCAAAGTCTCATGCTTGGTCCCGTCGGAATTTTGAAGAAAACGGATTCGACGGAGAGTTTGCGGAACACATAACTGGCGATGCCTTTAAAGTCCTTGCACGCATGAAGGAGCGTAATCGCCGGTTCGATTTTGTGATTATCGATCCTCCAGCTTTCGGTAGCGGAAGCAAAGGCGGGAAACCTTGGAGTGCTCAGAGTGATTATTCTGAGTTGGTAGCGGCATCGCTGGATGTTTTGGATAAAAATGGTCTGTTTGCCGCCGCATCGACTACCCACAAGCTAAGCGAAAGCGACTTTGAAACTGCGCTTGCCAAAGGCGCAGCGAAAGCTGACAGAAACCTTCGAGTTCTCGAGCGCAAATACTTGCCACCGGATTTCGCAACAACGCCAGGGTTCCCTGAGGGTAACTATCTCAAATTCGCGATCGCATCCGCTTAGGACGGGTCATTAGTAGGGAAGGTAGTGCCGCATTGGTAGAATGTTTCGTTGTTCGGGGCGAACAATAAGAACGAAACTGTTCTTTGGGAATGACACGGTTCGTTTACCGTCTCGATATAGGGCAACAAGAGAGGCCGTTGCTCCCACGTCATGGCTCAGAGCACGGGACGCCAGAGATGCTAGTTCGGGGGGAAGGTCAATACGTATAGGCTGGTCAATCGACAGGGCAGGGGCTTTGGGTCTCGGTTTTCGTAAGCTTTCGATTCCAACGTGATAAATTCCTTTGCCAGCAACCGGAAATAGCGTTTCCAACTCGTAGGTAGCTGCGGAAATAGCTACGGCGTCTTCGCTTGAAAGGGAAGACGCGTGATGAGCTTTAACCATTGTGTTCGAAGCGGCGGCAACATGGGGAAGCACGTATTCGGCGATAACGGCTCCCTCTAAAATGAGTTCGAGAGCGACTAGCGACGCCCCAGCAAGTTTACCGAGCAAATCTTGTGTGTGATTTAGGGAAGCGGTTAGCAGTTCCACTGCGCTTAGCAGATAGAGCTTTTCGCAAATTCGTTCGACGGCAACCAATTGGTCACCGGTTGGCGCCGCGATAGGGAGGGCGCGCACAGCTTCATCGATTTTTATGACTTCGCTCTTATTCAACAGAACGAAGACGGATAGCACGCTGAGCTTCGTGAAGTCTATTGGTTAGTTTGACCTGTTCGATGCGACTTGAAGAGGGGTTCGCGTCTGGATGAAGTAGTTTGGCTAACTGTCTGTTGAGTTGCCTAGGCGTCAGCAATTTTGGTATTGCCGGCAACGGCGTCACAATTCGTGTTCTGGCCAGGAAACCCAGGAGTGTCCAGCACTCGTGCCTTGTCATAGGAGCCGATGTCACAATCTCCTCTAAGGTGGTTGGCCATCGTCGAGTGTGAAGCCATAACTTCTCGCTAGTGCTAAGGGCTCCCCAGTCCATCGGCATCGAATCGAGGTAGGTTAGTGGCGCTCCCGACAGAGCTAATTTTAGCCAATTGGTCGGTAGGCTTTTGGGAGCTACCGAGCGGAGTAATGTGCCAATGTCAACCAACCTTGATTGAGAGACTGGAGGACAATTCGAACCGAGAGGAGAGAATTCGGGGGTGCTCTTTCCGGTTGCTAAGATATTTCGCAGCTCTGTTTCAAGCGAGCCGTTTCGTGGACTGAGCATTTTGCCGCCGCGGACTGCAAACTGGGTTGTGTCCTTCTCCGAAGGAAATACCAATAGACCTGTTCTTTTTTGCCAACTGATTGTTCGTAGCAATACCCAGGTTGACTGTTGCGTTTCCACCTCTAAAGCATCGCACCCCAGCCGCTGGCCGCAACTTTTCGGACGTCAAAAGGAGTGGATCGAACGTCTGAAAACGCCCGTCATTTTTCGAGTGGGATGTATGGTTGCGCCTGAAGGCTTACATGAAGCCAGTAGCGCGGCGTTCGTCGATGAAAGCCTGCACTGTGTCTCGAACATCTTCGTTGAAAGAAACCTGCTGACCTGCGATTTCACGGAGAGACGTAACAGCCCATTTATTATTGCATTCAACGAGAGGACCCGCGCCCCGAGAGAGCTGTCGTGCTCGTTCAGCCGCCAAAATGACCAAGGCAAATCGGTTGGGAACTTGTTCCAGGCAGTCTTCTACAGTTACACGAGCCATGAATACCCTGCGGATAACTTGGTTTTGGGGATCATGTCAAGACTCTGCCTTGCCTGCCCAGCGGTTCGAGACTATCTTCCTCCTTCTGGGGGCGTCTTTAGGCGCTACACAAATGAAGACGGAAATCACGACATTGGACTGGGAGGCGCTTGAAGTTGCTGTTGAGCGCAACTCAGCCGTTTCGGAGAGCTATCTAAATCGGCGGTCCGGCCGTGTCGTGACGGTGACCCGCGGGCAGCCAGACGCGGCCTCGCTTCAGTCCCAAATATCCTCGGAAATTGACTCTTACCTCCGGATAGAGCCGGCTTCTTCCAAGGACCAGTACCGCTGGATGGAGAGGTTTGCCTGCTCGGTGTCTGAGGTACCGCTTCGCGAGCGGTTGCTTATTTCAATTGACGGCAAAGGGGCGTTCCGTCGTTTCAAGGACGTCCTTAGTGCGTATCCCGTGGAAAGGGAACGCTGGTTTGCTCATCGAAGCGCTCAACTTCGCTGGTACATACAGAATTGGCTCGAAGGCCACGATATAGAAACCAAAGGGGCGCCTTGGGGAATCGTTGAAAAGCCGATCGAGTTGGAGGTCGTTGAGAGTGCCACGTCAAGAGTCAAAGACCTGCCAGGGGAGAGTCTTCGTAGGACCGCCCGGGCATTGGTCGATCAAATACCGGCCATAGACATTCCTAGTGCAATTGCATTTCTTGAGTTTCTTCGTGAACGTGCTCAGACGGACGCGTCAGCGAGAACAGAAACAGTCGCCCGACCCGGGATTCACGTAGTTTCTAGCAATTAGAACGCTGATTTGCGGCGACAACTTCCTCGAGCTATCCTTTACGTAGGGTGGAGGGAACGCGAACGCTGCTTTTGAATGCGAGCTACGAGCCGCTTCGAGTGGTGTCGTGGCAACGAGCGGTAACCATGTTGCTCCTAGACAAAGTCGAGGTGCTAGAAAGCTATGACGCCGTTCTTCGTTCGGCATCCTTCCGACTCTCTGTTCCTGCAGTGATTCGCCTTAAGTCCTATGTCAGGAGGCACCGGGTTCGAGCTGCCCTTTCAAGGCGCAATATCTTTTTCCGCGACGGTTATCATTGTCAGTATTGCAGAAAACGGTTTCCGATTTCTGAACTGACTTGTGACCACGTTAATCCTCGCTCCCAGGGTGGGGTGACCTCTTGGGATAATGTTGTTGCTGCCTGTGGCCCTTGCAATCGCCGCAAAGGTGGACGGACTCCCGAGCAAGCTCGTATGAAACTGCTCAACGTTCCAACCCGGCCAACCGTCTTGCCGATCGAATACCTGCTCAACGTTTCTTCGGGGAACTATCCCAAGCCTTGGAAAGAATACCTGAAGTGGTCACCGACCGTTGAGCTGGTCGCCTAAGGCCAAAGGCTAAGTATCTTTTGGAGGCGGTGCCCAAATCCAACCGTCCTCTTGAAAGGGGCCATCTTGGGGCATTTCCCAACCGTCGCGGGCCCACAGGAAAGCCGTGTATGCGGCAATCAGCGAGTCAAAGCAATGATCGTTGCGAAGAACCTCTTCTCTGGACAAGCGGCTGCTAGGCGCGAAACGAAGCTCCGGTTGAAGCCCTTGCAGAATTTCTGCTCGCGTCTCCCACGGGTCTGCTTCTCGCTTGTAGTGCCTGGCTCGGTCGCCCCCAAATAAGCTGTGAATAGTGGCCCGCGGTGAAACCTCAAGTAGGTTCTTATTCAACTCGAAATTCAATCCCGCGAGGCGGCGGCGGAGGTGACCTGCGCGAGCGGCTACCAGCCGATTCCCCTGGCCAGTATGTTCACGGTGGAGAACCTCTCTTTGATAGTGGAGCTCTATCTCAGTGCACCGGTAGAGGTATGGTGGAAGACGTCGTGCTTGGCTGGACTCAGATTGCCCGCTCTCCCCACTGTGACCTCCAATCGTTGCAATTCTAGAGCGATCATTTTGGCGAGCTTGCTCCAGTTCCTGCTCTACCGCACGAAGCCAACGAACGGCAGGGACGTCGCATTGCGTACTGCCGGGGCACACGGCCAAGGTGCACCGAATGCAGGCTGGTGCGACCAAAGGTGCATCCACAGCTACGACAGAGTTTTCGTTTTGGGCTTTGAGATACTCAATGACAGCTTCATCGTGCCAAGGCTCCTGATCGCCGCTTTGATCGGACCGTGTGCGTACACTTTCGACTTGAACGACCTTGCCGTCCTCGACCGCGGATAGGGTTGTTACCGCTGTCGTCTTTCCACGCGCGCCGCCAAGATCGATTCCTATGAATGTGGTAAATGGGCGCTTCACGACTCGAACCTTGTTCTTGTTGTACCACGGGGGTCTGCAACGCCTCTTGTGTTGCAGGAATGGCGAGAAGTGGGTAGGTTCACGCCTCCCACCTTGCCGGGATGGAGAAATTGGTAGACTCGAGGGTCTCAAAAGCCCTTTCCAGCAATGGAGTGTCGGTTCGAGTCCGACTCCCGGCACTTTATCGAAATTATCAGGTTTGAAAATTTCTTGGACCGCAGGCGCTCATGTCGAAATTATCATATTTGAAAATTTCTTGGGCCGCGGGCGCTCATGTCGAAATTATCATATTTGAAAATTTCTTGGGCCGCGGGCGCTCATGTCGAAATTATCA
>CAYPIX010000081.1:0-16608 GCA_964410875.1 uncultured Kofleriaceae bacterium
AAAACATAGGAGGCGTTTGCAAAATGGTTCCAACGAACTTCTCAAACACGTGCTCGACCTGCCCTCGCGTAATCGACTTTGCGACGGCTTCACTTTTCTTCGTGACACTGCCGTCCTTGTCGAGGGTATCGGTTTCAACACCTAGTAAAAACTCGCCAGTGTACTCTTTGTCGACGGCCTGCAAGTATCCGGCAAGCTTGGTGCCTTCTCCAACACAAACCGGCAAGACACCTGTAGCCATAGGATCAAGAGTGCCGGTATGACCTACGCGTTTGGCCTGGGTGATTTTTTTCACTATTGCGACGACCTGCGCAGACGTCTTGCCCGGGGGCTTATCAACAACTAGAACACCGTGCACTGGTTCGGACCGTAGCACTATTCGTCTTGCGACGAGATTTCAATCGATGGCTAGAACCTCTGTGCGGCTCGGGTTTACTCTACGGGCAGGACTTGGATCCATGCTTGAACCGCTGCCACGCCATTCTGATCGATCTGCTCGGTTGCGACAGGTGGCATAGCCACATCATCTGCACGAGAATTCATGCGAACAAAAATCGCACTCTCCTCGGGCACACCACCCTTGATGATCCGATTGATTTCCGGTGACCCCAGCCCCTTTTTCAGGGGGACGTTGACAGACGTTTGATAGATCGAGGTGTCTTCTACGTTTTCAAGGGCGTCGGTCCGAAGTCGCAACATCACATCAACCTTCTCGGCGACATCAGAATTTGGATTATGACAGCCGCCACAATTGCCATGAAGATAAGATAACGCCGCCACCTCGACTTCGTTACCTGGGATTTCGATTGGCGCAGCAGGCACGTCGGAAAGCAGTCCATCTTCACTAAGAGACGTTACCGATACCGGCAAGGACGCAGAAGACAACTGAATTGCACCGAAGCCCAGAACGGGTTCTGCTAATCGATTGTGACACTCTGCGCATTCAGCCTGAGATGGGACATCGTGGCTGGTTCCGTTCACATTTTTTGCGCCGTCTGGAACAGCACGGGCAACACTCCCGTCGTCATCCCAGAGATAAGAGACCGAGAGCCAACCGTTCTCTCGTTTCCAGAGCATTCGTGTTTCAACCTTGTTGCCCTCTAAGGAGAATTGTTTCCAAGCTTTGGTCCCTTCGGGAAAGACCCAAGCGTCCATATCCGACGTGTCGACCATTTCGTCATCTGGTATCAACACCCATCTTTGCTTGAGCGCACTATCTGCCCAAAGCTCCGTTCCGGGTTGATATTCAATGGCCTCAGCAACAATGGTGTCAGTTTCGCCTTCGAAAAGCCCCGTATCAGACAGGAACGCAGGAACGCCACCGGGCAAAACCGGGCTGTCTTCCACGCACCCTACCCCTACACAACAAACCCAAAACAAGACTGTCCCCCGCACCCCGTTATTCTAGCAAAATTTAGAGACGGGCGAGAAAAAGGCCACTCCCGTTAGCCGAGTTTCGCCAATTTTTCGCCAATGGAGTCCAGCAGCGCTTTTTCGATCGCTTTACGTGCTTCGTCGAGGTCGTCACCAGGAAGTGTGCAACCCGCGGCTCCAATATGCCCGCCACCTCCGAATTTCTTACAAACAACGCCGGCGTCGACCAAGCGCCCACGCGAGCGAAGTGAGATCCGTGTGCCACCCTGTTTTGCCGGGCTGATCAGCACCCCACATTCAACACCGCGGAGGCTCCTAGCATAATTGACCAGACCTTCGGTGTCTTCCCAGCTCGCGTCACACGCCTTCACCATGTCGGCAGTTACCTTTAGAAAAGCCAGTTTCCCGCCGCGAACCGTCTCAAGCGTAGAGAGCACAGCTGCCAAAAGGCGATACCGGCCAAGGGTAGCGCCCTCTGTCATACGCTCCGACAGCTCCCAAGGATCTACAGCGTGTTCTTCCGTCAGTTCAGCTGCCAAACGAAACGCTTCCGCGTTGGTGTTCGAATAACGAAACCAGCCAGTGTCTGACACCAAGGACACGTAAAGCCCTAGAGCCGACTCGCGAGACAGGTCCCAACCCAACTCCTTCGCCAAACGAGAGACCAAAACTCCTACGCTGGAGGCGGATGAATCAGTCCAAAACAAATCGCCAAATGGTTCGTGACTAGCGTGATGATCAATCGCCACGATATCGCCTGTTACGTCTTTCTTGGGGAACTCCTCTCCCAAGAGCTTCACATCACCACAATCAACCACGATGGTCACATCGAATTTATCTTCGGGGGTGAGTTTGCGCTTTACGTCGTTTGTGAGAGGCAACCATTTTAGGTTCCTTGGCACTAAATCAGGGGTGTAGAGCACCGCTTCTTTTCCCTGACGTCGCAACAAAGACGCGAGAGCAACCATTGATCCAACCGAATCGCCGTCGGGGCCACGGTGACAGGTGACCATGAAAGTTTCGGCATTGCGAAGCTTTTCAGCGACATCAGAAAGCGTTGCACTCATTATCTTTCACCTCTTCGTTTGCTAGCTACCATAAGAGTATCCAACCGCTCGCGAAAGTCGGGACTCGTATCGTGAAGGAAGTCTAAACGTGGTGCACGGATAAGCCCCAAACGACGCGTAAGCACACCGCGGTCCCGCTTCGCTAAGTCCGAAAACGTTCCTAGCGCAGACTTGGCGTCTACATCTCCGAGAAAAGAAACATGGACCTTAGCTACCGAGAAATCGCTATTTAAATCGACGTGATTTAGGGTTGCGAGACCGCCCAGCACATTTTCTCGGGACCAATCCTGCATTCGCTCTGCCAGCGCCACTTTCAGTTGTTTTTCCAACCGAACTGCACGTGAACGCTTACTGCTAGTCGCCACTTCTGAGCCTCGGATTCTGCGACCCCTAAAGAGTCGCTTTTTCCTCTACGATTTCGTAGCTCTCAAGGATGTCGCCTTCTTTGAGATCGTTGAAATTATCGAGCATCACACCGCACTCGTAATTCTCTTTGACCTCACTAACCTCGTCTTTGAAACGACGAAGAGAGCTGACTTTGCCTTCGTAAATTTGCACCGAATCGCGGACAACCCTGATGAGAGACTTCCTCTCGACTCGACCTCGAATACACATACAACCAGCGACCACGCCCTTGCGCGGTATCGTGAATGTCTGCCGAACTTCCAGTTCGCCCTGCGACTGCTCTCGTTGGATTGGAGCAAGAAGGCCCGCCATTGCCATCCGCACGTCGTCAATTGCCTCGTAAATAATGTCGTAGATCTTGATATCTACGCCTTCTTGTTCAGCGATCTTCGCTGCCTTGCCTGCAGGCCGAACATGGAAACCGACAATAATGGCGCCGCCAGCCTTCGCCAAGTTGACATCAGACTCGGTAATTCCACCTACGCCGAACGAGATCACGTTGACTTCAACTTTGTCGGTGGATTGTTTGGTGAGCGCCTCGCGCAGCGCCTCTGCGGAACCATGAACGTCCGCTTTGAGAACTACCTTGAGTTCTTCCGCTTTACCTTCTTGGATCTTTTCCATCAGGCCTTCGAGAGAGACTTTTCCAGTAGCGGCTAGTTCGCGCCGACGTTTTTGTTGATATCTGTGTTCGACGACTTGCTTCGCCATCTTCTCGTCGGCCGTAGCATTTAACTTCTCGCCAGCTTCTGGAACCCCAGCGAGTCCAAGTAGCTCGACCGGAACAGATGGGCCGGCCTCAGTTAAACTCTCGCCATTTTCGTTTAGCATGGCGCGAACTTTGCCCATGTGCACTCCGGCAACGACCGTATCGCCGACACGTAGTGTTCCCTCTTGAACGAGGACTGTTGCCATTGGCCCCCGAGACCTGTCGAGTTTCGCCTCAATGACAACGCCGTTGGCTGGCTTGCTGGGATTGGCTTTCAGCTCGAGAAGCTCTGCATTGATAGTGATCGCCTCGAGCAAGTCGTCAACGCCATCGCCGGTCATGGCTGAAACGTCGACGTAAATCGTGTCGCCGCCCCACTCTTCCGGAATCAAACCATGCTCGGCTAATTGCTGCCTTGCTTTTTCAGGATTAGCGCTCGGAAGATCGCATTTGTTAACGGCAACAATAATCGTGACGCCAGCATCTTTCGCGTGCTGAACCGCTTCTGCCGTTTGCGGCATCACACCGTCATCCGCGGCGCAAATCAAAATGACAATATCTGTCGATTGCGCTCCGCGTGCCCTCATTTCGGTAAACGCTGCGTGGCCAGGCGTATCAATAAAAACAATGTCACCACCACCAGCAGTGGCATCGTTCACACGATAAGCACCAATGTGCTGGGTAATTCCACCAGACTCACCGGCAGCAATTTTGGCTTTGCGGATGTAGTCGAGCAGTGACGTTTTTCCATGATCAACATGGCCCATCACAGTTACGACTGGAGCCCGCGTCTCAAGATCGTCGGCTGAATCTTCCTGCTGCTCAAACGCGTCATCCACTTTGAACGCAACGTTCTGTACTTCGTAACCGAACTCGCTTACCAAAATCTGAGCAGTCTCGAAATCGATCAGAGAGTTGATGTTGATCCCGGTCATCCCAAGGCCCCAAATCCGCTTGAGAACCTCAGCTGCTTTGACACCCATGCCCTTCGCCAATTCGGGCATAGCAATTGTGTCCTCCATGCGGATCACTCGCTTGTGTTCTGCTGGTGTCGTGATCTGCGTTGCTTTTCCACCTCCACGACGAGGCGGTTTTTTCTGGTTGCGTCGACGGCCTCGGTTCTGCTGTTGAGCAAAACGACCGCGAACTTGTCCCTGGCCAGGCATCTGCCGCCCTCCAGGCCCTCTTTCAGCAATTTTGATCCTGGGCTTTGGCAGACTGATGACACTGCCAACCTGAGGACGTCCGTCGTCGCGGGCTTCTGCGACAACTTCATCAATTTGTTTGCGTTGTTCGCTGTCCTTGGCTTTTTCTTTTTGCTCAGCCTGCCGGCGTGCTCGCTGAAGCTCTGCCTCAAACCGACTGCGCGCGTCTTTTGGTTCTTCCTCCGCTTCTGCGGCCGGTTCAGGTGCTGCTTTTGCTTCCTCTGGCTCAGGAAGGATGTCGACGGGACCTGTCTTGGGGCTCGCCTGACTTAGATCAATTCTGCGACCAGTAGGGCCAGTTTGTGCGCCAGGCTCCGGCGTCTGAATATCTTCGTCCACCTCGGCGGCAGGTTCGCTTGCAGCTCGGGTTTCCTCCACCTGAGGCGCCTCAACGGGTTTCTCAACGGCAACGTCGGCTGCGGGCTTACGCTTCGCTACCGCCTTAGCAGGTTCCTTCTCGTCAGCAACGGGCGGAGCAACAGCCGTTTCCTTGGTGCTAGCTGCTACGGCCTCTTCCTCTTCCGGCTTTTTCTTGCTGCGCCTTCTGAGTACGGTCCCACCGGAAAGCTTTTTCGTTACCGTCTTGCCGCCCGAAGCCCCGTCTTTCTGGAGAGATTGCTTGAGTCGGTCGACGTCACTTAGCGCAAGCGAAGACATATGGTTGTTTACTTCCAAACCGAGGGCGCGAATCTTTACAAGGAGCTCCTTGTTCGGGAGCCCCACTTCTCGGGCAATCTCGTATACGCGCATCTTTGCTCCGGTGCTCATTAACCGCCTCTACTTAGCATCTCCAACGACGCATATGGACATGAAATCACGAACGTTTGGCATTTTTACCGCTGCCCTGAAGGAACGGGCGAAACCACCCTTTCCTGCCAGCTGAATGCAGATCTCCCTAGGATGCACGTAAGCTCCCCGCCCCGGTTGGCGCTTCTTTTTCACAGATAACTGGCCGTTACGGCTTCGTACCGCCCTTACTAAACGGGACTGACTGTCCGAGGTTTTGCAACCAACGCACCGCCGCATTGGTTGTTTTGGAGTGACTTCACCGATCATCCGGCCTGCTGCTCCTCGGCTTGCGGTTCTACGTCGGTCTCGGCCTCAGCGACCGGTGCTACTGGTGAGGCAAAATCTTCGGGCCCCGGCTCTGGAGCATCAGCGGGCAATTGCCCCAGCCAAATTCGAGCCCGGTGGCGGGTCAGGGCGACAAGTTTGGGATCCATGCCAGCCGTGACAAGCCGACTTTCATCGGCGCGAGCAAGCTGTTCCACAGTCGGGCAACCTGCTTCCACGAACTCTCCCATAATGGCCTCGTCGACACTTTCGACTTCAAGCCACCTTTCGGTATCGCTTAGATTCGACCGACGCTCCTGCTCTTTGCGTCGCGCTTCCTGACGCTTGCGCTGCTCTTGGATATATTCCTGCGCGCTGGCAATGATTGCTTGCGCACGCTCTTCACTTTCAATTGTCTCGACAGGAGCGAGCTCAGCCGGCTGCGCGCGGGCAAGGTCGCCGACCGAACGCCAACCAAGACGGAACAACCCGTCAGCGAGAGTTTGACCGACACCTTCGACTTCTGCCATCTGGGTTTTGGCCTTGGTTTCGAGCTCCTGAATCTTGGACTCAGAGTGGATGTCGATTTTCCAACCGGTCAACTGAGAGGCGAGCCGTACGTTTTGGCCTTTCTTACCAATAGCAAGAGACAGTTTGTCGTCGGGGACGATGAGCTCCATCTTATGCCCTTCGGCATCAATGATGACCCTTGACACCTCTGCGGGCGCAATCGCGTTACAGACATAGCGAGCTGGGTCGCTATTGTAAGGAACGATGTCGATTTTCTCACCGCGCAATTCCTGAACCACGGCCTGAACGCGTGAGCCTTTCATGCCCACGCACGCGCCTACTGGGTCAACATCTCGGTCACGAGAGGCAACCGCAATTTTCGCGCGAGCACCTGGTTCACGTGCAGACGATTCGATTCGAACAATCTTCTCGTAAATCTCTGGGACTTCGGTTTCAAAAAGCTTCTCCAAAAGCCCTTTGCCTGCACGCGAGAGGATAATTTGGGGGCCTCGCGCTGCTCTATCAATGTCTAGGACCAGTGCCTTAATGCTGTCGCCTGAGCGATAGGACTCTCTGGGAACCTGCTCTCGAACCGGCAAAACTGCCTCTACAGGCCGCGCTTCGCCTGTGTCCAATTCGATGACAACGGACCCGCGCTCAAAGCGCCGGACTGTTCCCAAAATAAGCTCACCCTTCCGATCCTTAAATGCATTGTAGACGTTGTCGCGCTCGGCTTCGCGGACGCGTTGAAAAATCACTTGTTTTGCTGTCTGCGCTGCAATCCGCCCAAACTGCCTGTGGGCGTTTTTCAGTTCAATCATGTCGCCGAACTGCTGATCTTGCTCTGAGGCCCGCTGCGAGTCCTCTGCTCGGTAAAAGATTTGGAATAGCAATTCGTCGCCAAGATCGGCTTCAAGCCCAGATTTGTTGGCGTCTTCGAGAGTAATCTCCCGCCCCTCTTCCGCATCGTCAGCTACAACGTTGACAATAAGGAACAGGTCGACACAGCCGGTCTCCGTGTTGAAATTAGCTTCCATCTCCCGACTGAAACCGAAGGTTTTCTTGGCCGCAGTTAAGATGGCTTGCTCAAGCGCTTGAACCAACACATCGCGGCCAAGGTTTTTCTGCCTGCTAACTTCGTCAATTACCGTATTTAGATCTACTTGCATCGCTTATTTCCTAGCTATTTTCTTTTCGTGGTGAAGCCATGATGGCATCCCAATCAGGAACTCGTTTGGCACTCTCGATGAGGCTCAGGGGCAACTCAAACTTATCTCCGTCAACGTCGACCGAGACGGTGTTGTTTTCTGCCGACAACAACGCCCCTTGAAAATTGCGTCGGCCGTCCTTGGGTTCTGCCAGCTTTACTTTGACCGTTTCACCAATGCACTTTTTGAAGTGACTCGGCTTTCGGAGCGGCCTATCCAAACCTGGCGAAGAGACCTCAAGATTGTATTTATTGGGTACCGGATCTTCGACATCCAGAAGCGCGCTCAATTCACGACTCACGCGTTCGCAATCGGCGAAAGAAACACCGCCATCTTTGTCAATGAAGACCCTTACCAACCTTCCACCAGGAGCGCTGGTGTACTGAATGTCTACGAGTTCATATCCTGCCGATTCACATACCGGCTCAATAAGAGCCAGCAGCTTTTCTACAACGGCGGATTTGTTCAAAGTAGTCACTAGATAGTTAGGTCGTTAGAGATGACAGGTTGGGGGTCAAGGGCAACAAAAAAGGCGGGCGAAGGCCCACCTTTGGATCGAAATCAAAAAGTATGGCGTACTGCTATCATGGAGAGGACTGGGGCTGCAAGTTGAAAGAGCCTCGGAAACCGAGCTAGCGGCCTCGGCTAAACTCTGTTAATTAACTAGTTTCATGGCGGATCTCCCCTTTGTGGCTGCGGCCGCGCAACTTACTTCCAAGACGTCCATAGACGAGAATTTGACCACCTGTGCGCGCTTGGCTGCCGACGCCGCCGCTCGCAAGGCGAAACTATTGGTTCTTCCTGAATGTTTCGCGTTCATAGGTGAAACCATAGAGGCGCGCCACGCGATCGCCGAGAGGCTCGACACGTCAGCCCCGGGGCCGATTCTCAAAGCACTCGTCGAGATCGCAAAAACCTATCAAATGTGGATCGTTGCTGGCGGGCTTCCCGAAGCTACTGACGAGGTGGGTCCTGAGCTCGCCTACAACACCTGCCTGGTTCTGTCTCCGGCGGGCGAGATCACTTGCCGTTATCGTAAAATTCACTTATTCGACGTAGACATACCCGGCAAAGCACAATTTAAAGAATCAAGTTTTACTACCGCCGGCGAGGACGTTGTGGTTGCAGAGACCGCGCTGGCCAAGCTCGGTTTAACCATTTGTTACGATGTTCGGTTTCCGGAGCTCTATAGAAAACTCGCAAGTCAGGGCGCGCAGATTCTCCTGGTGCCCGCCGCGTTCACCGCCCACACCGGAGAAGCCCACTGGCACACCTTGCTTCGAGCAAGAGCCATTGAAAATCAATGTTTCGTCATAGCGGCGGGACAAGTAGGTCAACACAACAAAAAACGAGAAACCTACGGACATAGTTTAATTATTGATCCGTGGGGAGAAACGTTGGCCGAATGTAAACAAGGAGTCGGCCTAGCTGTCGCCGAAGTTGATCCGGGTCGTCTTAGCGCAGTGCGCGAACGAATGCCCTGCCACCAGCACCGAGTTCTGTAAATGCAAGGACCGAGATGAACGACGACATAGAAACAGAGACCAAAGAAGACCAAGTCATACCGCGCATCAAGCGAGGTCGGCTATTTGGCCGAATGGCTCTCCATGACATTTTTCGAATCGGCATGTTTGCTATGATGCTTTATGCCGTCATAGCTCTACGAAAGCCCTGTGCTACCGGCGCAGAGAACTTTTTGCGGTCTTTCGATGAGCCCGCGGCCGCCCAACCCGACATCGAGTATCGGCAGCTCACGCCAGAAGAAATCAAAGAACGCTTCCCAAGTGCCGTCGAAACGCAGTAGCGAGTCTTAGCCAACCAAACGCCAAACTACAGTGTAGTGACAAGCCAAGGCCGCGAGAACAAAAACGTGGAAAATTTCGTGGTAGCCAAAAACCGCGGGGCGCGGGTTTGGCCATCGGCGAGCGTAGATGAGAGCACCAACGCTGTAAAGCGCCCCTCCTATGGCAGTGAGCAGGAGGGAGGTCCCGCCGCACGCTGCAAGAAATTCCTTTGCATACGCAAGAACGATCCATCCCATAGCTAAATAGAGGATGACGCTTACCCACTTGGGTGCCTTTGGCCAAAGGATGGATTGCAACGCACCAAACGCGGCAAGCCCCCACACAACTATCAGAAGCTGCTCGCCAACGACGGGAAAACTCAGCAAGCAGAAAGGGGTATAGGTGCCGGCAATTAGTACGAAGATAGCGGTGTGGTCGAGTCGTCGCAGCCACATGCGCGGAACAGGATTCCAGTGCGGAATGTGGTAGATCGCACTCACCGACAACAGAAAGAGCACGCTCATGCAATAGACCCAAGCGGCGACGACGCCACTATCGGTCGCTGCATGTCTTACGCAGAGCGCAATAGCGGGAAGGAGCAGGACCGCCCCTACCCCATGAGACACTCCGCGGAGACGCGGTTTTGTTGAGCGCGGCGCGCGAGCCATGCTCCCTTGTACCACCGGATAGCGACGACACCGACATTGAGGGGCCATACGAGTCCTGCGCTACATGTCGCCTGATCCACGCCCTTCCCTGCAAGTTCCCGGTTTGGGGTACAATATTGATGTGGGGCGGTTTGAAAAGGGGTTTACTCTCATCGAGCTGATGATAGTCGTTGCGATTATCGGCATCCTTGCCGCTGTCGCGATTCCGGCATTTACCAAGTACATCGCCAAGGCCAAGACGTCTGAGGCCAAAACATTCGTCAAACGCATCTACGATGGCGCCCGGGCCTACTACTTGGAACCCAACTATGGAACCAAATCCATTTCAGCGGTGCCACCTCAATTTCCAAGAAATGAATTATCTGGTGGAGCTTCCGCTCCCTTCGGCGTAAGTAGAGGTGGCCTCGCGACCGGCACGGCCATTGGGCATTGGGCTGGGAGTGATTGCTGTGCCGTAAGCGTCGCAGTTGGAATCCCTGAAAAGTGTAGTCCTTTGTTGCGCGTGTGGGATCCCATACTTCCCGGCGGCCCGGGTACTACATGGGAGGCGTTGCAATTTAGCGTGGAAGATCCTGCATTCTACGCCTATGGATACAAAAGAGGAGATCCGGCCGTTACCGGTCAGAGTGGTACGTTCGCTGACGGGTTCACCGCCTCAGCGTTAGGTGATCTCGACTGCGATGGAACCACCTCGCAATTCGCCATGTTCGGGTGGGTCACTTCGACGACCGACGGCCCTGCAGGCACCGCAGCCATCTCCAAATACAACGAGCTCGAGTGACTACCCGAGCAACCAGGCACCAAGGCTAATCAGAACCGACTCCCCGAACAGCGGTTGCAACGCAAGCAGTATGGTAATCACCAAACTCGCGCCCGGAATCCAAGGAGCGAAGTTAGAAAAGAATCCCCCTTCCTTCACGGGCTTCTTGGTCACCATGGAAACAAACAGCGGCAACGGCACAAGAAGCTGAAGAACGGCCGTGGTGACAAAGAGTAACTTCAGAGGACCTGCGTCAATCCAGTCAAACCCTGTGAGGCAGGCAACGAGAACGTTCGCAAAGATATTGAGAAAAAGAGCCCAAACTCGGAGCCGAAAAAGACCTACCACTCCCACAAGCATCAAGAGTGCGCACCCCAAAAGAGCGATGCCTGTCGACTCAGCCCCTGAAACCGAGGCCAGCCCGCCCCAAAGGATCAACGAGCCCGTATCTGCCATCGCTAGCACCAACGCGGTGGTTAGGATGCCTCGATGAGCTGCGGGCGCGAACACTTTTGATTTCTTGTTCAAGCCTGCCTTCCCGGCGACCAAAAGAGCAATGCATCCCAGCAACGTAGATGCGATCAGCCCAAAATAAAGAAACTGGTAGTCGCCCCACCCATGGTCAAGCGTGAATACCAGCGACGCCAAATGCCCCATCAACAAACTAAACAACGTCGAGGTCCAAATCGCTCCTCGGGCCACCATTTGCGCGCCCGTCGACTTCGCCCAAAACGCGCCCGCTCCGACAAAACCGAAAACTGCGACCCACACCAAAATGTGCATATCGCTCTTCATCACAGCAACGGGCAACAACGCCGCTGCCGCCAACAGGCTAAAAACACTGGCTAAACGTAGTCGAGTTGCTTCTTTCACATCCATGGAACGCAAACGATAGCGCTTTTATTCCACGATTCACGGAATTGTGGGCAGGGGAATCCGCTCCTCTTCGTCGCCCGGTATCACGGGGAAACGTCCCTCCCGCCAATCGGTTTTGGCCTTTTCAATTCGCGACTTCTCACTTGAAACAAAATTCCACCAGAGATGACGCGGTTCGGCCATGGGCTCCCCGGCGAGAAACATAAGCCGACTCCTCGCCTTGGCAAAGACCTCCGGCGTCGTGTCATCCGCTAACACCAACATCTGCCTTGCCCCAAAAGCGGACGTCCCGACCTGAATTTCTCCAGAGACAAGATACATAGCGCGCTCGGAGTATTCGCGGGGCACGACGAACGATTGCCCCGCTTCCATGACAATATCGGCGTAACAAAGCGGAGACAGAACTGAAACCGGCGATTTCTTTCCGAACCCTTCACCGGCTATGAGTCGAGCGTTCGTGTCCCCGAGTTGGAAAGTCGAAAATTCGTTGGCAGGGTGATGTGCAAAGGACGGCTCCACTTCCTCGGCCTCCTTGGGTAGCGCTAACCAAGCCTGAATTCCGTGAAGTTTTGATCCCGACTTTCGCAGCTCTGCGCTTGTTCTCTCCGAGTGAACAATCCCCTGCCCCGCCGTCATCCAATTCACAGCCCCAGGCTGAATCAGCTGAGCAAAGCCAAGACTGTCGCGGTGCATAATTTCGCCCTCAAAAAGGTAGGTGACCGTCGCCAGGTTTATATGCGGATGCGGTCTCACGCTAATTCCCGCCCCAGGCGCGAAGACAGCCGGCCCCATCTCGTCGAAAAAAACAAACGGTCCAACGGAACGACACTTCGCCGCCGGCAAGACTCTACGAACAAACATGTCACCGATGTCTCTCTCCCTGCCAGAGATACTCAGCGCGATACTCTCTACCGGTTGGGCAGAACACGCAGGGGGCTCAGCATCAGAATAACTCACCGTTCCGTAATTACACGTAAAAGCGTTCAGGGAAACAGCTGTTAAAGTGCTTTTCTTGCATTCGCGTCGAACGCCACCCAAACTTGTTTGATGAGTCTGGTGACCAAGCAACGCATCAAGTTTTTCATGAGACACCTCCTTGGTGTGTTCTTTGTGTTCGCGGGCATCAACCATTTCTTAAAACCAGACATGTACGTGGCGCTGATGCCTCCGTTTCTTCCCGCCCCACTCTTTTTGGTTTATGCCAGCGGAGTCGCGGAAATCGTCTCCGGCGCGCTGCTCTTCATCCCACGCTTCGCTCGGCTTGGAGCATGGGGCGTATTTGCGACCCTTATCGCGGTCTATCCCGCAAATATTTACCATGCTGTCGTGGGGGGCATTTCCGATCCGGCTCTCCCTGAGACATTCGCGAACCCTGCCATGGCATGGGGAAGGCTCCCTATTCAGTTTGTTCTGTTGGCTTGGGCCTGGTGGCACACAACCCCGGAGAAGAAGTAGTACTTACGGCTTTAAACTGAGGCATGGGCCACCCCGATCGACAAGACATTCCTTTTCTGCTGGGAGTAAATTGGCGAGAACCGCACGGAGAACGCCCTGTTCGATTCCCATTTAACCTTCCATGGCTGAATGACTTTGGGCTCGCATTCAATCGCCCGGTCACCTTTTTCGTTGGCGAGAACGGCAGCGGTAAATCCACACTGCTAGAAGCGTTAGCCTTCCTTACCGGACTACCAATTACCGGTGGAGGGTATAACGAGGCTGCCACAAAGCTCGGCCCGGAGACTGACAACGAACTGGGACGCTCGTTTCGCCCTGCGTACAGAAAAAAACCGAATGCAGGATATTTCTTCCGCGCCGAACTGTTTGCGAATTTTGCAACGCTACTCGATGAACGTGACGCAGATCCGGATTTCCGTGGCAACCCTTATCTACGCTACGGGGGAAAGTCTCTCCACCAACAGTCGCACGGCGAATCGTTTCTAAAACTCTTCACCCACCGATTAACACGAGGACTGTTCCTGCTCGACGAACCCGAGTCGGCGTTGTCACCTCAACGGCAACTCGCTTTGCTCGCAAATATTGCCAAGCTCGTAAGACAGGGCCAGAGTCAGTTCGTCATCGCAACGCATTCCCCTATCCTGCTCACGTACCCCGACGCGGAAATACTCAATTTCGACGAAGAATCCCTGTCGCCTATCACCCTTGAGGAAACCTCGCATTTTCAAATTACCCGGGGAATCCTTGAACACCCAGATCGCTATTGGCAGCACCTTCTGGACCACCCCCAGCAAGAGCTGTTTCATGATGCAAAGTAATTCTGTTATTAGGCCTGCGGAGGAGCGTTTACGATTGGAAATTTCCGCCCACCCAAATTCCCGCAACGGAGAGAAGCACCGGTAGGATTGCAGCCCCCGTGGCCCCAAGTGTAGCCTCCCCGCGATCGACAAGCCTTGTGATGAAAGACAGCGGTGCCTCAGCGTGGAGCCCCCAAGCGAACAAGCCCCCAATGGCTAGCCCAAGAGCGGGTACCAGCCACAGGCCTAATTCCCGAGAAATCGCGTTCCCGCGCCGACGAAACCACTTTGTCCAACCAAGCGCCGAACCGCAGAGAAAGACCCCCATCATCGCGGGCATGAAAACCGTAAACATCCCCTGAAAAAGCAACTCGGTGGGCAACCCCTTCATAGCATCGGGATCGGCGAAAGCCAGTTGGAGACCGGTAGCGTCGTAGAGCGTGAACGCGAGAAAGCTGCCGCATAGGCCGAGAGCAAAACCAAGCGTACGCTTATCGACGAGAGGGGTTGTCGCCTCCTGGTTAAGCAAGACTGCAAGAAAAAAGACCGATGCAGGTACCAAGACAATCTGAAGCGAAACACCCAGAGTCCAAATGGTTGCTAGTTTCGGTGCAACAGGCGGTAGCCAAAGAAGTACGCAAGCCAATTCAAAGAGTACGACGAACCAAGCAAACAGTTTTCCCACTAGTTCGCCTTAGAAAGGGTTTTTAGCCCAAGCTCTACGCTGGTGCGACCGCGCCACTCGTTCAGCATGGGCGCAAACACAACGTCTACAAGCGCGTCTGGCCCCGGATCGCTTGCACCCAAACCAAAACCAATAGCGCCCCTTGTGGTTCCACCTTCTTCCAGTTCGAGCTTGAGATGACTTCCATCTCCAACCCGTCTACTAGAGTTAACCCGAACGCCTCTGCAGGTAAGAGTTGGCTCTTCATTGCCTTTGCCGAAAGGGCCTAGTGAAAGAAGCTCTTTCGTCAAACGCTCATTGACGTCGGGGAGTCCAATCTCAGCATCGACAACCTGCTCTATTGGCTCTGCACTGGTTTCCTGTTCGTTTGCCGCGAGGATCAAGCCTTCACGAAGTTTTTCTATTTGGTCGCGTCCAACCGTTAGTCCCGCAGCTGCTGCGTGGCCACCAAAGCGGTCTAGTAGATCTCGATTCTTTTCTAATAATGAGTACAGGTTGATTCCCCGAGCACTTCGCCCAGAGCCACGACCTTCTCCGGTCTCCGGATCGACCCCTATAATAAATGTAGGACGCCCCGTCTCTTCCGCAATGCGAGAAGCGACGATACCCACGACACCCCAGGCCCACCCCTCTCCAGCAAGGACCACACAGCTGTCGTTACGTACCTTTTCTAATTGGGTTTCCACCGCTTTACGTATTGATTCTTGGGCTTCGCGACGGTCGGCGTTGGCTTTCTCCACGATCTGGGCAAAGCGGTCTGCCTCCTGTGGCTCTTTGGCCAAAAGAAGTTCAAGAGCGGGTTTCGCATCGCCAAGGCGCCCAGGAGCGTTAAGTCTTGGACCAATTTTCCAGCCGATTGTGCGTTCGGTAATTCGCTTGTCTTCGACCTTCGCAGCGGAAAGAAGAGCGCGAATCCCCAAACGTGGGGCTCGATTCAACTGGTGCAGTCCATGGGTGGTGAGAATGCGATTTTCCTCAGCCAGTGGAACGAGGTCCGCCACGGTTCCGAGCGCAACCAAGTCGAGTTCAGCCATCAATGCTTGCTTAGGCCCATCGAGCCGCGTGCGAATGGCAGCGGCCACGTAAAAAGCTAACCCAACGGAGGCCATACCGCGGAAGGGAAAATCAGAGTCGGGTCGAAACGGGTTTACAAGCGCGAATGCCGGGTGTGGATCATCCGGCGACAAAGTCGGAACCGTGTGGTGATCGATCACGACGACATCTACTCCTTTTGCTCGACACGCTTCGATCGAAGCAATGTCACTCGTCCCGCAATCGCCCGTTATGATGAGTTGGCATCCTTCGTCGAGCAAGGCATTCGCGTGTTCGAGACCAAACCCGTACCCGCCCTGACGAGTGGCGACTCTTGGAACGACCTCAGCGTCATAAGAACGCAAGTACCCCGTGAGGAGAGCACAGGTGGAAACACCGTCGACATCATAGTCCCCAAAGCAGCCAATTTTCTGCCCACCGGTCACCGCTTGTGCAATTCGGTCCACGGCTTTTGAAAGGTCAGCAAGACCAGTAGGAGGCCGCAGGCTTCCAAGGCGAGGAGCCAGGAAAGCTTTTGCCGTTTCCGTATCGTCAATCCCTCGAGCGACTAGGCAACGAGCAGTGGTAGACAAGAGACCTAGCTCATCACGTAATTTGGAAACCAACCCCTCGTCGACATCACGAAGCTGCATACGGAACCAGGCTACCTCGGAACAGTGACACGGGTCTAAGCCTAGATCTTACTAAACCGAATCAAGCACCTGCGGCCGCAATTGCTCTTCAGTCGTCCGGCTTCCAAGCCCGGCCTCGTTTTTTCTGTCCGGCTTGTTTTTTTGCTTGCACCCGGCGTTCGACTGAAGCGCGAGTTGGACGGGTCTTCTTGCGGTTTACAGGGCGCTTCAGCGCTCTTGAGACAATCTCGACTAATTTGACTCTGGCGTCTTTTCTATTCCTATGTTGGCTTCGGTGGTCTGCGGAGGTGACTATCAAATCACCGTTGGCACTGAGTCGAGATCCGAGCTGTTCCAGCAGCCAGGCTTTATCGTGCTCCCTAAGAGC
>CAYPIX010000082.1:0-16592 GCA_964410875.1 uncultured Kofleriaceae bacterium
GGGTGACCAGTCCTTTCAGCAGTCAACCTTTGAAACTGCAACAAAGAGTTATGCTGCAGCCTTAGACAAGGCGCCCACAGACTGGCCTCTTGCCCCGGAAACTGCAATAAAGTGGATCTCATCATCTCTCAAAGGAGGCGGGGAATGCCCCCTTGCTAAGGCCAAGAGTTATCTCGACATCGCGGCTCAAGGTTCTACTGCCAGCTTGGCGGACTACGTTTACTACGTCACAAAGTGCGTGGACAAAAACGCCGGCAAAGTCGGTGCTAAGGAAAAACAGTCTACGCTTGAGCTTTCATCGGAATTGATTGAGAAAGCCCTTGCGAATGCAGCTGCTCCATTATCTGTCGACGACCGAAGCGACTCGATGCGAATTCTTCGCGAAATAAAGACCACCCTAGGGAAAGCCGAAGCCGCTAAGAAAATTGCGACTCAGCAACTCGCCCTTCTTGAAACAACCATAGAAAACGCGCCGTCTCCTTTCGCTGCAATGACATACAACTGGCCGCTTCTCGAAGTTTCAATATACCTCGACCAGACTGAAAGAGTTCTCCCAACACTTGAAAATTCCTACAAAGCTCTTCCGAACGAATACGACCCTGCCTATCGGTTCGCTTCAGCCCTACACCTTCTAAAGAGAAATTCCGAAGCCCTGCCCGTAGCCCAAAAAGCGGTCCAGCTTTCCTATGGCCCACGCAAGAAGCGGGTCAAAGACTTATTAGTCGACATAGAAAAAGCGTTATCCAACCCGTGACAGCTTCTATCGCGCGAGCTTCTCTTCGGCCAGCGATACAGCGTGGTCCACGGCTCTAAGACCAGCCCCAAAGAAGAGAAGTTCTCCCTTCCTACCAATCAAAGCAACAGAGGGTGTTCCTTCAACGCCATATTTCCGAGCGATCCGTCTTTTTTTGTCGTGAAGTACCGTGAACCCCAACCTGTGTTTCCGAAGGTACTTGGAAAGTCGTTTGAACCCTTGCGAGGAGATACCCAAGACGGCTAGCGATGGTTTGTATTTTTGAGAGAGCTTTTTAAGCCTTGGATGGGTCGATCTACACCAGCCACAGTAGGTCGCCCAAAACTCCACAAGTACAATTTGGCCCTTCAGCTCTTCGAGGGAGCCCGGTCCTTCCCCCTGTACCACCGGCAAATCGAATGACGGGGCACTATCCGCAAACGAATCCGAAGCTACTCCTGTCAAAAAGAAGACGGCCAAACAACATGCTAGTGCGACTCTCAACACAGTTAAAGATAGCAGGAATCCAGGGCTATTCTAATCGCCGACCTGGGGGTGCGCCCTCCAACCTGGTCTTGGTCCTGGCAAAATTTGCCTAGGAGACACTCCAACCTATTAATTCGACACGGATTGCACCTGGCAAACCCTTTGCAATCACTCAAAGAATGCAAAATAGGATGTTTTTGTCTCTCGCAGTTCTGGGCTTAGTCGCGTGCGGCGGCGGTGGAGATAATGGTCCCAATAACGATTTTGTTTTCGACGTTTCTAGTGCCTGCGAAGGAGCCACAAGCGCATTTGCTACCAACGGTGCAACTGCCACTTTCTTCCGCGTCGAGCCAACAGGAGAGCTCCCTAGTCTTGAATCGCTCCAGGTGGTTATAGAATCCGAGGGCGTCGTACTTGTCATGGAGGCCAACATGCAAGGAAGTACGATTGCAGGAACCTATGACTTGAGCGGGACCAGCCAAGACTCTGCGTTTGTCGGTGTGTTTTCCGAAGACAACGTGGCTGGTTCCATCGGCGGAACACTCTCTATTGCCGAAATTGAGGGCGAGAACAGGTATCGAGTTTCCTACAACCAGGTGGGGTTTGAGGTTGTGGCCAGCCAGGTGTGTACCGAAGAACCCCCTACGTGCCTTGACGGCCGCGAAGACATTACCGACATCAACGATTGCCCTGAAGAAAACTTGTTCACCGCTCAATCCTGTGAACAAGAACTTGAGACGTGTCCACAAACGGCTCCCGGGTTGACAGTGGACGTGACAGCAGATACCTCCGACGGTATCGATGCATAGTGCCAACTCATTGTTGTTACGGCAGCGCTAGCCAGAACCCGTAACAAAAAGACCGAAGGTACCCTACAAAGGGGTACCTTTCGCGCGTCACAGATCCCAAGAGAAGCCCCCACCCCTCGAGCCTATCTGGTAGAATGAGTGTTGTTCATGACCCGATTTTCTCGACTCCCTTGGGCCTTGCTGTCGGTTTTCTTGTTGGCAACCTGCTCGGAAACAACAGAAGCCCCAGCTCCGCCGCCGCCTATCGACGATGAGCCAGGCGACCAAGATGACAACGAGCCAGACGTGAGCCTCTGTGAACTGCCCAGTCCGCCCCCTATCTGCCAAACCGGTTGTGTTCTCGACGTGGAATGTGGCATCGGTTTCCACTGTAACTCCCAAGGCACTTGTGATTCCTTCTGTAATGCTGACGGTGATGAATGCGAAAGCGACGAAGTCTGCAGTAGTCGTGGACTTTGCGTGTCCTCCGGCGGCGGTGGTAACGATGAATGTCCTAACGTACTAGTAAACGTCGAGCCAGTAATTCCAACCGTTATTGTATTGGTTGACCGGTCGGGGAGCATGAACGCAACTTTTCAAGCGGGACAAACACGCTGGGAAGCAGTTAGAGACGCTTTAACCGATGAAACCGACGGCGTCATGACGGTGCTCGGCGATAGAATCCGATTTGGCACAACGCTCTACAACAGTGTTGGCGGCGGTTCTGTTCCAGATCAATGCCCGATTCTTCGCGCTGTAGAACCATCTTTTGCAACAGTGGGTGAAGTTAGGACCCTATTTGCTGATAACGCGCCTGAGGCCGATACCCCAACCGGTGAGTCCATTTTACAGGTCGCTGAAAACTTCCCAGCTTCCGACGGCCCGCGCATCATCGTTCTAGCAACCGACGGAGATCCTGACACATGCGCTGTTCCGAACCCGCAAACGGCAGATGCACAGGTTCTCTCTGAGCAGGCCACACAGACGGCATTCGATATGGGCGTTGAGACCTTTGTCCTGAGCGTCGGGTCCGGTGTTTCCGAGGACCATCTTCAGCGCGTGGCCAACGCGGGTCGAGGTCAGAATCTAGCATCTGGCACTGCGCCGTTCTTTGTTGCCAACAACACCGAGCAAATGGTTACCGACTTCAACACTATTATTCGTGGCGCAAGAAGTTGTGAGTTCACACTCAACGCCTCAGTCGTTATGGATGAGGCAAACACGGGAACGGTAATTCTAAATGGGGCCTCCATCAATTATGGAACCGATTGGCAAGTCAAAAACGAAACCACACTTGAACTTCTTGGCGCATCGTGCACGACCTTCAGAGAAACGGACAATGTGTCACTGGCGGCAGAATTCCCCTGCGGTGCTGTCCTTATCGACTAGCGAGTAGCGAGTAGCGAGTAGCGAGCTAAGCGAAACTACTCTGACTCCTGGAGAAGGTATTCTCGTATAAACGGGTCCAGGTCTCCGTCTAGAACGGCGTCTACGTTTCCAACTTTTAAGTCCGTTCGATGATCTGCGACCTGCCGATATGGAGCTAGGACATATGAACGAATCTGAGAGCCCCATTCTATTTTCTTTTTCTCACCTGCAGCTTCCGCCGCCTTTGCATCCTGCGCGGCCTTTAGATGTTCGTACAGGCGCGAACGCAAAATTCGCATAGCCGATGACTTGTTCTTGTGCTGAGAACGTTGATTCTGACATTGAACGACAATATTGGTCGGCAGATGCGTAATGCGGACGGCAGACTCCGTCTTATTTACGTGCTGGCCACCAGCGCCGCTCGCTCGATAAACATCAATACGAAGATCAGACTCGTCGATATCAACTTCGATACTGTCATCAATGTCTGGAGAAACATCGATCGCTGCAAATGAGGTCTGCCGCCTTGCATTGGCGTCGAACGGAGAAATACGTACCAGCCGATGAACTCCTATTTCCGCCTTCAACAAGCCGTAAGCGTATTCGCCATCAACCACAAGAGTCGCTCCTCGAATACCAGCCTCCTCAGCAGGCTGCTCATCAACGACGTCTATCTTCCAGCCCTTCTTTTGGCCGTAGCGCACAATCATCTTTAGGAGCATCTCGGCCCAGTCTGCTGCGTCTACACCGCCCGCTCCGGCATTGATTGAAACCACAGCGGAACAAGAATCGTCTTCCCCGCTGAGCATTCGTTGAAATTCCAGATCGTCGACGGCCTTTTGAATTTCCGCTATCGCAGTGGCCACCTCTCCTGCGGATTCCTCATCGTCGGCTTCCTCGGCCAGATCGAGAAGCACAACGGCGTCTTCAACGCGCGCGCTCCACTTGTCATACGTCTCAACAACGTTCTTGGCGAGCTTGGTTTCTCGGAGAACTGCTTGTGCCCCGCTTGGATCATCCCAGAAGCCTTCACTCGCCGCTGACGCTTCTAGTTCAGCTATCCGGTCTCTTTTTGCCTCAACGTCAAAGATGCCCCCGGAGCTCGTCGAATACTTTCGAAAGCTCCACAAGAGATTGACGCAATGCCTTTTTTTCTTCGATAGCCATGGTTACTTACGATTCTGAAGGGACTCGTAACGGAATAAGCTGACCACCGTCATTCCCAAGAGCCACCGGATAATCGCCCGTAAAACAAGCCGAGCAAAACCCGTCGCCACTGTCGTTGGCTCCAACCGCCGACATCATTCCGTCATGGGACAAGTAAGCGAGGCTGTCACAGCCAACGTACCTAGAAATATCTTCTGCAGAGTTGGAAGAAGCGATCAGTTCTTCCCTCGTGGGGGTATCAATTCCGTAAAAACACGAGTGGGTGGTTGGCGGTGCGGCTATTCGCAGGTGCACCTCCTTGGCACCCGCTGCCCGAAGCATGGCGACAATCTTTCGCGATGTCGTTCCTCGTACCAGCGAATCGTCAATTACAACGACGCGCTTTCCATCAACGACAGACCGAACCGGAGACAGTTTCAAGCGAACCCCGAAATGCCGAATACTCTCTTGCGGCTCGATAAACGTCCTACCGACGTAGTGAGAGCGTATTAGACCCACTTCATGGGTGATATTCGACTCACGTGCATAACCGATGGCAGAAGGTATTCCAGAATCAGGCACCGGAATAACAACATCCGCTTCGACAGGGTGCTCAGCGGCAAGCTGGCGCCCCAAACGCACGCGGGACTGATACACCGACTGACTATCGAAGTCGCTGTCCGGCCTAGCAAAGTACACATGCTCGAAGACACAGAATCGCTTTGGTTCCGGCGGCCGAAGACTTTCAAAAGGCCGATAAGAACGAACCGCTTTGCCGTCGGCAACGACCATTTCCCCAGGTTCAATCTCTCTGTCGAACTCTGCTTCGATAAGCTCGAACGAGCAAGTCTCCGAGGAAAACACCGTCGCATCCTTTAGTCGCCCCATGACCAACGGGCGAAACCCATGTGGATCACGAACAGCGATTAACTTCGATTCAGTCTGAATCAAGAGAGAGTACGCACCTGTAACCTGCCGAAGGGCCGACACCAAACGCTCAAGGGTATCGGGTTCGTGCGACTGCGCCATCAGATGCACCAGGACTTCCGTGTCGCTATCAGTTTGAAAAATCGATCCTGACTCTTCGAGTCTTTTCCGTACTCGGCCCGCGTTCACAAGATTGCCGTTGTGCGCAATGCTGACACCGCCGTGGGCGTATTCAAAAACGAAGGGTTGTGCATTGCGCACTTCCGAGGCCCCCGTCGTGGAATATCGAACGTGCCCTATCGCAGAGCGCCCGGGCAGCCTCGACAAGGACTCTGAGTCAAACTTGTCGGCGACCAAGCCCATAGCGACTTGTCTCCGAAGTCGCTTTCCATCGCTGGTTACAATCCCGGCAGACTCCTGCCCCCGATGCTGAAGACTGTGGAGTCCGAGATACGCGATGTTCGCGGCCTCGTCATGCTCGTATATGCCGAATACCCCACACATTTTCTGTGATCTGACGGCAAGGTAGCACAATGTATGCGCCCGGCTCACCGCTTTTCCACCCTAGCGCAATTGTCACTATTGCGTTACAATTGTAATTGTGCGGGGGAACTCTACAGGACTGCTACGTCCGAGGATGTTGGTGGCGATCAGCGCTTTTGGCGCTGCCCTTTCAGCATTCGCAGTCCCAGGCCCGTCCGGCCCGGTAACAGGTTTGGCCGCTTTACTCGCATTTTGCGCAGTTGCTCTAGCCGCAGAGAACGACTGGGCCGAGCCCGCAACAGTGGCCGTCAACCTCGCACTGGCCGCAAAAGTAGTCCCTAAATTTGTAAATTCGGTGTCGTCCCTCTCTTGGACAGCAACCGCCCTGGCCATTTCATCCATTTGCGTTGTCCCAGGGCTCATTTTTTTCGCCGCCCGGCTCCCCAAACTGATCGAAATTGTGGTGGGGAATCAGCGTCCCGGCCTACGACGGACGATGACTCCGACCGTGTTAGTAGCTTCCATTTGCTGGGTATGTCTACCAACAGCAAACCTTGTTGCGTCACGCTCGTTCGACACCGTTTCTAAACCCGTTTCGCCAGGCGAGCGAAAGGTCGTCAACCGAGAAATCAATTCTATCCGGGCTGCCCTCTATCGAGATCCGAAGCGAGTCCCCGTCGGTCACCCCCAGGCGACAGAACTCAACCGACGCGCTTCTCAGTCGGCTCGTGACCGCCTCCAAACTTCCGTCGTCGACCGCGATAACGAACCGAGCCGGACCTTCACCAAAAAGTAAGTCTTCAGGACTGCCCGCAGTTTTCGGGACAGTTAAATCGGCGCCAACCGAACCAAGAATACACGATTCAGAGACAGCAATAAGAAGGCCACCATCTGAAATGTCCTGCGCAGACGACACCATGCCGTCAGCGATTAGGCCCCGGACCACATCGAAAACAGGTTTGTGCTTGGTCAAAATCAATTCAGGCATGGTTCCCTGGGATTTGCCGAGACACACCGATAAGTACTCAGATCCTGATAGCGATCCAGACGCAGAACCAACCAGAAAGACGTGCTGCCCAGGACCAGCAAAACTCGTGGTTGCCGTGTTTTCGACGTTTTCTATAACTCCAACCATTCCGAGCATCGGAGTTGGGCGGATCGCCCTTCCCTCCGTTTCATTATAAAGCGAGACGTTACCTGAAATAATGGGTGTTTCGAGCTCAAGGCAAGCGGAGCCAAGACCTCGAACCGACTCGGCAAACTGCCACATAATCTCCGGCTTTTCCGGGTTGCCGAAATTTAGACAATTCGTTGTGGCAAGGGGCTTCGCGCCGACAGCGACGAGATTCGCATATGCTTCCGCCACACAAAGCCGCGTACCTTCATACGGATCGAGGTAAACCCATCGCGAATTGCAACCGGCAGATATTGCGACGGCCTTCGTCCCCCCCCCGCGACCATCGGGCGTTGGCAAGCGTACAACCCCCGCGCCGGCTTCGCCTGGTCGGACCACTGTTCCATGACGGACATTGTAATCGTACTGGGTAAAGACCCACTCTTTACTGGCAATATTCGGTGAGCTTAGCAAAAGCATCAATGCGTCGGAGATCGAGGGACGAGAGACGTCGTTAATCTGCAACCGAGCCGTCTCAGCCAAATAAGCAGGCCTTTTCCTTGGTCGGTCGTAAACCAATCCTTCCGCAAGAAGTGCTGCCGGTAAATCCGCAAAGGTCTCTCCGTTGTTTCGAATTACGACTCGCCCGGAATCAGTGACTCGGCCTACGACTGCAGCGTCTAGATCCCACTTCGCGAAAATATCAAGAGCCTCTTGCTCCCTGCCCTCTCGCAAAACCATCAGCATTCGCTCTTGGGATTCTGAAAGACAGATTTCGTAAGGCGTCATCCCGGTTTCACGCTGAGGAACGGATTCGAGATCCAGGACAATGCCAGCCCCTGACTTAGCAGCCATCTCAACCGAGGACGAGGTCAACCCGGCGGCGCCCATATCTTGAATACCCACAACCGAATCCGAAGCCATCAGTTCCAAACACGCCTCGAGAAGTAGCTTCTCCATAAACGGATCGCCCACCTGAACAGCGGGACGCTTTGATTCCGAATTCTCATCAAACTCCGCGGACGCCATGGTCGCACCGTGAATTCCATCGCGCCCGGTCTTCGCGCCCACATAAACGACTGGGTTTCCGACCCCTTCGGCAGCAGCCAAGAAAATCTTGTCCGACTTGGCCACGCCCAAGCAAAACGCGTTGACCAAAATATTGCCGTCATAACTCTCATCGAAGCCCACATCACCAGCGACAGTGGGAACACCAAACGAATTCCCATACCCGGCAATGCCTGAAACGACTCCACTAACAAGATAGGCAGTCCTTTGTTTTTCCGGCGAACCAAAGCGGAGACAATCGGCGATTGCGATCGGCCGAGCGCCCATAGTGAAGACATCGCGACAAATCCCCCCAACTCCGGTCGCCGCTCCTTGGTAGGGCTCGATGAAAGAAGGGTGGTTATGGCTCTCCATTTTAAAGACAACAGCCTGCCCGTCACCGACATCAATAACACCAGCGTTTTCACCTGGCCCTTGAATGACCCAAGGGGCCTTGGTCGGTAATTTTTTCAAATGTTTTCGCGAAGACTTGTAGGAACAATGCTCGCTCCACATCACCGATACGATGCCAAGTTCCGTGTAAGTCGGGGTTCTCTCTAGAGCATTGCAAAGCTTCCCGTATTCCTCGGCGCTCAGTCCATGAGAAGACGCCAATTCGGCATCAACAAGGGGTTCCGTTTTCTTAGTGATGGGATCCTCCTACGCGAGCTGGGCCGCCATTTTTCCATGCAATTACAGACTCAAAAACCCAGCGCCCTTCTTCTCCTCCATTTCCTAAGACATTCTCACAAGCCCGCTCTGGGTGCGGCATGAGGCCCAGAACGTTTCCTGCAGCGTTGCAAACCCCCGCTATTTGATTAATAGACCCGTTCGGACATGCATCGTCATTGGCATCTCCGTCTGCACTGACGTATCGAAAAACAACCTGCCCCTCCGACTCCAATCGTTCGATGTCGGGGTGTTGGTAGCGCCCCTCCGCATGAGCGACAGACATACGAACCGATCGCCCGGCAGGGATTGCTTGGGTAAACGGAGTCGGTCGCCCTTCAACACGACAGTAAACGTCACGACAAACAAAACGAAGATCTCGATTGCGAACAAGCGCTCCTTCGAGAAGGCCTGATTCACAGAGCACCTGAAACCCGTTGCAAATCCCTAGTACAGGCCCTCCGTCATTCGCATATTTTCGGACTGCGTCCATAATGGGCGACTTCGCCGCGATGGCCCCTGCGCGCAGATAGTCTCCATAGGAAAACCCTCCAGGTACCACGATAGCGTCGACAGTGGGCAGGTCAGTATCCTTGTGCCATATCATGACGCCTTCGCTGCCAAGCGGAGCAAGGACTTCATCTACCACGTGCAACGCATCGTCATCGCAGTTGCTTCCTGGAAAGCGAACTATTCCGAACCGAAATGACATCTACTCAATTTCCACCCGATAGTTTTCGATCACCGTGTTAGCGATTAGCCGCTCACACATTTCAGACACATTTTCTTCGGCTTCTTTGACTGTTTTCGCGTCGAGGTTTAACTCGACCATTTTCCCGATTCGGACATCCGAAACCCCATCAAAACCAAGTCTCGCCAGCGTCTTTTCCACTGCCTGCCCCTGCGGGTCCAGCACTCCTGTTTTCAAAGTAACAAATACTCGAGCCTTCAAAGGACCCCTCCTAACGTTTTCTCAATTCGTGCATTCGGATCGCCCAGGGCCGGCTTGAAACTCTCACCAGTCATACGTTCGTATGTCTCCACATAGCGACACGCCGCTTCCACCCTGATGTCATCAGTCAATGCTGGTGGCTCACCGTCGCCTGTATAACCATGGGTTTCCGCCATCCAGCGCCGCAAAAATTCTTTGTCGAGACTTCGAGGTTCTTCGCCCGCGGCGAAACGCATTTCGTAGGAATCCGCGTACCAATACCTCGAAGAATCAGGAGTGTGAATCTCATCTATAAAGACCAGCTTCCCTTCTTTGGTGCGCCCTATTTCATACTTGGTGTCAACCAGGATTAGACCTCTTTCCAACGCTCTCTTCTGACCGTACGCGAAGAGTCTAGCGGCCATCGCCGCCGCTTCATCAAAATCCGTTTCCGACACTGCACCCATTTCCAAGAGATGTTGTTTGGAAACAGAAACGTCATGCCCGCCTTTTTCCGCCTTTGTGGAAGGTGTCAAAAGAGGTCGCTCTAGCCGTTGGTTCTTTCTCATACCCTCTGGTAAACGGTGACCACAGAACTCACGGTCACCTCTCAAGTAGGACTGCCAAATTGACGTTGAGGTAACCCCAGTTAGAAAACTCCGCATAACAAACTCAACCGGGAGCGGCTCGCACTCCACTGCGATCATGACCTGCGGATCGGGGGCAGAAACC
Organism: uncultured Kofleriaceae bacterium; assembly: GCA_964410875.1. Lineage (GTDB taxonomy): Bacteria > Myxococcota_A > Polyangia > Haliangiales > Haliangiaceae > CAYPIX01. The sequence continues at coordinate 10,425 of CAYPIX010000082.1, forward strand.
ATATGATTGGGTGCTATTTCGAGAGTTTCCTTGAACCAATACTCAGCGATTTGATTGAGAACCTGGCCTTTAAAAGGAATTGTACCCAGTACCCGATCAAATGCCGATATTCGATCGCTAACTACGATAGCTCGGTGGCCATTGCGTACGTAGCAGTCTCTAACCTTACCCTGATACACCTCTCCAAATTGTTTAAAGTGCGTCCCATCAAGCGTGTTAGCGAGCCTCTCTTTTGCCAATACCCTAAAATCTTCGTTCACAGTCACTCCACGGATTGATTGCCACGTTTTTCAAACCGAGCGAAACGCCCTTTCGAAAATTGCGTGGGTATGACGAAGCTGGTGAGTTAAATCAAAGCAACGATCCAATTCCTCTTGGGACAAGAGAGAAGCGATCTCGTTGTCTTCTCCAAGATTTTTCCGAAAGGTACCTTCGCCCCTGTGAGCAGCGAGAGCAGAACGTTGCACAAGTTCGTAGGCTCGTTGTCGAGGCAGACCTTTGCGGACTAAATCTAGCAGTACAGTCCCCGAGAAGCACAAGCCCCCGGTCATCTCGAGGTTATCCATCATTCTCTTCGGGTGAACGACTAAGCCCTCAACCAACCGAGTCAAACGCGCCAACAAAAAATCGGTCAAGATGGTGGCATCCGGCAGGGAGATTCTCTCTACGCTTGAGTGACTAATATCGCGTTCGTGCCAGAGCGCAATATTCTCGAACGCAACCCCCGCATACCCTCGAAGGAGCCGAGCTAGCCCTGTCAAATTCTCAGACAAGATTGGATTTTTCTTGTGAGGCATAGCTGACGAGCCCTTTTGGCCCTTTCCAAACCCTTCTTCTGCCTCGCCCACTTCGGTCCGTTGCCAATGGCGGACGCCAATTGCCACTTGTTCCGCCGCGGCCCCGACAAAGGCCAAAGAGTTCAGCACTTCAGCGTGCCTATCACGAGCCACGACCTGACTCGCCACGGTCTCTGGCCTTAACCCAAGCCCTGCTAGCGTTTCCTCTTCAATCTCAGGGCTCAAATTTCCGTAGGTCCCTACAGCACCTGCGATTTTCCCAACGGAGATAATTTCTCTACTTCGTTCTACTCTCGTTTTAGCTCGATTCAACTCAGAGTAAAAACGAGCAAAGACAAGCCCCGCCGTGGTTGGCTCCGCATGGATTCCGTGGGAGCGCCCAATACATGGGGTGTCCTTAAATTGCTGCGCCTTGCCACTGAGAGAAGCTAACGCTTTATCGATGCCTTCAAGAATTTTTTCCAGAGCGACGCGGGTTGTAACCGCGAGCGAAGTATCCAGTACATCCGAAGACGTCATTCCAAGGTGCAGCCACCGAGCCGGTTCTCCGGCAAGCTCTTCGACATGAGTGAGGAAAGCTATTACGTCGTGGCGGCAGGTAGCTTCTATTTCCAAGATTCTCTCAGCAGACAATTTGCCAGTAGCCGCTTTCGACACCTTATCCGCGGTTCCCTGCGGAACATCACCTCGGGCTTCCATGGCACGGCAGGCACCGAGCTCAATTTCCAACCAGGTCGCGAACCGAGCCGCATCTGTCCACAGCGCGGCGAAATCGGGTCGGCTGTAGCGGTTGATCATTGGTTTGACGGCCTTTTATCGAGAGTCGCCCCCGCCCGCAAGGGCCAGAAAACAAAGCAACCAACAAACTAAGAAACAGGACCTAACCTATCGGTTCTATTGACTACCTATCTCTGCAACAGCGAAAACCGACGTCGTTGAAACGCTTCCGGTATCGGACCTCTTTGCTGGGACATCGCCCATCCGTCCCGTCCTTGGCCGAGCCCCCTTTAGTGAAACCGCCCGGCGCCACCCATTCCGACACATTCCCTGCCATATCCAAAGCTCCAACAGGGCTTACGCACTTTGAAAAAGTACCCGCTGCAGCCACCTTCTTTGGAGGACCCAGGCTGGTGTTGCATTGGCCGCGTCGATAGCGGCCTCCGTAGGGAAACAACTGTTTCGTTTGCCCTCGGCACCCGGACTGCCACTCTTTTCCTGAGCAAAGACGTTTTCCGTCTTTTTCACAAACGTCGCTCGCCTCCTGCCACGACACCTGGGTGCGAGGAATTTCGCCTTCACCGGGGTACTCAAATTTGTCGATGCAAAAGGAGCTATCGCTAGTCTCAACGACGACCATCCCAACAGGGCAACTGCCCTCTTCTTCGTTCTCCGCAAGCGGCGCCCCCGTTGCTGGTGGCGTAACAGGCGGAAGGGTTGGCTCGATTTCTCTCTTTTCAGGCGCTTCAAAAGCAGCCGGTGTTTCGCCGGAAGGGGATTTGGTCTTTGTTGTTCTTTTTTCTCGTTCGATCTTCTCGCTTGCCTGTTTTAACGCCTCGTCAACACTGAGCCCCGGCTGCTGTGTGCGGCTAATACCTCCGTATTCAGGCGCATAGGGAATGGGCCGCCTACTCACCCAGAACGCGAACGTAACCAAGACGCCCACACAGAAAAGAACCAGAAGCGGTAGTCGAAAACTTGTTCGCTTCGGAGGCAATACTTCCGTGTCATCTAACCGGCTGCGGTGGTCCTCTTCCACAGTTACTTCACTCCGGTTGATCCAAAACCACCCTCACCTCTTTGGGTATCAGAAAGGGCTGTCACCTCTTCGAGCTGACACTGAACCACGGGCGCTATCACCATTTGGGCTATTCGGTCCCCTTTGGAGATAAAGACTTCTTTGTCGCTTAGGTTGACGAGGAGCACCTTAACCTCCCCTCTATAATCACTATCGATGGTACCGGGCGCGTTAACCACGGTGAGCCCCTGTTTAAAGGCAGCTCCAGATCGCGGCCGCACCTGCCCTTCGAATCCCATTGGAATGGCGAAGGCGAGCCCCGTCGAAACGGCGACCCTGGCCATCGGCTTAATCGTAATTTGCTCGTCGATTGCTGCGGCAAGGTCCAAACCAGCTGCGCCCTCGCTCATGTAGCGAGGAACCTCGACGTCGTCTCGCAGCCTTCGAACTTGAATACTCTGAGTCATCGTGCCTCCGAGGGTTGAGAAGGGCCTAGCCCCCACAAAGGGGGGCAGAAAGAGCCTATGCTACGAAATTCAGGACGTCGTCTGGGTTAGCGTCCAGCGCTTCTTTGCGAGAGAGGCGAATCTTGCCGTCTCTATCAACATTAATGCATTTCACAATGACTTCATCGCCCTCATCGAGGACGTCTGTCACATTGCGAGTTCTTTCCGGTGCAAGTTCCGAGATATGAACAAGACCGTCGGTCCCGGGCATGATTTCGACAAACGCGCCGAACTCAACCACTCTCTTCACAATACCAGAGTAGAACTTGCCGACTTCTGCGTCCATTGTGAGCCCTTTGATGAGATCCATCGCTTGTTTAAGCGAACGTCCATCTGCAGAAGCGATACTCACAATGCCAGCATCGTCGATGTCAATCTGAGCACCGGTCTGCTCGACAATAGCGCGGATGGTTTTTCCACCAGGTCCGATAACGTCCCGGATCTTGTCGGGTTTGACCTGCATGCTGACAATCCTCGGCGCATTATCTGAAAGCTCTTGTCTAGGCTTAGCCAATGCTTCGCCCATTTTATCTAGGATATGAATCCTTCCTTGACGCGCTTGCTCGAGCGCTTGTTCAAGAATACTTCGGGAGACACCTTTCAGTTTTATATCCATCTGAAGAGCGCAAATGCCCTCTTTGGACCCGGTTACCTTGAAGTCCATATCACCGATATGATCCTCGTCTCCAAGGATATCGGAAAGCACTGCGTACTGTTCCCCTTCTTTCATTAGCCCCATAGCGATTCCCGCGACCGGCGCCGAGAGCGGAACACCGCAGTCCATCATCGCAAGAGAGCCGCCGCAAACCGACGCCATGGAAGACGAACCGTTTGATTCAAGAACCTCAGACACGACGCGAATCGTGTAAGGGAAGTCTTCATGCTTTGGAATCACCTGTTCAACCGAGCGGCTCGCCAGGGTTCCGTGCCCAATCTCTCGACGGGAAGTCGAGCGAATCATCTTGGTCTCGCCAGTACAGAACGGCGGGAAATTGTAGTGAAGCATGAACTTCTTTTTAACTTCGCCACGGAGTGAATCCATACGCTGCTCGTCGTACTTCGTTCCCAAGGTACAAGTAACAAGAGTTTGAGTCTCACCACGCGTGAACAACGCCGAGCCGTGGGCACTTGGCAAGATTCCCACTTCGCAGGATATCGGCCGAATTTCGTCGAGCTTTCGTCCGTCGATACGAGTTTTCGTATCGACAGTTGCTTGGCGAGCCACGCTCTTACGGACTTTCCCATAAGCCTCATCAACCTGCTTTTCTTCGCCGACGAATGGCTTTCCTTCGTCACAAAGAGCCGCGGTAATTTCTTTACCGAGTGTTGATAATGCGCTTGAGCGAGCATGTTTTTCTCGCACAGAAAGTGCTTCGGATATTTTTGCTGCGCCGAGCTCTCGAACAGCGCTAAGAATTTCCGGGTTTAACTCCGGCTCAACATGCTCTCGCTTTGGTCGGCCGACAGCAGCGCGAATCTTTTCCTGCAGATCAAGAATTGGCTGAACCGACTCGTGAGCAAAAAGAATCGCGTCAATAACGGTGGACTCGGAGACCTCTTTCATCTCGCCCTCCACCATGACAATCGCGTCACGGGTTGCAGCCACGATCATATCGAGGTCGCTCTCTTCTCGTTGAGAAAAGGTCGGATACGCAATAAATTTCCCGTCGATCCGTCCGACACGGATTCCGGCCATGGGACCATCCCAAACAAGATCCGAGATGTGAATCGCAGCCGATGCGCCAGTCATCGCAAGGACGTCTGTTGGAATCTCAGCGTCAAAACTGATTACATTGGCGATGAGCTGAGTGTCGACTCGCCAGCTTTTTGGAAAGAGTGGACGACTTGGCCTGTCCATGAGGCGGCAAACGAGAATGTCTGCCTCAGAAGGTCGGCCCTCTCGACGGAAATAGCTTCCCGGTATTCGGCCCGCGGCGTACGCCTTCTCTTGGTACTCGCAAGTGAGAGGCAGGAAGTCCATCCCCTCTCGCGGGTTCTTCGAACCATTCGCAGTCACTAAGACCATCGAGTCGCCGGACCGGATGATCACCGCGCCGCTGGCCTGCTTCGCCATTTTACCTGTTTCAATGGAGATTTCCCGCTCTCCGACGGTCACGCTTTCGCGTATGAATGTATTGGACATGTTGCCTTTCTAGCTCTCGTGGCGACGGCCTGGTCCCTCTACCCTGCTCACGGACTCCTTGTTCGTGAGCACAATGGAAAGATCAAACTCGCCTGCCCGAGTTATTTGGTTGTTATAAGGACGTTCGGTTACTTACGTAGACCGAGGTCTTGGATTAATTTTTTGTATCGAGCGAAGTCTTTGCCTTTCAAGTAGTCGAGAAGACTTCTACGTCGACTAACCAAGCGAAGAAGTCCACGACGACCGTGATGGTCCTTCGCGTGAGTTTTAAAATGCTCGGTAAGGTGAGCAATGCGTTCAGACATAAGAGCTACTTGCACTTCGGGCGAACCCGTGTCGGAACTGTGTTGTTTGTATTGTTCGATCGTCGTTTTTTTACGGACTGGAGATACTGGCATTCGGCTTTTCCTAGCTTTGGCGCGGTAGCTTGGAGGAATGTCGCGCGCCCGTCAAGGCGTAACTGAACACTCGTTCGTAACAAATTTGGTGATCTACGACCTTCGCTAGGGCCAAGAGAGCCCCGTTAGGGCCGAGAAGTCGAAAGACCTCCTCACCGAGGTTTGAACCCAACTCCACAGATGGGATACGGCGGCCGTTTTCAACCCAGGAGAGCCAGTCTGACGGCACCACAACACCCGGGAGGTGATCAACAGCCGTGGGAGGAGGCACCAACCTCGGTTGCAGAGACAGGCTGTCTTTGTCATCGAGAGAAATGGCTTCTGTCTCGGAAAAGCGCCCGCACCGAGTCCGCCGGAGGCTGGTCAAATGCGCTCCACATCCAAGAGCCGTTCCCACGTCCGCAAGTAACGTGCGTACATAGGTGCCCTTACTACACGCGACTCGAAAGCTCCCGACTGGACCGTCGAAGTGTTCCAAAGCAAATGCGGAGACCTCAACCTTTCTTTGTGGTCGCTCAACCTCAATCCCTTTGCGAGCAAGGTTGTGTAAACGCTTCCCTCCCACCTTTACAGCGGAAAACATAGGAGG
>CAYPIX010000083.1:0-16439 GCA_964410875.1 uncultured Kofleriaceae bacterium
CCCAAGAATGTGGAGGCGAATGCTGAGCTTATTCGCCTCTACCGGCAGGAAAGCAAGTGGAATGAACTTGCGGAGTCTCTTCGGCGTTCTACGGAGGGAGAGAATCCAAGTTCTGCGGCAGATAGACTTTGTGATCTTGCGGCCATCTGCTCTGACAAACTTGAAAAACCAGCGCTAGCTTGCCGAGCTCTTGAGGAGGCACTTGCTTTCGAACCGACCCGTTTGCACGTTCTCGAGAAGCTGGTTGGGGTCTATGAGGCCAATGAACGTTTCCCAGAATTGATTGAGACCCTAGAAAAGGTCGCGGGCCACAAATCGACTTCTCCTAAAAAAAGGCTACAGACTAAGCAGCGTATAGCCGACGTTTGGTTGAGTCGATTAGGGAACGGCGCAAAGGCCGTTGATGTTCTTTTCAGTGTTAACGAAGAGTTGCCGAACGAGACCCAGGTCTGGGAGCAACTTGCAGAAGTGTACAGAAACCGCAAACAGTGGCGACCCCTGGGAGAACTGTTAACAAAAGAAATTAAAAGAATTGATGATTGCCAACGGCAGGTCGAACTTCGCTGCGAACTAGCATCGATTTCGGCGGAGAAATTCGCCGAGCCCGGACGTGCTGCCGAGGAATGGAAGGCAGTCCTTAACTCTACAGCCGCAACGGCCGAGGATCGCGTTCGAGCCCAAAAAGAACTAGGTCCTCTTCTCGAAAGGAGTCAACAACACGGTGAACTGTCCGAACTCCTGCAAACGCAAATTGAAAAGGAAACAGATCAGGATACAAAGGTCGCCCTCTGTGAGCGTTTGGGCCGTTTGGCTTCTGAACGACTTAAAGACCGTGCTCTGACGCGGAAGGCCTACCTAGCGTTGCTGGAAGTGGATCCAGAACATGTGAGGGCACAACGAGTTCTCAAAGGTGTCTATCTGGAAGAATCCGACACGGAAGGGTTGGTATCGCTCCTTGGAAGAACCGGCCGATGGAGTGAATTAATAGACGTTCTCCGAACGATCGCCGAGCGGGAAGAGGGTGAAATCAAGACAGCCTTGTTCCATCAGGCGGCCGAAATATGCCGCCGCGAAATAGATGATGACAGTCGGGCAATTCGTTTCTACGAGAAAATATTGGCAGCGTCCCCTGCAGACGAAAAAGCTCTCCGCAATCTCGGTGAGTTGCTCGAAAATGGAGGGCGTTGGCTGAAACTCTTGCAAGTCAATGAAGGACTTCTAAATCTCGAATTGGAAGAAGCCGAACACTTAGCTTTAACAAGACACTCTCTAGAGATTGCCGAACACAGGCTAGCTTCAAAGTCGCAGTCTTTTGCTTGGGCTCAACGACTCTTTATGGCGGAACCGACTGAGGAGACGGGGACGCGTTTATTGTCTGTAGCTCACGACAAGGGAAGCCTCGCTACGGCTTGGGAATTGATTCGGGCAGAAGCTCAGTCGCCGATTACCGTTGAACATAATCGGTTGTCATTTCTAAGATCTCTTGGCGATGCCTGCGTGCCGCTTGGGAAGAACGCTCAAACGGAAATCGACATTCTAGGACAAATTCTAGAACTGGAGCCGGGGTGTCCTGATGCTCTGTTTCGACTGGAGCAGATCGCGCGAACTGAAAACAGAACAGAGCTGTTAGTTAATACACTCACTCAACGACTTGGGTTTGCCAGCGATAAAGTAGAAAGAAAAAAGTCCGCGTTAGCTTTGGTGGATGCCAAAGTGAATCTAGCCTCCGACCTCGATGGTGCGAGTGAAGACCTTTGGTCTCTTGCTGCTGCTCTCCCAGAAGATGAAGAGACCGTCAGACGCCTGGTGGATTTAGAAAAGCAAAGGGGTGAGGTAGGCAAGCTTATAGCTGCGCTGGAGCTGGCGACCCAAAATCCTGAGGTCGACAAGAAGCCCTTTCTCCTTATGCTGGGGCGTGCAGTCTCAAAAGACCAAGCAGACGTCCCCCGAGCCGTAGAGTGCTTTTCTCAAGCCTTTGATTTGGGGAGCTTTGACGCTCTAGATGAGTTGCAAGGACTGGCAGAATTAGAACTGTCCGATAGCGATGACGATCTTGTTCTTAAGACGCTGGTGTCCATTTACGAACCAATGGATCAGCCAGAACGGCTTGCCTGGGTGCTCGAAAGAAGAAGACCGTATGTCAGTGGAGAAGAAGGTTTTTATGTAGACGAACAACTTGTCGAGTTGTGGGGGCGGGCCGGCCGCAAAGACAAGAGTTTCGACGTGTCACGTAGGCTTTTTTGGGCGAGCAAAAGGGAACTTCCAAAATGGCAGGAGACGCTTGCGCAAGCGGAAGAGGCCGGGCGCCAGCACGATCTGGTTAGCGAATTGGAACGTCGAATTGAGGATGGGGAATTTGCCGAGACAGCCAATTGGTTCGCCGAGATAGCGCAGTTCTATCACTCAAACGGAAACCGTGATGGTGCAACACGGAATTTTACCAAGCTTTGGCGGGAGGATCCTGGAAATAGGTCTGCCGCCTCTTATTTAGAAGCGACGTATCGCGAAACTCGGCAATGGCAAGAGCTCGCTACACTCTGGCACGAAAAGGGCCAGGCCTGCGAAAAAGCAGAACGGCATGAGATTTTGCTCAACCTTGCGAAACTTGAAGCTCGAGAGTTGGAGTCTCCGCTTAAAGCTTCACAAACGTTGGACGTGCTTTTAGAAGAAAATCCGGATCCAGGCGAAGCGCTAGTTTTGCAGTTGGGCCTCCAAAGACAACTGGAGAACTGGAGTGGACTGCGAACCAGCCTTCGGCTTGCCGTCGATACAGCGGCAACGCAAGAAGAAGAGGCGGGGTTACGCCTCGAACTAGCTCGACTGTGTTTGCAAAAGCTTGACTCTGCAGAAGAAGCCTTCGCGGAATGTCGGTGGCTGTTAAATGCCAACCGACATACGAAGGAGGCTCTGGAGCTCCTGGGAGATCTTCGGTCTCGAGAAGTGGTTTCGCTGTCTGCAACAACGGAGATCAAAGAGCATCTTGTTCGTGAAGGTACTTGGGAGAAGCTTCGTGAATTGCTTCTTTCAGAAGCGGCTGAAGCAAGCGGAACAAAGCGAAGGAGTTTGCTCGAAGAGGTCGCAAACCTTGAAGAAGGCAGATTGGGGATGGCGGAAGCTGCTCTTGAGACCTGGGCAGGACTTTGGCGTGATTATCCCAACGATGAAAAAATTGCATCTGAGGTGAAGCGTCTGGCTTGGAACCTTGACTCTGTTCCACGGTACGCAATGTTGCTCGAGGCCTCGTTAGAAGATGCCTCGGAGGAACGCCGAGTCCAAACACTCGCGGAATTGGGCGCCCTACATTTTCATGACTTGGGCGACAGTACGCATGCTCAGGGGTTCCTGGAATCTGCTTACAAAGAGTGTTCTCAAGAAGCCCCAGAAAAAGCGGAGCTAGCCGAATTACTAAATTCCGTATATCGAGACCGTTCGGCTTGGCCCCAGCTAGGTCTTCTTTTGGAAGATTGGGCGACGTGGTCCGATAGACCAGAATTGCTTGAAGAGGCGGCGGCTCTTTTTGAAGATGTAATTGACGACAAAGAAGAAGCTGTACGACTTTGGAGTTTGAGAGAGAAAAGTGATTCGTCACAAGCGTTGCCGGCCCTCGACAGGCTTTATTCGATACTGGAGGACTATGAATCCTTAGTAAATGTGCTCGAGAGACGCCTGGATGAAGGAGTCGGCAATAGTGTCGAAAACTGGTACCGCCTTGGGGCTCTGTCGCAAAATGAATTAGAAGACGAAGAAAAGGCTATAGCCGCCTATCAGACTGTGCTCGGAATTGAGCCGACGCATGAAAACTCGCTGTGGGCTCTTTCTGAACTCTATGCAAAGCGTGGTGAGCACCAAGAGCTCTTAGATGTACTCCGGTTGTTGAGGGGCCTAGGTGTCGAAGAAGTCGAGTTGACCCGTGATATCGGGAAAATCCTTCAACATAAAACAGGGGATTATGAGGAAGCTGTAACAGAATACCGCCAATTGATTGGTACCGAGCTTGAACTCGAAGCCTATCAGGAGTTAGAGAAGCTAGCGGGTACTTCGTTGGGGGTGGGTTTCGCCTGGGAGATCCTCGCAACAAGATACGAGGACGAAAAACAATACGCGCAGTTGGCAGAGCTTCTTGAGCGAGTCGCAGCCAATGAAGATGACGTGCACGCAAGAGCTAGCCATTTGGCGAGAGTCGGAGAAATATGCAACGGGCAACTCGGGGACAATGAGCGAGCTTTCCAAAATTACGCAAAACGGCTCGAACTTCTCTCGGACACCGAAGAACTGGAGGGGTGTCTTGCTTTGGTCGATGCCGCCGCGGTGGGGCTTTCGTCAAAACAGCCACTGTTTGACGCGTATGTCTGTGCCCTCCCAGGTATTCGCAACGAAGACACGAAGAAACGCGTGCACCTCTCTGCAGCTACTCTCGCGGGGACTCTGGAATTAGAAGAAGAGGTTGCTCTAGCCCATTTTGAATGCGCTCTTGATATTGACGCGAACGAGAGAATCGCTCTTCGCGGAGTGGCGGACATCTTTGGAAATTTGGGGCGTCATGATGATCAGCGCGCCGCACTGCTTCGGCTCGCCGACATCGAGGGAATTGAACCGGACGAAAGGCTTGCCTGTTTGCGTCGAGCGGCTGACATTTACAGGTCGGAGCTTGACAACCTTTCAGAAGCGATTTCAGTTTGGGAGCGAGTTCTTGATGAAGCGCCGGAAGACCAGAAGGCGTACCAGGAACTCGAGTCGCTATACGAAGAAACTGAGGCGTGGAACGAATTGGCTGGGCTTTTCCAACGACGGATGGGTTACGTCGAGACAACTGAGGAAGGGATTTCCATTCTACTTCGAAGGGCGAATCTTTGCCGGACGAAACTGGATCAACCCTCGGAGGCTCTCGAGTGCTTTTCATTTGTATTGAAAAGCGATCCGCATAATTCTGTTGCCATCGACGGAGCAAGAGATTACCTGGACGATAGAGGCTTGGCCGTTGAGGCGGCCGCGGTCCTTAAGCCGGTCTACATTGCTGCGCAAAACTGGCCTGAGTTGATAAGAGTCCATGAGACGGAGCTTGCAAACCTTGTCGAGGATGTCGACCGGGTAACCAAGGTAGAAGAAATCGCTCGGTTGTACGAAGATCAATTAGGCGATTTGGAGTCGGCTTACCATTGGTACACAAAGCTACTCGAATACCGCGCTGATAGTAACGATCTCCATCGACAGTTGACACGCCTTGCAAGTGTGTTGGGGGGCTGGGACCCATTAGTCACCTGCTACGAAGAGTTCCTTGCCGGAAACCAAGACTCTTCCGCTTGGGACAAGGTTGCCGCTCTAGCGGGCGACGCCGCTATCCAGAAACTCGCTGATCCGGTTAGGTCGGCAAAGATATACCGTGGGCTTTTTGATAGAAACCCCGGTGCCGGACCCGTGTTGGCGGAACTCGAGAGTGTTCTTTCCACGGCTGGGGACTGGGGGCAAATCGTTGAGGTATGCGAAATCGCAGCCGACCAAAGTAGTGTAGAGGATGGTCCTCGGCGAGAATTGCTTCTGCGTGCTTCATCGACGGCATATGAAAAGAGTTCCGATGCCGATAGGGCCATAGAAGACTTAGAAGTCCTTCTCTCCGAGCTTCCATTCGATGACGAGGTCCACGACCATCTAATAAAAATTCTCCAGAATGAGGAACGCTGGTCCGCTTTGGCCGACTTGTTTTCAGCGCGGGTCGTTGATGGCACCGGTCCACATTGCCAACTTCTTTACGGTCAACTTTTAGAAAATGAACTCGCGGATGTCGAAGGTGCTATCGACCAATACGAGAGCATCATTTCAGTGGTTTCTCATCAAGATTGGGATCAAGCTCTGGACGCGTTGGAACGACTCGTCGTCGACGAAAACCAAAGAGAGCGAATTACAGAAATCCTGGAGCCAGTCTACAGGCAACGGGATTGGTGGCAGAAATTGGTCGTCATCCTCGATGCCCGTTTGAAGTACGTCGATGACACGGACACGAGAGTTGCTATGCTCCGTGAGGTTGCACACCATCATGAGACGCGCCAGGGAGATCCTGAGCTAGCGCTTGCCGCTCTAGAGCAAGCATGGCTTGAGAAGCCTGCGGACCCATCGCTTTACGCGGAATTCGCAGCGGCCGCGGCGAGCGGAATTGCCTGGGATCGACTTAGTCAAACAATAGAAACTGCGGTCGGCGATTCTGACGATGAGTTCGCGTTGAACTACCTGCCAAAGAAGGCAGAAGTCGTCGAGGCCCAACTCAAAGACAATGATGAAGCTATTTCGATATGGTACCGAGTACTGGAACTCGATCCGTCGTCGAAGTTGGCGCTTGCCGCCCTTGCGCGTCTACTAGAAACAGAAGCCCGGTTTCCCGAGCTTTGTACAGTGCTCACACAAGTCACGGAACAAGAAGAAGATGAGGACGCACGAGTTACTGCTTTCAGGCGGTTAGCTGTCATTTTTGAGTTGGAGGAAAATGACAATGAGGCGGCAATAGCCGCGCATCTCTCTATCCTGGAACTCAAACCGGGACTAATAAAGTCTATGGATGCGTTAGGTCGGCTTTATCGGGAGCAGCGCGACTGGCGGGGGCTCGTTGGCATCCTCGCAGACAAAATCACCGTGGCAGAAGACGCAGATGAGAGAAGGCAACTGCGCGTAACGGCCGCCAAGGTGCATTCAGAGTCTTTGGAGGAACCTCAAGAATCGATCGCTTTGCTTCGAGAGGTCTTGGAAGAGTTTCCATCTGACAAGGAGAATTGGCGTAGCCTAACAAAAATTCTCGCGGCAGAATCCATGTGGGTCGAATGCGTGGAAGCCAACAATAGCTTGTTGGGTTTGTTGGAGGAGCCTAAGGAGAGTGCTGCGCTTAACTTCCATTCTGCCCAGGTGCTATCCAATGAGCTCTTAGAGCACAAAACTGCAGTGGAAAGACTTAGCGATGTACTCGTTGATGACCCCAGTCATGGTGACGCAAGAGAGATGCTCTGGGGGTTGGCCCGTTCAGGCGATACACTTTTTGAAGCAGCTAGCGTCCTTGAGCGCGTTCATAGAGAAAGCGGCGAGTTTGACAAGGTAGTGACACTTCTCGAGCTGCGGCTCGATGCTACGCTTGATGACGCCAGCGAACGGAGATGCTTGTACGCAGAAATGGCCGAGCTTCTTGAACACAGTCTTGACGACACCAAAGGGGCATTCTCGGTTTGGTCCCGATCGGTGAGCGAATTCCCCGACGACGAAGAGCTCTCAGGACAGCTCTGGCGTACGGCTGAAAAGCTTTCCTCGTGGACCGAGCTTGCTGGAACGTTAGAAACTGTGCTGCCACGGGTGAACTCCAGCGAGCTTGAATGCAGCTATCGGATGCGCCTGGCGGATATTTATGATCGTACGTTGGGGGATCAGTCGAAGGCAGCAACGCACTACTGGCGAGTAGTAGACATCGGCGAAAGAGCGGAAGAACCTCTTAGGGCCCTAGCTTCGCTCTATGAGAGGACAGAGAATTACGAGCAACAAGAAAGAGCACTCGAGCAGCTCGCGAACCTGGAGCCAGAAGATGATGCACAGGTCGCTGCTCTTTACCAACTTGGGCAAGTACGCCAGTTCGGTTCGGGCAATGTAACTGGGGCAGTGGACGCCTACAGAGAAATTCTCGAACGCAACCCAGAACATACGGAAACACAGGAAGTACTCTGGTCCATTCTCGACGGAGAGAACGCTAGGGAAGCGGCCGAGGTACTGGAGCCAATTGTCCGAGACGAAGAGAATCCAGAGCGATTACTTGATCTGCTGGCGCGCAAGCTGGCGTTTGTCTCTTCGCCAGATCTGCAGGCAGCCATTTATGAAGAGGCAGCCCAGATAGCAGAGAACCAGTTGGATTCGCCAATTCGCGCTCTTGACGCAGCGGGTGGATGGGTTAGATGCACACCTGCTTCGGATCGCGCTCTCAATGAACTGGAGCGGCTTGGAGCAGTTGTCGGCAGGCACCCGGAGGTAGCTGCAAGGCTCGGAGATCTTGCTAGCGCAGATGTGGATGGTCATACCCGTCGCGATCTTCTACTAAGGCAAGGACGGATTCTGTTCGCTGAGGTAGATGACTACGCGAGTGCGAAGCAGGTCTTCGAGACCGTACTTGAGGAGCACCCTGGTGATGAAGTGGCTCTTTCTTCTCTTGAGACCATCCTTAGGCGATCTGGAGACGCAGTGGCGTTGGCTAATAATTTAGAAGTTCAGGCTGCGAGCACTACCGATGCTCATCGGTCCTTCCTACTCTTTTCCGAAGCGGGCGAGATTTACCTAAGAAACGACGATTTGAATTCGAGTGTGTCCGCCTGGCGAAAGGCGCTGGAAATTGATGACACCAACGAGTTGGCACAGTCGGCCCTTTTAAAGCTGTACAGACAAAACGGCGACGTTTCTGCGCTATCTGAAATGCTCTCGTTGGCGATTTCAACTAGTTCAGATGAAACGACAAAGATGTCTTACCGTTTAGAATTCGCTCAGGTCGCCGAGGCTCATAGGGGGAGCGGCGCATCTGTCGAGGGCGCGTGGCAGGATATCCTGGATGTTCAACCTAGCCATCTTTTGGCAGTAGAGGGGTTGGTTCGCTACTACGTTGAGAAGAAAGATTGGGCTGGTGTTCAGAGGACACTAGAAGCTCAGGTCGAAGCGGCTGAGTCTGAAGAGGTCAGAGTAAAGGCCCTCTTGGAATTGACTTCTGTGGCACGAGAGGATCTTTGCCGTAATGAAGATGCCATAAGGTACCTTCTACAAATTACTGATTTGGTTCCTAACCACGCCCAGGCTATTGGGCAGCTAGAGAAACTACTGTCAGCCGAAGACCGTTGGCATGATCTTGTTGAGGTGTACGAAAAGAACATTGCGGCTTGCCGTCACGCTGGCGGCCAGACGGAACTCGTCCGTAGCCTGATGCGAACGGCGGAGATATGGGATAGGGAACTAGGCGATACCAACGCCGCGGTTGCCAGCTTGGAAGAAGTTCTCGCCAATGAGCCCGCCCATGAAGCTGCGCTGTTATCTCTTGCCGGCCTTCACGAAAAACGCGAGGCATGGGGGCCGTGCCAAGCGATTCTTGAATCGATGTTGGCCGTCCAACCAACACCATCGGCTGACCTATTGCACCGTTTAGGTTCGGTGTCGTTTCATCAGGGCGATTTTCAGGTGTCTCGGACTTACTTGTTGAAGGCACTTGAGGTTGAACCACTACACTCCGCCGCTTTGAAAACACTCCAAGCTCTGTTAACAGAAACCAAAGAGTGGGAAGACGCGATGTTGATTGCGGTGAGGCGGTTCCCGAATAGTTCCGGTGAGAAGAGGCGGGCGGTTTTGACCTCCATTGGGGAGCTGGCCACCAATTTATCGACGGACGGCACGGCTCTTTCGGAGCTCGCTCGTGTGGTTCCAACGGAAGACTTGCCGCTTTCTGTGAAAAGACTGCTAGTTGAAAAGATGCTCGGAGATCGTGAATACGAGCGAGTCATCGAGCTCCTTGGCGATTTGGCGGAACAAGCACGTAAAGGGCGAAAGATGTCCGAAGTTGCTGAGTACAACATTAAACTTGGTGACGCGTATCGAGCTCTGGGGCAGGTAGAGGAAGCCGCCAATGCGTTGCAGAAAGCCTTCCGGGTACAGCCCTCTAACATGAGCGTAATGAGCTCTTTGGGTGCCCTCCACGTGGAAATGGAGGACTGGCAATCGGCACGACGCGTTTACCGTTCTATGGTTTTGCAAACATTTACTGAAGAGTCGCCGGTCTCGAAAGCATTTGTGTATCGGCAACTCGGATTTGTCCACGAACAATTGGGTGAAGTGTCACAGGCCAAGAATATGTATCAACGGGGCCTCGACTTAAAGCCCGGTGACGAGGCGCTTCTCGAAGCGATCGCCAAACTTAGCTAGACAATAATTCGCGGTTTGTTCCAGTCGATTCGAAGAGAACGACGGTACATCCATTCGCGGGTGTCTTTTTGCCAAGCTGCCCAGTAGGTGTACGCGCTGCCGACAAAGAGAGCGAGGAAGGCCCATGTCGAGCTGTTTCCTACGAGAGCCGACTCATAGGTACCGATGAATCCGGCCACTAAGAGAATGACGGAAAGAACAATAAGCATCGCGCGCGCAGGTTCAAGGCCACGGAAGAGGGCGATGCCCGAAGCCAAACTTAAGAGGGTGAGGACGTACGCGCTGTTAATGATGCTTCCGACAAAGAGGGCGGAGAGCAGCATGGAGACGATGACAAGCTTTCGAGGCATGTGTTGCATGGCCAGGGCAAAAGCAGGGTTTGTGCCAATAACCACCTGAACCTACCTTGTAAGATAATCAGCCACATGTGCCGCAGGTAACCACAGCATTAGCCACTCATTCCGGCAGGTTGTGTAGCCGATTCTGGGGGCCCCGGACGTAAAAAAACGCCCTCCGCTGAGCGGGGAGCGTTTCATCAAATCGTGATTTCGGGAAGGGCTATTCGCCTTTGACGTTGCTAGGTCCGCGGACATCGGTGTGGGCGGCGCTAGGGCTGTAGCGAAAGTTGGATAAAAGCAATCGAGTCAACATAAGTGTTGAGCGTAATGCAGGCCCGAATTCTGATTTCGTAACAGTTCGCAAATTTTTGTAATTCACTTACGTTGCGGCCGCTTTCTCGGGACGAGAAGTCGGCGTGTTCCGTAGCCATCCGTCAATGTCCGTTGAACAACGTTTGATACGCTGACGACGGAATCGCGGAATGGAATTCTTGTGTTGCTTTGTGGGTGCAACACTCACGGATGTTTCACTTTCCAACTAAGTAATTTTTGCGCCCGGCTGTCACACGAAAAGTTAATTAAGGGGCTGAAATTTGTGAAGGAACACGTGTTGCAAATCACGGTTCCCATGATCTGTAGGATGTCTGTGTGTTTGGTGTTTCTATTTTCGGCGTGTGGCTCCCCAGTCGGCGAGTGGACGCGAGGCTGGGTCGATGGCCCGAATGGCCCTGAAGAAATTAGCTATGTGCTTGATGCCGATGGTCATTGGGTCACTGGCGGAGACATGCTTCTCACAGAAACTCAGTTTCTAGATGGTCCACCGGATGTCGTCTTTGCTGGTCACTATTTGAAAGCAACTACACTCTGGCCAAATGGCAAAGTACCCGTAGAGATACACAGCGACGCGGAACGTCCCGACCTTATCCTAGCGGCGATGAATCATTGGAATAGCAAGACGGCGGAGACAGGCGTGAGCATCATCGGGCGAAACGCGAACGAGCCCGACTACGTGAAGTTTATCGGTGGCGACAGATGTGCGTCCAATATTGGTCGAGTCGGCGGTGGGCAACCGATCTACACCCATTGCGGAGGCCATCTCGACTCTTACATCCACGAAATTGGTCACGCCGTGGGATTGCAGCATGAGCACCAACGAAGCGATCGAGACAAATATATTGTCTTTTACCCGCAAAACGTTGTGCCGAAATACCTCCACGATTTTGACAAGCGCAAAGGCGGCGAAGAAGCTGCCACGGATGTCTTCGACTTTCAGTCCGTCATGTTCTATGCGAGTTATGCCGGCTCAAACGGGAAAGGACCCGTTATGACCACTGTTGATGGCCGTCATTTTGGTCGAGGCAAGTGGTTGTCAGCGCACGACGTGGAAACTGTCAAACATCTGTATGGCCCCGATAGCCTCACAAAGGAAAAACCCGCAGTCGAAGTGTTAGAGATTGAAGGGGTTTTCATAGAAGAAAAAGCGGAATAGAATTTTGTTCTGAGTGGGGACGTTGGTCATTTTTTGCCAGGGCTCTCTGTGCTCTTGCAACGATTGATCGCGCGCTTGGCGGCCAAACTAGCAGTTGGCTCTTTCGCTTTAACAATACGCCTTAACAAATTGGTTCCGTCTTGGCAGGGTAGTGCCAGAATGGCGGCCGCGCGAACCGCAGGCGCATCGTTGCCATTGGCAATATCTCGGATCGTTCGCAATACGGCCGGCGTTGGAGTTTGTCCCAATACGTCGATTGCCGCTCGTATAAGAGCAACCGCATGGCGGGTGTTTTGCGCCTCGGCCCGAAGTTCCGAAGAAAGGGCTAGTAGCTTCTTTGTGCTTTCCTCGCTTGGGTGCTGGCGAAGCAGGGTAGTTGCATGGGTCCGAAGTCCGTATGGCTGGCTTCGGTCCCCGATTATCGATAGCAAAGAAGGGCCTTGGGCGGTTTTTGCGCATGCAGCAACGCCTGTCAGTGCTTGTTTGCGAACCGTAAGGTCTTTGTCGCGTTGTAGAGAGCGTTGGAGCTCAACTGCATCTCCAGGGCCGCAACTTTCTGAGAGCCGCTTTGCAATACCTCGACGGACTTCGGTCCATTGGTCGTTCGCAAGCGCCTTGTGAGCTGCTTCGCGGGTACCCGGAACAATACCGTTGCCGTTAACAACGGCCGCAATTCGAACGCCGGGCGCAGGGTGTTTGAGTCCTTTCAAGAAAATCTCTTGGTTCCCTTGTGCCCGTTTCATTGCGAGCCTAGTTAGGACGCGCGCTTGCTGCTGAGGTTGGTGCTTTGAAACGGTTTTAAGTAAAGAAAGAACGGCCGTGTCGTTTCCTCTGTCGATGATGGTCTCGGCTACCCGGTGGGCGACTTCAAATTCTTGTGGAGTTTCCAGTAGTGTTAGCCCTGCTTTGACCAAGAGGTTTCGTTGCCTTGACGCATCTTCGGTCCTTGCCGCAATTCGCCAAAAGTCCCCCCGCCGGGTTGCGATACCGTCTTCGCGAAACTTCGAGAGACTGGCATCTAACGTCAGCCTTTTCCTAAGCGAAGATACAATTTCAGATCGGCTCCTTCGATTTCCCTTGCCGACCAGGGCGACTAAAAGATTTGTGCTCTCAGGGGTTCCTATGGACGTAACCAGACGAATAAGAGAGAGAACGTTTCTCTGTTCTAGAGCCTTTGGGCCTTTCAGTGCTCTTGCGAGATCTGGTAAGGCGTTAGGGCCGAGTGCCCGAAGATCTTCTAGGTATGGGCGCATGGTTTGATGGGATTTCGCTGCGAGCAAACCTTGGATGAGCTTTGCTGCGCGACTGTCCGCTACTGCACTTGGAGAGGCGATAACCAGAGAAAGGACCAGGACGACTAAACGCACTTTGGAGACTATAGCGCCAGCTTTAGGGCCAAGCCCTGGTTTTTCGCCCGAGTAGCGTGCATTTCGGGTAGCGTTTGCGTCCGGTGACGACACATCTAAGCGATTTCGACTACGAGCTTCCTGAAGACAGGGTTGCTCAAGTGCCCGCAGACAATCGCGCGGACTCGCGTCTCTTGGTGTTGGGGCCAGAGCCAGAACATCTCCAGTTTGAAGAGGTCGTTTCAAAAATACCAAGCAACGCGGTTCTGGTGGTAAATGACACCCGCGTGATTCGCGCTCGTCTCTTTGGAAAAAAACCGACAGGCGGTGCCGTTGAACTACTCTTACTCGCGCCCCACGAAGACGGTACCTGGTTGGCAATGGGTAAAAGTAGTAAGCCGTTACGTCCAGGTATGGACCTCTCTGTCGAGGATGAACGGGTGCAAATCGTCGATAAACGCACAGCTGACGGCCTTTTGGTATTGCGTTTCAGCTCTGATCCTTTCGGTGTCATGGAGCGATATGGTCACCTGCCGTTACCTGGCTACATTGAGCGTAAAGAAGGCGCGGTAGCTGCTGACTTCGAGCGCTATCAGACCTTGTTTGCCAGTCAGCCAGGCGCTGTTGCCGCACCTACTGCAGGGCTTCATTTTAGCGAAGGAATTGTCAAGTGTTTGGCAGCGAAGGGAGTCCAAGTCTTGCCGCTCACTCTTCATGTGGGCATGGGAACCTTTCGGCCGGTAAAAACGGAGAACATTGATGAGCATGTTATGCACGAGGAACGCTATCGTTTGTCGCAAGAGCTTGCTGATAGCCTTTTGCTTGCCCAGCGTGAGCAGCGTCCCGTATTTGCGGTAGGAACCACCGTGGTGCGAGCTTTGGAATCGGCAGCCTTGTTACCAGGTGGTCTAGGAAGCGCCGCAAACCAGTGGCACAAAACGTCGCTCTTTATCCGGCCTGGCTTTCCGTTTCAGGTGGTAAACCGCCTGATTACAAACTTCCACCTACCCAAGTCGACCTTGCTAATGATGGTGTGCGCATTTGCTGGATATGAACAAGTGATGGCCGGTTACAAGGAAGCCATCGAGCGTTCCTATCGGTTCTTTAGCTACGGCGACGCGATGTTGCTGTCGAGGCGAAATGAATAGGGAAGGGTTTTCATTCGAAGTAGTCGCCACCAAGGGCAAGGCCCGAGCGGGCATACTTAAGACGCCCCGCGGTGAGATCAAAACACCTGTCTTCATGCCTGTCGGAACGCTCGGAACCGTCAAAGCAATGACGGCGAAAGAGGTGCGCGAACCGCCAATCGCGGCGAAAATTATCCTCGGGAATACGTATCATCTCTACCTTCGTCCGGGGCTTGAGGTGATTGAGGACCATGGGGGACTGCATAAATTTTCTGGTTGGTCGGGCCCCATCTTAACCGACTCGGGAGGGTTTCAGGTGTTCAGTTTGGCAAACCAGCGAGTCATCGATGACGACGGCGTTACCTTTCGCAGTCATCTAAACGGCGATGAGCTTCGTTTGACCCCGGAGAAGTCCATCGAAATTCAGGGAGTGCTCGGATCTGATATCGCGATGGCCTTCGACGAATGTCCTCCGGGGGACGCGCCGAAAGAAATCCATGAAAAAGCAATGGCTCGTACAACCAAGTGGGCCGCGCGGTGTCTAGAAGTAAAGCGGCCAGCCGAGCAAGCATTGTTTGGGATCATCCAAGGAGGTATTGACGTAGAACTCCGTCGGCGCCACATGCGCGAGCTAACTGAGATGCCGTTTAATGGGTACGCCCTGGGTGGCCTTTCCGTCGGGGAAAGCACAGAGGATATGTACAGGGTGCTCAACGCGGTGGCGCATGAAATGCCCGAGAGCACACCGCGGTATCTCATGGGAGTCGGAACGCCTGACGATCTCTCCGCCGGGGTGGCAGCGGGGATCGATATGTTTGACTGCGTGATGCCTACTCGAAATGCGCGTAACGGCAATTTGTTCACCTCCCAAGGGAGGGTGGTCATCCGCAACGCGAAGTATCGCCGGGACACCAACCCACTCGATCCGGACTGCCCATGCGAAACCTGCAATACAGTGAGTCGCGCTTACCTTCGGCATCTTCACAATGCCAAGGAAGTACTGTTTTCTAGACTGGCTACGCTTCATAACCTCACCTATTACGCGAGACATATGGAACGACTTCGCGAGCAAATTATTGAAGAGGCGTAGCCGAGCCCTGGTTAGCCAAGCATTTGGGCTACATAGGACGGTTTCGGGCTCTTCGGTTTGATGCTTTGGGTCCATTTTAGCTCTGGGTCAGAGGATCCTTGACCACGGCCTCTGAGCGGTGCTAAGTCACGGTCTTTATTGTATGTATCTGGTTCGAGCCCTTCTCGGCCGAGCCGCTTCACAAAGAGGTTACTTCCATGGGTCCCATGCAAACACTTGTTCCGATGCTGCTGATGTTCGCTGTCTTCTGGTTCATCATCATTCGTCCACAAATGAAGAAGCAAAAAGAGCATCAAGCCATGCTTGCCGCTCTAGACAAAGGGGACACGATCGTCACCCGAGGGGGACTCATTGGTCGGATCTCCGCGGTTTCCGGAGGCGAGCTCACCATTGAATTGAACGATAAAGCCCGAGTTAAAGTGTTGCGCTCCCATGTCGATGGGAAATACAAAGCCTCCGACATTAAGTCGACCGATGGCCGAGTAAAAGCGGCTGCTTAAACCGAAAACTCCTACTGGAGTTTTCTTTCCTACAACCGAAAATTCCTACGGAGTTTTCTTTCCTGATTGAAAACTCCAAACAAGCTCTACTCCTTCGGGAGTCTTTCTACCAAAATTTGTCGCTACCGTAGCGACCTTCTTTAACTCAAAGCACAGAAAACAAAGCGGAATATGGAACGCAAAACCAAGCGGCGCATGGTGTGGTTGGTCCTTTTGACGGCCCTTGCAGTGGTCGTACTCCTACCATCAGTTCTTCCTAAGGGAACACTGCCACCTGCCATCGCACGAATTTTCGACAAGAAGATCCAACTTGGGCTCGACCTCAAAGGTGGACGACACATCGTTTACGGCATTGCTCTCGATAGAGCCGTCGAAGACAAAGCCACAGAAGTGAGGCGGAACTTGTCGGCGAAGCTGGAAGAGATTGGTGTCGAGGGCCGTGCGACGACCCCGAAGCTGCCTCTCGGTGCGGTTCGTGTGACGGTGACCAAGCCTGAAGATTTGGCTCGAATCGATAAAGCGTTTCTTTCCGACTACGGAGACATTATTTCCGTAGAGGCTTGTCCGGCTGATGTTGACGCGAAAACGTCCGTGTGTGCTCGGGTCGCATCCGACTTTGCAGATGGCATTAAGA
>CAYPIX010000084.1:0-16207 GCA_964410875.1 uncultured Kofleriaceae bacterium
GAGAGCCTCTGTCATTTCGCCCTCCGCCAAGGGGTTGAAGGTGCGCCGCCAGGTCGTTGCGGACATGAGATGGAGAGCCAAGATCTTGCAAAACGTGAAGGATCGAACCTGCGGCCAGTAAGGCCGAAGCGAGATGGCGCTGTCTGTCCTTGGGGAGTTCGGCTCGCACCGCAGAGACATATTGTTCGCGAAAGGTAAGCAGGCCAAAAGGGTTGTCCTTGCTCTGTACCCAATCGATAGCGGATAGGCCTTTTCGATTTAGGGAATCTGCTGAGATTGTCTCCAGCCACTTCAACTCTGCATTGGTACCCAATCCACGCAGCGTTTGGGTGGATAGGCCTTTCTTCGTTGTTGGAGCAAAAAAGTGGTTCGCAGCATTTTGGCCAGGCAAATCGGCGATCGCTGAACCAGCCATGAGCCAACCAAGGGCCGACATCCGACCTTTGGCGCTAGGCGAGTATCCGTGGGACGGAGAAAATTGCCTGAGGGCCTTGTAGAGAGCTGGCGTTATCTCCGGCGAGATTTCTAGCGTCGAGAATAACCCATCCGATAACCCGAATTTATCGACAAGGGCCCCGTGCAATGAAGAATCAATGGCGGCCTTTTCGGTAAAGCCTGGATGAGTTGTTTCCGGCTCCCAAGCGTCGGCTGTGGCGCACACGGTCAATACAAAACAAAATACGGCTAGGGACGGTCTTTCGAAAATCATCGGCTTCCTCCAGTTTTGATTTCGACAGCTGGCGTTCGTTTGCGTATGGTGTTGGTTGCTTCTAGTGCGAGCGTACGAAGCACTGTTTGGTCTTTGCAGAGTGACTTTCCGCAGGTGAAGAAGACCAGTGCGCCACGAACAGAATCAAGGAAAACGAGACCATATAGGGAGTCTTCCTCGGCTGTAAACGAGCGATCGGCCACATCGTTTGTTTGTTTGGCCTTCGGAAGCTCTTTTAACAAGGTTTCGTACTGAATCCGCGCAGGCTCTTGTCCAATTGTCCAAAGTCGGACGGCAAGGTCGAATTCCTGCGACGCACCGACCGCCTTGAAATGTTGAGAGCTATAGGTGTTTGTGTTTGGGGCGTCGTCCAACGGACCAATGTCGAAGTTGCCTGGAAAACCTGTGGCGCTGATGACTTGAGACGAGGAAAGGAGTTCCGCCGCCACGATTGAAGTCGATGCAGAGCTGTCGGCGCGGTCGTTTCTGCCTATGCCGGTACGTCTTCCAGACAATTCGCTCGCGGCCAAAGAACGCTCTTTAGATGTGAGGGAGGCAATCACGGTTCCGCCGCCGAGGTATCTAACGTGTCGGGCGTGGGATAGATCGCTTCGCCATGGCCGCAATCGGATCACATGTTTTTTTTGTGCGAAATCGAGCCGGGCACCGAAGTCGATAAAACGCCTGTCGCTTCGGTAACCGACGAACCCCTTTTTGTACGCCACCATTTGAAACCCGGTTAGCCGAGTGGACGTTCGTCTCTTGGTCCAAGCACCACGGGCATCGAGCTGTTTCTTGCCTAGAGGTACTTTTTTTACCTCGGGGATCTTGTAGTAGCCATTGGCATCTGTGTTGGTGATAGCTTCATGAAACCCTGATGGCTCGTTTAGCCCCAAGCCGTCGGTAAAAGTCCACGTTGCGTAGATCACTGCGCCTGGTATGGGATCGCCTGTGGCTGCATCTAAGATTCGGCCGTCAAAAGGACCACGGAGGGAACCGGGGGCGACGGAGTCTGGCCGAACACGGAACCCCGCGGATCGTGTCGGGCTATTGGCACAGCCGGCAGCAATTAATAGCAGGGCGTAAAGCCTATACATTGTCGCGCCTTGACCGCTCATACGTAGGTTGTTAGCTTTCTGGATAGGTCGGGTCTTACCAAAGACCATTCGCCGCTTGCAATGGATTCAGACTCCGTCAAAGGTAAACAGGTTGCCTGATAGTCCCGGGCGTCCTGGTAGGGCAACTCCGGTGCCCGGAGCGCTGCCTGCCGTGCGCCAGGGAGATACCAACTCGGGAATCGGGGAATCTGGGAACGAGACAGTCCCAAAGGAGGCGTGTCCTGCCTGCGGTGGGTTCACACCAACCGACCTCCCTTTTTGCCAGCACTGTGGTCAACGCAAATTTGTGCGACAAAAAGTGGACCAAAAAGAAGGTTGGGCGGGGCTTGAGCGACTTCTACCTGATGGTACGACGGGAGAGGTTGTTCGAGTGCGCACGAGCTCTATCGAGATCGGTGGCCCCGGTTCGGAACTTGAATTCGACGGAGTTCTTGTGGGTAGTCCTCACGTCTGTTTGCAAAAAGACCCCGACGGCTCTGTAACAGTGGCGCCTCTTGCAGAAGGTTTTCCCGTTTTTATCCGCGTCGAGCAAATACGCCTCTCGCACGGAGACGAGATATTATTAGGTAGAGAGGTGTTTCGATTCGAAACGGTTCATTTCAAAAAAAACACCGAACATCTGCGGATGGGTGGGCCTAACCGCAAAGTGTGGGGTCGTCTGGTGGCTCAATGTGAAAATGGCGAGGACCGAGATGTTCGCTATTTGAGTGATGACGAAGTTACGATTGGGCGCGAAGATGGAACGATACTAATTCCCGACGATGATTTTCTTTCGCGGACACACGCTTGTATACGGGGGCCGGATCCAGAACTGGTCGACCTGGAAAGCTCTAATGGCAGCTTCTTTCGCGTAAGAGGTCCCCATGCAGTTGTCCGCGGCAGCACATTTCGCTTCGGCGACGTTATCCTTCGGCTAACAGATTAAACGCGATTGAGTGTGCGGGTGGGAGCTTGCCCCTCATGTATCTGTTGATTAGGAGAGCACCACATTGCCTAGGGGCGCCTCAATCTGGGATAATTTGGGGTAAGTGACAGATAGGGGAGACATGGAAGTTCGGTGCCAATGTGGCGCGGAACTAGAACCTGCGACTCGATTTTGCGGGGTGTGCGGGACTAGTTTGGTTGCTCCGCCACCGCCAGGGCTGCTGCAGGTCCCAGAGACTGTTCGTGACGAAAAAGTCGGCTCCATGAAAATGCCTAGCTCGAGCGGAGGATCTTTGCTCGGGGTGGTTCTTAACGACCGCTTCAGAGTGGACAAGAAATTGGGCGAGGGTGGCTTTGGTGCCGTGTATCTGGGAACCCAATTGAAGACCGGCCGGGCCGTCGCTTTAAAGGTGCTCCATCCCAGTCGCTCCGAGAGTGCAACAGTCAGTGAGCGGTTCAGGCGAGAAGGGCAAGTCCTTTGCAGTCTTCGGGATGTCCACACGGTAACAACCTACGATTTTGACCAGACCAAAGACGGAACGCTTTTTATCGCTATGGAGCTTCTTGAGGGCACCAGCCTCCACGAAGTATTCCATCGCGAAGCCCCCATCCCGTGGTCCCGTATGCTCGCAATTGCAAGTGCGATTTGTTCGTCGTTGGCGGAGGCTCACGAAAAGGGAATTGTCCATCGCGATTTGAAACCAGAAAATATTTACCTCGAGCATAGACAGGGTGTTGCCGATTTCGTAAAGGTGCTCGACTTCGGAATTGCCAAACTTCTCAATACAGATGCAAACCCTCAGCTCACCGCAACTGGTCAAACTCTTGGAACGCTAGAGTACATGTCACCCGAGCAATTGATGGGAAAAAACCTGACTGGAGGTAGCGATATCTACACTCTCGGCGTCGTTATGTATGAGCTCATTTCTGGGCGTCTGCCATTTCCCGACGCAAATGGGCCCGTGGCGCTGATAACTGCGCAGTTGCAGAGCATCCCGCCCCCTCTTCACAAAGTTACTCCGACGGAGATACCTAAGGACGTAAGCGATTTAGTCTCTAGGATGCTGCACAAAGATCCTCTTATGAGATTTCGCAGTGCCGAAGATCTAAAGCAAGAAATCGAACGAATTCTACAAAAACACTCGAATGACGCCGCTGCATCAGCGGCCAAGGCGCCAGGCTCCTATATTCCATCCGGACAAATTGCGTCCCGATCCAAGGTGAAGAACTCTGGGGTTTCCGATCGGGTCTTTTGGGCAGGCGTTATCGCTGCTGCCGTTCTCGGAGCAGTAGCAGCTTTTGCGGCATTTCAGTTCTGAAGAAGTGCCCTGATCGCCTGAGATTTTTCTTCGTTCGCCGGTTGCAACGCGAGGTACCGACGAAAGTGGTGCTCAGCTAGCGAGCCGTTCTTTAGTGCTTGGGCCGCGTCGCCTGCAAGAAGGTGGGCTGCACCTAACTCTGGAGTAAGCGCAAGAGCGTGACTTGCCTGCTCCAGCGCCAAGTGAAAGTTTTTCCGGTGAAGGTGCCGTAGACCTTGTTCAAGGTGCGTTAGTGAGAGTGCGAGGGTTTCCGTTTCTTTTTCGTCGTTGCTAGCTGGAATTGAAGATGGTGGAGCTGGCCAGGTTCCTTCGTCTAGCAGATGGTGGCGAAGGTCGATGGCTGAGAACTTGCCGTTCGCGTGACTTTTCTCGTTTACCCAGATTACAAGGCCAGATGGGTCGAGAACGGAACATTGAGATCCAGGGAGAGCGGCCAAAGCGGCGCCATGTCCAATGGGCAAAGGAGAATCCCCCACGGTTCTATCATCGCGAAGGATCTGAACCAGTTCTCGTTCGTTTGTAGGCTTCGACTTACGCAAGAGCTCTTTGGCGCGGGCTTCGCGGGTTTGAAGCTGGCTATGACGTGAGGCTCTTTCCACATGAGGGTCTTCCGCAAAAACAGGAGATGTTAATCGCCCCGATACAAAGAGAGGAGACTTGTCTAAAACGACAGTCCTCGCTGGGGTTTTTTCCACGACCTTCCAGGTGCGACTTGTACCGTTTGCTATTAGATAAACCGCCGATCCAAGAGTCTTTGTAGAGACTAACAGCTGGAGGGCTTCCTCCGAGTCTCTTGCTGTCGCAAGGATTCTCTCCGCCAGTAACACAGTGCTTGTCGAGTTTTCACGGGGTTTGCTCTGCGTCTTCGAAGGGTGAACTGTAATGGCTATGCCAAACGCGTTCATACCCGAGACAACGCCCTGGGCATGGGGCCAAGTCAGGCTGGCAAACGGGACCTCTTTCGTCTTGTCGATTACGACCGCGGGCGGAGGTAACTTGGACGAATAACGTAAACCTATGGGGGAAAAACTTCGGCCAATAAGCAAACGGTGTCCGTTGGTACCATGGGTAGTTGTCAATACGCTCGAAGAGCGTGCCATTGCATGAACGCTCGCACCTACGGAGCCGATTGAGGGGGCGCCAATGTCCATTACTGTTGAGAGATAAAGGGCAGACTCAACAGAGGAGTCTTCGGATTTGACGTTAAGGCCGCGCCAAAGGCCTCCAAGCCACGCCGTTTCGTCCTGGTTGAAGGCTTCGTCAAGGTGACGAAATTGCCACTGTTTTTGCAGCTTATGAAGAAATCCACCGCTATAGATGCCGTAGTTATTGTCGATTTGGCCTAGTGGATCGCGCAACCGGTTGGGTAGTAAGCGTGCGTAAGCCTCACCTGCGTCGGATGGTGTCCCCTCGATTCGAATGACTGGCACCGTGCCAA
Source organism: uncultured Kofleriaceae bacterium (assembly GCA_964410875.1). Taxonomy (GTDB): domain Bacteria; phylum Myxococcota_A; class Polyangia; order Haliangiales; family Haliangiaceae; genus CAYPIX01. Next base: position 5,509 of record CAYPIX010000084.1, read on the forward strand.
CGTATCGGATAGAGCTATTGCCAAAACTAAGAGCATATTCTCCGTTGGGCTGGTGCACGAGGGAAGACTTCTCGGCACTGCTCTTCCCATGTTCGGGGATAGAGTAGTGCACAGTGCGTTTCCACCCGACAGCTAGAAGTCCAGTAAGTACTGCGGTAACAAGTATCGCAAGAGTTACATTGCGAATCTTCTTTGTTGTTGGCCGTTTGGATGACCCTATGACAAGGTTGGTCACTGGCGGAAGGTAACGCGTTCGGCGCAGATGACTAGCCCCTTCTTTTATCACACTGTAATAGGTGGTAATCTGATTGTATGAGGGGGACGCGGTACGCTGTCGCACTATGTGTTCTCGGAGGTTTCCTAGTGGGCACAACTCCGGTCGCACAAGCAGATCTAATCTCGGTCTACTTTAAGCTCCAGTCTGGTGGCGGAAGTGGCGTGGGCCTCTTTGGGGAAGAACAAGACAACTCCAAATACGCAAATACAAGTGGGCTTGGCTACGGGTTTATTGTTGGGACTGAGCTCCTGTTTGTCGATCTTTGGGTCGACCATCAACAGTATCTGGGGCGTGGCGGTTTTCGCGGCACTTGGACCAAATTCATGCTCGGGTTTGATACGGAAATTGGTTTCGGTGACAAACGTGGCGAGACTGTAGATGAAGAGGGGCGTTCAACCGGCGGCTACCACACTACGTATTTCGAATTTGGAGGTGGAGTTGGATTGGGTGTAGGAACTGCCGATCAGATTGACCCTCCGCTTAACAATTCTCAGTTAGACGATAAAGGGTTTGTCGGCCAATTTAGGGTTGGAGCTGGCTATCACCTAAACAAGTATATGAGTCTCGGAGCTGTGATTCCGGTCGAGTTTGGTTTTTTGTTTAAAGAAGGGCCGGCCAATCTTGAAGAGAATCGCTATGGCGCTCTCGGATACGGTGTACTGGCTCAGCTCAGTTTTCACTTCACAAAGTAAAGGTTACGAGCTAGCGCCCCGTCGTAACCTCTTGGAGTTTTCTTAAAAACGTTTCTTCATTGGGCGCTTTTTCATTATAGCGAGTTAGTTCTTTGCCATCGGCAGTGAGAAAAATGACTGCGGGCAGTTCGCCAGCGTTATATCTCTTCATGAGTTTTAATTGCTCGTCGGTAGAGTCCGTTACGTCAAATTTAAGTGGAACGAGGTGCTGAGTCATCTCGGAAAACACCGCGTCTTTAGCCATGATTTTTTCCAACTCTTTGCACGGAGCACACCAATCGGCGCCAAAATCGATCATGACTAAAAGATTGTTTTCTTTCGCTTCTTGGAACGCGACGGTTTCATCGTAGCGCCAGCCAATGTCGCGATCGGGGGTGAAATACCAGTTTACGATTGCGGTAAACCCGGCGACGGTGAGAAGGACTCCTGCCGCCTTGCGAAGAGCCTGCGCTTTGGAGCCGCTAAATGACAGATGCACGGCACCGAGCAAAATTCCTAAGACGACGGCTCCCAAGGCTGCGAAGAAGAAGATCCATCCTGGTTGCGCCAGTTCTTGAAGTGCTGGAAAAATGGGTCGTAGGAAGTAGATTCCGCCAACAATAAGAAGGATCGCTCCAAACGATTTCACGCCGTCCATCCACATACCGCTCTTGGGTAGAGAGGCCGCAGATAGCGCGAGGACGAAGAAAAGAACGCCAATCCCGTGGGCGTATGTGAAGAGCATCAGAGCACCCAGCAATGGATCTTGTGTTCCCGCGACGTGAGCTATCATATCGATGAGGAAGGGACCTGTGCACGGAGCAGCTATAGGGCCTGCTACAAGCCCCATCGCGAATGCTCCTTTGAGCCCTTTGCCTCCGACCGAGCTAAGTTTAGTTTGAACTGAGCTTGGAAGGTTGATGTTGAACGCGCCAAAAAAAGAAGCAGCCAGTGCGAAGAGGAGTAACGCGATAGGAATGACAACCCAAGGGTTTGATAGCAAGCCGCTGGCACTTTTTCCGGCCAACGCGAAGGGGGTACCTACCGCGGTGTAAAAAACGGCCATTCCTTCCACGTAAAACAGGGCAAGGAGAAACGAGCGAAACTTACTGGTCGACTCCTTGGCGCCAAAGAGTGCGACGGTTATAGGAATCATCGGGTAAACGCAGGGGGTAAGCGACGTGATAACTCCCTTGCCGAAAACCACGGCTAGCGTGAGAAAGAGGCCTTCCTGAAGGCTTTGCGTGAAGCCATCTTGCGAGCCCACGTCTGCGAACGCAAACTGTGACCAAGCCATCACCAGGAGAGCGGCGCAAAACGCCGGGAGATACTTCAGGGTTCGAGACATAGTCACTGTTATAGAATACGCCGAGTAACCCTCATTGGTTACTTTACTAGGACCATTCTCGGCAGAAACTCATTCCAAGGCGCCGAATTTTCGCCTAAATATAGTGTAAGGTGCCGGGGATCTTATGGGCGCGCCTGAAAATGCACTGGACCTTCTTAGGAAAGAAATCAACCAGGTAGACAATGAGGTTCTGCGGCTCATCAACGACAGGGCTAAGCTTGCGCAAAGAGTTGGCGACGTAAAAGGTAGGGCGGGGGCAAGCTTCTACGTCCCGTCCCGCGAGCGCGAAATCGTCGATAGGCTTCAAGCCGAAAATCCGGGTCCTTTTCCAAAGGCGGCAGTACGTCCAGTTTTTCAGGAAATTATTAGTGCTTGTTTAAGCCTAGAACAGGGACTTCAGGTCTCATACCTCGGACCAGAAACGACATTTACCCACCAAGCGCTGAGGCGCCATTTTGGAACATCAGCCAAGGCGCTTCCCTGCGGATCTATCGCTTCAGTGTTCTCAGAAGTGTCTCGCGGGTTGAGCGAGTTTGGTGTTGTTCCTGTGGAAAATTCGACGGAGGGCGTGGTCAACCACACCTTGGACTCCTTTGTGGAATCTGAGCTGACAATTTGCGCGGAAGTCGTTGTTGATATTCAGCACCACCTACTGGGCCGGGATGCTTTGGAGCTTTCCGACGTAACCAAGGTCTACAGTCATCCGCAGGCGCTGGCGCAATGTCGAGAATGGCTCGCGGAGTACCTGCCCGATACAGCGCTGGTGGCGACTTCTTCGACAGCCGAGGCAGCACGTCAGGCACTAGGTGATCCAGGAAGCGCGGCGATCGCATCAGAGCTTGCAGCAAGGCACTATCGAATGCAGATCCTTCGAGAAAGCGTTCAGGACCTATCGGATAACGTAACAAGGTTCTTTGTCATTGGGCGGCCCGGTGCCGTTTTGCCGGGGGCGAAAAGTCAGTCGGAGTATCGAACCTCACTCTTGCTAGCGTTGCCAGATGAGTCTGGTTGGTTGATGCGAGTACTGGAGCCGCTTTCTAAGGCAGGGGTAAATCTAACCAAAATAGAGAGCCGACCATCGCGAAAGAAGAAATGGGCGTATGTATTCTTTCTTGATGTGGATGGTCACGCCGAAATAGAACCAGTCGCGAGCGTATTGAAAGACGTAGCCTCCCAATGCGATATGTTTCGCGTATTGGGCTACTACAGGAAGGCGGACACGGTTTGAGCGGCACCCCCATTTGGGTTCCCCCCCATATCGCCAATCTTTCTCCATATAAACCGGGAAAGCCCGCGGAGGAACTGGAGCGAGAATATGGGATTTCTGGAGCCGTCAAAGTCGCCTCAAATGAAAATCCACTCGGCCCTTCGCCTGTTGCTCTCGAAGCAGCCTCTCTTGCTCTTGCTGAAGTGAACCGTTATCCGGATAGCGGTGGTTTCGAATTAAAGAAAGGACTTGCTGATAAATTGGGTGCGAGCCCGGATAGGTTGGTTTTGGGAGGCGGGTGCAACGAGATTATCCACATGCTGGTGGGCTCGTTTTGCCAGCCAGGCGATGAGGTTCTTTCTCATCAGTACGCTTTCATATCGTATAAGCTTGCTGCCGTTTCGAGGGGGGTGGCGTTTGTCGAGGCACCGGTGACCGACACTCTCGGGTGCGATTTCGACAAAATGATTGAGCGAATTAACGATAAAACACGCTTGGTTTTCGTGGCTAACCCCAATAACCCAACGGGACAGATGGTGTCCGCTAACGGCCTTCGTATGCTCATCAAAGCGACTCCTAAGACAGCTCTAGTGGTCATTGACGAGGCTTATTTCGAATACGCCCAGGGGCAACCAGGCTATGCACCTTCTCTCGAATTCGCCCTTTCTGAAGATCGGGTGGTCCTACTTCGAACGTTCTCAAAAGCGTATGGACTCGCAGGGCTCCGAGTTGGATTTGCGGTTATGCCTGCAGAGCTTGCGGACGTGGTGGAACGAATAAGAAGGCCTTTTAATGCCAATATGGTCGCCCAGAGCGCTGCGCTTGCTGCGCTGACAGACGAGGCTCACGTAATCAAAGGCGTGGAGCACGCTCGAGTCGGTGTGGGGAAACTAACCCAAAAGGCACGCTCTCTTGGGTTGGTCGTGCACGACTCTTTCACCAATTTTGTTTTAGTGGAAACCAAGCAGCCTGCGGCGGATGCCTACGAGGCGATGCTGCGTAAAGGAGTCATTGTGCGTCCGATGGCTGGCTGGGGGTTACCTCAAAGCGTGAGAATTTCTGTAGGGAATCCATCTGAATTGGAAAAGACCCTCGGTGCGATGGATGTCTTGCGCCCGGTCTCGTAATTCCATGGTGGGTGGTGGCAAATTCACGGTGGTCACCCTGTTTGCCCTTCTTGTGGCCTGCGGAAGTCAGCAAACCAAAAAGGCGACTCCCCCGCGTATAAAGACAGGCTCAGAGAAACTGCTGGCTCTGGTGCCTGCAACTGCTGACGCCGTCTTTGAAGTAGAGGTTGGCCGGTTGCGAGAGAATGAAGTGGTAGGACCGTTGGTGACCGCTGTGCTGGGAAGGCCGTCTACGGTTTCTGGGACGAACACACTTGGAAACGCTGACCGCTTGGTGATCTGTTCTTTCGGGATAGGGGATCGAGTGGACCAACTGGTTCTGATTGAACAGGCAGGGGGGGCAATCGGAGAAATCGGAACTGCTTTGGAACCCGGAATTTCAGCCCTCGGCCCGCCGAGCCTTATTGATAGGGTGCGCGAAGTGAAAGCAGGTAAGAGCGTTGCCATTTCTGAGGATGAAGGGTTTCTTCGACTTCGTGACGCGTCCATGCCGAAAAAAGCAAATGCCGCCGGTATTCGCGCAACTGCTAGACTGAGTTTCGACGCTAGGGTTGCATTAGCAAGAGCGCTTGACATTGATGCTGTGCCTACGTCTTTTTCCGTTTGGGCCGATGTTCTAGACGACGCGGCGATGGTTGCATTGCTTGCAGCGGAGGATGAACCTGCCGCTCGTCGTCTAGCTAAGGCGACAGATCGTCTTCGCGATCGCCTTCGTTCTTCACATCTTGCAAGATTCGGTATAGGGACCGAATTGCTTGAAGGTGCGAAAGTGTCGGCAGAAGGACGCGTTGCCAAGGTAGTTTGGGTATTAGGGCCGCAACGGTTGTCGAAAATTGTTGGGCGTCTGATGAAAAACTTTGTGAGGACCAATGAAGATTCGAGTTAGGTCGAACCTAAAGAAACCCATCACTGGCATTTGTCGAGTCCCGGGGGATAAGTCTGTGAGTCACCGTTCTCTTCTTTTCGGCGCACTGACCTCTGGCGGAAAGACAAGGGTGTCAGGACTTGGAACCGGAGATGACAATCGCTCAACTAGGCAGATCATGGAGCAGTTGGGCGCAACGATTACGGATGTGTCAGCTGATGAAGTAGAAATTGTTGGCGTTGGTTTGCACGGTCTTCATTCTCCAACTAAACCGTTAGATTGCGGCAATTCCGGAACCTCTATGCGTCTTCTCGCTGGGCTTTTATCTGCCCAGCCGTTTGATTCAATAATGGTCGGAGACGACTCTCTTTCAGGGCGGCCGATGATGCGAGTTTGTGGGCCTCTCAGGAAGATGGGAGCAGAGCTTTCTGGGCAACCGGGGAAGAAAGCTGGTGAGGTTTATCCGCCGCTTCACATTCAAGGTGGTCAAAAACTTACTGGTTTTTCCTACAGCTCTCCCATTGCATCCGCTCAGGTGAAGAGCGCTGTTCTAATCGCGGGGCTCTACGCGGAGGGGCGCACCGAAGTCATGGAACCTGGCCCTTCACGTGACCACACGGAACGCATGCTTTCCTACTTTGGTGTCGATGTCGCCGTCAATGGCCGGAGCGCTAGCCTTGCCGGTGGCGTCAAGAGCCTTCAAGCAAGGCCTTTGCTCGTCCCAGGTGATCCGTCGTCTGCGGCATTTGTCGTAGCGGGTGCTCTTTTGGCTGGCGACAACGTAGCAATTGAAAACGTATCAACTAACCAGACTCGAACTGGTTTCCTGGACGTCCTTTCGCAGATGGGCGCAGGGATTACTTTAGAGAATGAAAAACGTGAACAAGTTGAGCCTACGGCAACGATCGCTGTTGCTGGAAAAAAGGGCGTGCTCCGAGGGACAACGGTTTCAGGAGAGTTGGTCGTAAGAGCTATTGATGAATTGCCAATCTTAGCTGTTGTGGCTTCTGCAGCTGAGGGGATTACGCATTTTCGTGATGCTGCTGAACTAAGAGTTAAGGAGTCTGACCGGATTGATAGTGTAGTGTCTATGCTTCGCGCTTTTGGGGTAGAAGTGGAAGAGAGAGCAGATGGGTTCAGTGTACAAGGCAAGAATCGCGAACCTCTCGACGCGACAACGGTTGATTCCCATGGCGACCATCGAATCGCAATGAGCGCAGTCGTTGCAGGCCTTATGGCAAATGGAGAAACAGTCGTTGAAAACGTGAGCAGCATAGCGACCTCGTTTCCAACGTTTGTTGATACCTTCCGCTTGCTGGGAGCCGATTTGGAACTCCAGCAGGGCTAGCTATCTAGTGCCGCGACCTATTGCTTGTTTATGGACCAGTCGTACTTGAGGTGCTTGATTTTGACCGCTCCGCTTCGGGCAGCATCTTGTTGCTCTTGAGTCGGTAGATACTCAGCTATCGCTTTAAGACGTGCCTCGTCGCTTTTTCCAAAATCGTCCGCAAACCAGTCGAGGATGGACGAAAGAAAAAACGTACTAGAAGACTTGTCGAATCTGAAATGCCGAGGCTGCGAGAAAAAGTGCCGCGCATTTCTGTCTAATTGTGTGGAGATGGTAGCTGCCTCGTAGGCGCTGTTTAGCAATCGTGGGCATCCAATCGAGGCGCATACGATGGCAAAGTGGATTCTGAAATCTCCCATCTTACGAAGAATCTTGTGTTCGATGGTATCTAAGTTGAATTTGCCACCGCCGACTCGAAGATACAGGTCTTTCCAAATGTTGTATCCGAAGACTTTCGCTGTGTGGTTCTTGATAGAGGACGTCGGGTATTTTTCGAGGATGCCATATACCGTGAGGGCATTGTACGCATTGATCCAAAATGCAAAGCGAGCGGAGCGGTTAGATTTAATGGACTTGTCGGCGGCAGACAGCGAAACCAGATAACTTTTTAACGTGGCCTGATCCGCGCTGGATTTCTTCCATGCCGCGTAATTTACCATTCCGGCCTTATTTACATGTTTTCTCAGAAGCGTTGTCCAAGGACTATGATCGATCTGGTTGAACGACTTTCTCGCTGGCTTCGCAACCTCTACCCCGACCACGGTGTCTGCGAGGGCAGAACTACTAAAAAATAGGAACACGGATACCAGGGGTACAAGGAGCCTCATAGTTAAAGGGTAGCAGTGAGGTAGGCTAGTTGCCAGCGCACGCTGCATTTTGACTGATTCCGCTCCTGCTTCTTACTTGTGGCCGCGATACACAATCAGGACCCCTGCAACTGAAAATAATCCTCCCGTTTGGGTAGTCCAGATCGATACGTAAAGATTGGAGAGCGTTCGTACCTAGTAATCCGTCGACTTCAGGGAAAGCCGGGCTTATCTCGTCGCGAAGAGCCTGCAGAAAAGGGGTTCGGTCATCGACAATCAAAACCTGGATCTGGCTGTCAATGTCTATGGCAGATCCCGCAGTGCAAAAAGTGTCGTTGTTTTCGCAGGGGCAGGGGGTTACCCGGTTGGTTCCGCTACAACCATTCGCAGCCATAACACGGTTGACGTACAGTTCTCGGCACGGACCCCGTCTGTCTGACTGCTCGGCGACTAATGCCAGTGAACCTATCGTGCCAACCTTGCCTGTGAGTAAACCGCTGGCCAGCATGACATTGCCATCGGGTAGCGAAGCGAGGGGCGGACCGCCAGTTTGGTCTACCAGTCGTTGGTATGCAGTCTCGGAAAGAATGGAAGCTTCCGTCGCTGTGGATAGGAGCAACAATCCGTCAACCCCATGGGGGGTGGTTTTGTCGGGGGCCGGAGCATCCATGCACACTCCGATAGCGGGTCGTAACCCGACATAACTTACGTCGTCTCCTGCGATTCTAACGGTGCCACCGCCTGCGAAAGGGTTGGCGAAAACGGAATCACAGATCTCTGTTAGGTCTGCGGCAGAGCCAGCGAAATCTGGAAAGAAAAACATTTCTTGGGACGGAAAATCTAAACGAAGAGAGGCTCGTGACATTGTATCGGCACCAATTAATCCCACGACAGGAGTTGAACCCCCGGAAGAACTAACCGCACACGGGGAAACGTCGTCGCAGATTTCGGTTACGATCGAGTCGATGGAGCCGAATTCGGCACGCGGTACTGAATCTGAGTAAAGAGTAAGAGAGACCCGTTGTCTGGTTGTAGAGTTCCCGCTGGCGACACTGGGATCAAGAATTGTAAAAGGCGATACGGTGTCAATTACTGCGGTTCCCACCCTGCCTCCACCGTCAACGCCGAAGTCGAGAAGGATTGGGCCAGCGTTGGCGTCGAATTGGATAGCGAATGGGTCGATTCGCCGAACGGTTGAATCGCATGCAAACTGCGAGATCAGGATCGCCGTAACTATTTTTGCTGCCGCTTCCAAGTGCAGTGAGTATAGCAGAGGGGTTGAAGCTCTTGCTTGTTCTCAAGGTTTCGAGGATTCTTCGGCGTATGGCCGACAAATTAACCCCAACGACGTCTCGTTGCGTGATGACGCAAATCGTGATGCCAAGTCATACAAATGGTGCGGCTGGCGTTATGTTTGGCGGAGTGATGATGCAGTGGATCGACGTCTGCGCAGGGGTTTCGGCTATGCGGCACGCTGGTGGGGCCGTTGTTACGGCTTCTATTGACCGATTGGACTTTATCGTGCCTGTAAGGCTAGGCGAGGTCGTCGTTCTTCGTTCGCAGGTTAATTATGTGAGAAAGACATCGATGGAGGTCGGGTGTCGAGTGGAGACTGAGGACGCAACTAGTCGTAAGAAGCGGTACACGACCAAAGCCTATCTTACCTTCGTGGGAACAGACTCTGCTGGAAAACCTAGGGGAGTGCCTAAGTTGGTTCTGGAAGGGCCGGAAGACGAGCGTAGATATAAGGATGCAGAGGAACGCCGTCGGCTCCGTCTACTCGCGGCAGGGCGGAGCACTAAATGACTTTGTTTGTGGACTTGAGCTCCTGGGAAGGGCTTTCCGTGACCGGGGAAGACAGGGTTAGGTTCTTGAATGGAATGTGCACAGGAAACGTAACCTCTATGGAACCTGGGCAGTGGTTGCGAACTTGTCTGTTAAGCGCGAAAGGAAGAGTCCTCAGCGTATTTGATTTGCTGTTTCTTCCCGAATCTCTTTTTTTGCTATGCGAGCCGAGCCTTGTCGCTCCGACTGAGGAAGTTCTCAAGAAACACGCAATAATCGATGACGTGGTTTTTTCTCGTACCCAAAAAAGTATGCACCGAGTGTGGTCGACGCCGGCATCCGTTTGGACAGCAGTGCCCGTGATGGAAGCATGTCCCGCGCCTCAAGCAACAGAGGGGGAAGTTGAAATCATGCGCGTCGAAGCAGGGTGGCCCAAGTACGGAGTTGACGTTAGCGAAAAGTCCTTTCCGTTTGAGAGTCCCTTGGCTGCGTTTATCGATTATGAAAAAGGTTGTTACGTGGGGCAAGAGCCAGTGGCCCGGGTGCACGCCCGGGGCGGTGCTCAGAAGTTTCTTCGAGGTATTGTGTTGGAAGGAGCGGGGCCGGCAGCACGTGGCGCGAGTATTGACTCGGAACTTAAAGCCGGCGCTGGGACGGTGACGTCGAGTGTGGTTTCTCCCACTCATGGTCCTATCGCTTTGGGTTACGTTCACCAGAAGGCCGGTGGGCCAGGTGCTGAGGTGTCTGTAGACGGACGCAAGGCTAAGTTGGTGGAATTGCCCTTTGGGAACGCTGGTTGACAGAGGCTGCCTCGATAACGCATTCTCCTTCGGTAAATTTACAAACCCCGCGAAGGAGCGAACTTATGGGCCGTGGCGACAGTAGAAAAACACTGAAGATGAGACGTAGACGCAGTCAGCAAAAACTCAAACAACGTATCAAGCGTGCGATTGAGACTGCGAAAAAAAACAAAAAGAAATAACGCTAGCTTAGGCTAGAAAAGAAGCCCGAGGTTTACGTGGAGTCGGCCCTGGGGGTCGTCACCTAAAACAGGATCTAGGGGGAAGGCATATTCGACCGAAAGAGATCCGAACGGGAGTACCGCGCGCGCGAGTGCTAGTCCTATTGAGTGCCGTAGGTCTTTGAACTTGAACCCGTCGAAGGAGTTTTCCACAAAGCCTGAATCCAGAAAGATGGCGGAGGCAATTGGGAATTTTAGGTTTGCCAAGATTACTTGGAGTTCAAGGTTGTGGATCATTCGAATG
>CAYPIX010000085.1:144-2769 GCA_964410875.1 uncultured Kofleriaceae bacterium
GCGGGCGCTTTTATCACTTCGGCGGTCTGCGCCTCCGTTGAGCTGCGGGCGCTTTTATCACTTCGGCGGTCTGCGCCTCCGTTGAGCTGCGGGCGCTTTCGCTTACGCGGATCGCGAGTATTTTGAGCAGTGTGGGCGCCTGCGTTGAGCCGCGGGGGCACGCTCTGTCTGGGAGAAACCAAGTAACAGGTTGTTTTTGTTGGTTCGGGAGTGAAAACGGGGCCGGCTCAACGCCGGCATTTGGGCTATTGCTTGCTATGATTGAAGGTTGAAGTGCCAAGAAGGAAGAAAACAACGCAAAGGCGCCTTTTTTGGCCAGCCCTTGTGGCCTCGCTTCTTCTTCATCCGGCCGCGCTGTTCTTATATGAGGCGACTAGACCGGCACCAGTACCAATTCTTGTCGTCGACATTGCAGGCGATGGGATTGGGGTTGTTTCGTCCTATGACAACTCTATCTTCTGTGGAGACAAGTGTTCGGCAGAGCGAGAGTCCGGCGATAGGTTGCAACTGACCGCCACGGCGGGCGAGAAGAGCACTTTCGAAGGGTGGGAGGGGCCCTGCCGCCCTGATTCGGCGGGACTTTTCGCTTGGGGACGGGATGCCGTTGTGCGCGCCAATGGTGAAGACGGCGATAGTGTTTCGAGCGATCTACTTCTGCGGCTACTCACCTATTCGAAATCCGCAGAAGAAAATAATCCGTTGGCATGCATCGTACATGTCGATGAGATGACATTGGTCACGGCAAAGTTCGGCAACCAACCAGAGGATGTCGACCTCGAATGGGTGGCACTGAACGAGAAAACCACAGATGAAATTACACTTCCCGAGGTGGATACGGTTGAACTCTTGCCACCTGAAGTGGTGGAAGAAGAGGTGCCGGAGCCAGAAGAGCCAGAAGTGAAACCCGAAGAAGCGCCTCCCCCTGAACCCGCCCCTCAAGAAGAGGTAAAGAAACCAAAACCTCAGCCAGAGGTACAGAAGCTGAAAAGCGTCGAAGTTGCCGACGCAAACGAAGTTGACAAAGCGCCCGACGACGCAGTGTTCTTATCCGACAAAAACCGTGATGTTGCGGAGCAAACTCGTGCAACGGAGACCAATTTAGACAAACAAAGCGAAGGTGAGAAAATCGCTTCTAGTGAATCTCAGGCGACTGAAAGCGAAGACATCGGCGGGGAGGAACGCACCATTGCCAACCTTGAGGAGTCCGAAGCCAGCTCTCTAGATGAGCAAGTTGATGAGAGTGCGAAGGGCGGCGAGTCGCAAGTCGCTGTGGGCGTCGAAGCTGGCGAAGAAGGAGACGGAGGAGATTCAAACGAGTCTGAGCCCGGAATGCTGGCAATGAGAGGCATCGACGGTCGTGGGGCTCCCGGCGATCCAAGAGCATACGATGGAGACTCGGGCTCTTCGGGCAGAAAAGGCGCACCCGGTCTAAAGAAACAGCTCACTTTTGACGACTATGAACGGTTTGTTGGAAAAGACTTTGCCGACCAGGAGGCGGCGATTGCCAAGAGGAAACTGTCGCAGAAGAAGGGGCGTTGGGAGAAAAAACTAGGAGCCATTCAGTCCTCGTTGGAGAACTTTACGCCGGAGGTTAGGGCTGGCAACCAAACTGCGCTCAAGACGAGGGCGGCTCCGTTCGCCGTTTACATAGCCAGAATGCACAGGCGAATCCACGAACTCTGGGGATTCGGATTTTTAGAAGACTTAAGCAGTAAGCCTTCGACGCACCCGTTAAATGACTGGGAGCTCGAGTCCAAGATAGAAATTGTAATCAATCCAGACGGAAGCATTCACAAAACCACAATCGTACGGCCATCGACACAATTACCATTCGATGTGGCTGCGCTAGATGTTGTCTATACCTCGGGCCCCTTCGAGCCGACACCACCTGAGATTCGTTCCCCCGATGGGAAAATTTACATGCACTGGAATTTTCATCGGGATTGGCGGCAGTGCGGAACATTTGGTGCACACCCGTTTATTTTGTCTACAGCCCCAAAACAAAGAGACAAAGGGCCAGGGCAGGATGCTGACGGCGCGTTTGAAGAGACGCTCCGAAGAAGAGCATCTCGCCCGTCGAAGCAAAATCGTTCTGGTGGGGCCGCAGCCGCTTCGGCCCGGGCGCTCAGCAATATGCCATCGCCAGACGATCCGGAGGCCGTCTTTGCTGCGAACCAGTGGCTTACGGGCTTCACACAGGGAAGCTTGGACAAAATGCTGGCAACCAGTAGCACTCCTTTCCGTTCCTCAGGTGTGGTGGTCGGGAAGACGAAGAGTGAACTTACCAGGGTGTTCAAGAACCTACTTCGCGAGACCAAAAATCGTCGCCCGACAGGAACTGCGCTGTTATCCGCCGCCGGCTATCGGAAAAAATTCGGGGCACTTCCCAAAGCATTGGGGGGGAATGGCAGCGACCTCTACTTTGTCGTGCAACTGAAGAAGGAACGGTTCACTCTCGTATTGCGAAGCTCAAATTCCAGTGCCTACAAGGTCATGGGACTTTTTCGATAGTCAACTTGGGTGCGTCACGTAGGTACGACGTACCGGAGTGGTAATGCGCCGGCGGCTCAACGTAGGTACGACGTACCGGAGTGGTAATGCGCCGGCGGCTCAACGTAGGTACGA
>CAYPIX010000085.1:2869-16119 GCA_964410875.1 uncultured Kofleriaceae bacterium
CCGGAGTGGTAACGCGCCGGCGGCTCAACGTAGGTACGACGTACCGGAGTGGTAACGCGCCGGCGGCTCAACGTAGGTACGACGTACCGGAGTGGTAAAAAAAAGAGCCACTACCTCGTCTCCCCCGGCGGTAGTGGCTCTACTTATTGCGTGCGCTGCTGTCTTGGTCCCCCCTCGAGCAGCAGCGCGCCGCTCTTAATAACTCTAACAGAATCCGTTTATGCTTGGGCTACGCCGCCTCCGGATTCACCAACTTTTTTCACCAAGGAAGCGTGAAGCCCTTTTGGACCATCTTCCGCTTCGTATTCGACTTCTTGCCCTTGTATCAAGGAACGAAAGCCGTCCCCTTGAATGATTGAGTAATGAACGAACACATCCCGTCCGTCATGGTGGGTAATGAAGCCATACCCCTTGGCATCGTTAAACCATTTCACAGTACCTAACATCGCAACCTCCTCAAGTAATTCCCTAACTTGGTTTTACCCTTCCTCCCTAGGATGAGTTCCACCTCTGCCTGAGTAACGCCCGTCTAGTGAGTTTAAGTCAAAGGTTTCGTGCAAAAAAATTGGCCCCGCTGAAAAAAATCTAGTAGAGCTTTTGGATTTTGCTGCCCCGGTAGTAGTGATCAAGGATCGCTCGATACGTTTTTTTGCTCTCAGCCATCCCAATAGCGCCAACCTGACACATTCCAACACCGTGCCCGAAGCCCGCGCCGCGAAAAACGAAGGAAGTTGGAGTTTCTGTTGTGCCTTTTCGTCTCACTTCGAATAAGGAGCTTTTCAACCCACCGAATAGTCTTCGGATCGCGAGATCGCCGCGCAGAACAGCCTTTCCCCGGTCGCCGACTATCTCGATGGAAACAACTCGTCCAGAAACACCTCGCTTCAGGGGACTAGTTTCTGTACCCGACCAACGTTTTTGAATTTGGTCGCGACTCGTTGGTTTGTTGTTTTGGCATCGAGTTCCGCCGTCCATCTATGCCGATTTTTCGAGTAACGGGATAGTGCACAGTAGTCTCGTTTTCCCCCGTCCAGGAAATCTCCGATATTTTCGTCAGTGACCGTTCTATAGGAACTGGTGGTTTTGGATGCGGGTTGATCTAAACGACCAACTAGGACTGGATCTTTGGCCCCTCCCCAAATGATTTCCTTGTTCTCACCGTGGCCGCCGCATGAGGCGCTGTATCTGGCATCGACGAGACCGTTGCCTTTCTTTCTCATCATCACCAGTCCACGAGTTTTTTGGACGGCTCGCGTCGTCCGCGGATGCTCTTTTCCTGCGCCCGAATAAACTTGGCAATGTTGGCTCGAGCAGAGAAGGAAGGGGTCGGCGAGATGCCGAGTTCCTAGTTTCTGGATTAGTTCGGTTCTAGCAGCGATCGCTTGGGCCGCGAGAGCTTCTGTGTGTGCATCGGGGAACATTTCCGACGGTACGAGCCCTGCGAGAAGTCTATCTGCGGTTACTGCATTTACAGCCGACAATTTACCGTCGAAGCCAACCGTGACGTATACGTAACCGAAGAACTCCCGGTCTGTTCTTGAAGTCTGCAGTTGCGAGCCGCCTCCCCCCGTAAGTACATCAAGAACTGAAATGGTTTTCTGTTTTTGCCTTGGAGCGAACCAGAGAACCGATGGATTCACGATTGTAAGCTTACCGCTTGTCGCTACAACTTGCCCTTGTGGGCGCTGGACCAACTCCGTGTGAATTTCTGTGGGTACTTTGTACTTGCGAGCAATATATTGAGCTTGTTTCTTCGCAGAGTTGGTTTGGGGCGAGACAACGACCAAAACTTCGCGGGAGTCGAGAACTTTGCCACCCACGCCAAAGACTGTACCCACGTCGAAAGTGCGCGGCTTGAAACCTCGTTGCTTCCAAAGTCTGGTGGCGGAGGAGACCCTGTCTATTTCATCTGGAGGGATTCGGTCGACGATTACCCATTTGTTTGAACGGCCTGGTACCCCATTTTGAACTGAGATGGTCCAGCTCTTTTGCCCGTGAATTTCAGCTCCCCCGGTTCCATCTGGAAGTACGTCGAGCCCCCCGGTCGCAGAGAGTCGAATTTGTTTCTGGCCACCCATAATTTCAACGGTGACCAGGGGGGCGCCATTGTCAGCAAAAGTGAATCGGTTGCTATTTAAAATCCGTAGCTTGTCGCTGCTGGAGGTTTCATCCGAAGCAATGGACGGTAGCGGCAGCGCTACGGTCGAAATCGCAAGCGCTATAAGTAGCGTGTCCGAACGTGTTCCACCCTTCATATTTATGAGGCTACGGGGCCACGTGGGAAGTTGCAAACTTCCTAGGCTAAGCCCGCGTGTCAACGTAGGAAAGGCCGCCAAGCTAACGCGTTTGGAATGTTTTTTCGGGGAGACGGCTCGGTGCCGAGATCCGGACTCGAGATATAAAGTGAAGGTTTAGGTAATTGATTGTGAAATGTGCGGCAATTGCTCCACCTAAGTTGCCAGTTAGGTTGAAGAGCGCGCCGAAAAGAGCTCCGAATAAAAACGCAAGAATCGTCCAAGGAAGGAAACGTTTATCTGGGCCGATATGTAACGCGGCAAATAATACGGCTTGTGGCCAAAGTCCGACCCATGGCTGGAGCGCGCCGCGGAAAAGGAGTTCCTCTCCAAAAGAACTGGCCACTGCTAGGACTAGGATCTCTGAGTGGGAAAGGTCACCTACCAGGTTTCTGAATTCACAATGAAGCTCTTTGGCCCAATCGAAACGGTGGGTCGTTAGTCTTGTAAAGAGAACGAACAACAGTCCAAGCGTCACGCCGAGGGCAGGGCCTGTTAATAGATGAAGTGCGCTCGTGTGGTGTTCGGTAAGGTAGATACTCGAGTCACCGCGCACCCAGGAGATAAGCAGCCCTAGGGCTCCAGCAGCCGCGTAGAGTACAAGCACGATGCTGGATTTACTTAGCGGTTGAGGCCGCTTGCCATCCAGCTTCTCCATGCCCTAAATATAGCTTTGATCTGGGCCTCACTTCTCTTGCCTTGACTTAAATCTGGGCTTTCAATACATAGACTTCGGATTTCAAGACAGTTACGCCTGCGAAGGTGGCGGAATTTGGTAGACGCGCCAGACTAAGGATCTGGTGGTAGAAATACTGTGGGGGTTCGAGTCCCCCTCTTCGCACTCTTTTTACCGAAAACTCCCAGTTGGGAGTTTTCTTACGCTGCGGGCTGTTGTTATTTCTTTCGCCTTTTCTTTCTTTTGGGCTTCTTTGTCTGTGGAAGCTCCGCGGGTGGCGACTTTGCATGAGAATTGGTGGTCGGAGTTTCCGTTGCGCGGATAAGGTGAGTCTTCACGTCAGCCCCGATTTCAATGGATTCCTCTTTGCCCGGAAACCGACTATCGATGAGCCGAACAGTTACAAAACCACGGGCCGTTTCTATGGAAACAGGTGACTGATATTTGACGTCGTCGATCGAGACCCAAACGCCATCAGTGACACCTTCTTCGGTTAGCACCATCACCTTGAGCTCTTGTTTTCCTTTTGACCACAGAATGAATTGTTTTGCGTAGCCGCGCTCCAGTGCGAAGAAAACAGCAGCTACGAGCATGATAGCGAAGAACGCTGCTGCGACCGATTCTAAATTCTGTTTTTGCTTTTGCGGTCTTGGGGGTAACGGCGTAGGGGCAAGCGAGTCTGCATCTGCTGTGGCGCGTTTCTGCCAATTCTCTTGCGCGAGAGTTAGTTTCTTTGGCGTCGGAGCGTAGGCTTCTGTGGAAACGAGGAGAATCTTATCTGATGGAGCTTCTGGGGCAAATTGGCTTATACAATGTTCGGCGGACAATTCCTCTCCGTTCACATGAGCGAGCTCTGTTCCGAACTCAAACGTTTCCAGTTGAGGGGCTTGTGCAGCAACATCTTCGCCATTGAGTATTTTTAGTAAATCTTTGTGAAGCTCGGCAGCAGTTGAGTATCGTGCCCCCACTTTCTTGGCTAAACATTTGTCAACAACGCGTGCAAGAGAGCGGGGGATACCAAGATCCTCATGTTCGAGGGTCGGTACCGAAGTAGGAGCGGTAACAAGCTTAAACAGACGTGGAGCCAACGTCTTGCCATAGGGATGTTTCCCCGCAAGTGCGTACCAGAAATTGATCCCAACGGCCCAAATATCGGTTCGATGATCTAAGGGCTCGCAGCGCCATTGCTCTGGGGACAGGTACGGAACAGTTCCTAAAATTTCATCATCGCCAGTTAGCGGGGCGCTGTTGGATTCTCTGAATTTAGCAATACCGAAATCTAGGACCTTGGTTAGGCCGGAGTCGGTCAGGAATATATTTGAGCGTTTCAGATCACGGTGGACGATACCTAGGTCGTGGGCGTGATTTAACGCCTCCGCAACGTCTGCCATCACTCGGACGACCTCCCACCATTTCAAAGGCGAGTGAATTTGTCGTTGTTCTAGGGTCTCACCGGTTAGGTATTCGAGCGCCATATACGGCCCTTTTTCGTGGTCGCCGATAGCGTAGACTTTGACGATATTTTCATGGCTGCATTTGGCCGTTGCTTTCGCTTCCAACATAAAGCGATCTTTGCTTTCGCCAACGTCTACCCGAATAATTTTGAGAGCGACCTCCCTGTCCAATTGCGCGTCGTGGGCGAGGAATACGTCCCCCATCCCGCCGCTGCCGATCTTCCGGACCAGCTTGAACTGGTCGACCTGCTGACCTATTTGAACCGTTTCGTAAGGCATAAGAACCATCACACAACACGGCGATTTTAACACGGTCAGTCTTGTCGACTTTTCGCACAATGTAGGCAGAGACTAGACTGTGAACTAGTTCTTAGCTTCTATCGGTATTTCGAGGCGCGCTCGACTCTCAGAGTTAATAGTAGTAGGCCTTTTTACGCGAAGAGATGGGCCGCCGGGAGTAACTGGAGGATGCCAAGCACGTATCGTGTAGTCCCCTTTGGGAACTTGGTTAAACGTGGCAACTCCATTCTCGTCTGGGATGGCTACGTATGGGTGTTGTGGTTTGAAGATATACACATCCCCGTAGGGCAGTGCGTCCATGCGAACTCGATAAAGCCCATAGCTATCTAGTTGGATTTTGGCTCTCTGCCCAACCACTGCCAACCGGGTTTTCAATACTGTTTCAGCTTCTTGCTCCGTGATTTTTTCGACCACAAGGGTGTGCGGTTTTTCGTCAAGATTGACGATCGTAAAATTGGCAGTGCTCTTGGCGCTTGCGACGGCGATCCGAGGTGAAATAGTACAGTCACGGATTTGGATTGCGGGAGATAGCTCTTCTATTGGGCTCCCCTTTTCGATTCCATCAATTCGAATAAGGGTAGAGAGAAGCGCATTTACGGTGCGTTTTTTTTCTCGAATATAAAAGGGGACCGGTGCGGGCGCGTCGTTTCCACAGGAGTCCAAACCCGGCGACCGCATCACGCTAGCGGGGATATCATTCCAAGTGACTACGACTTCAAGAGAATGAGCATTGTTGAGGGCTTTGCTGTCTTCAATATAAGTCCCACTACTTGGCGTAGGAGGAGCGGGAACCTGAGGTGTTTCTGATTCAGGCGCATTGTCTTCCGGCTTAGCGCCACTACAAGCCAGAGTGCTCAAGAAAAACATCGGAAGGAAAATCCGCACTACTCCTCCCTCCGGTAGAAATGGTGGTAATCGATGGGTGACGTCCAATGCCCACCCCATTTCCATCCCTTTTCTGCGAAAATTTCTACAACTGGCCCATTGTCGACAATTACGCCTGGGCCCGACCGCTTATTTACAAAAGGTTGTCCTTCCGGTGGCCGAACCACTCCGTCTCGTATCGCGGGGTTATGTAGAGGGTTGATGTCGATGGCACGTCCGTAAGAATGGTCGGACAATCGATCTGTGTTTCTAATTTTTCTCGTATTAAAACAACTCGTGTTGTTCGCTGCCATGGAACGGTCGTCATCGCCATCGAAGTGACAGATTGGCTGCATGGAAAAGATGGGGAATTTAATTTCTGCGATTCTGGCAAAAATCGCGATAACCGTTTCGGCCTCCTGTGCCGATGTCACCAGGTTTCCTAGGTGCATTTTCTCGTCAAAACCCCAGAACGGCAATTCGAGAAGCCGAAGTTCGTCAAATGATGGGCTGAGTTCTTCATTCCAAGATGCACCCTCCATTTTTTTTCTAAGCTCATCAGGAACCGAATGGATACTGGCGGTCACCATAGCGTTCGAACACTAACAGTTTGGCAGTAGAGGGGAAACCACTCCCCTGTTTAGTTTTGTCTACCTGCGTAACGCTTTGCCCAGGACGAGAGAAAACGCGCCGGCAGAATCGTAGCGAAGCTTTGGATTGGGGTTTAGAGCAGTTTCCAAAACCCTGTCCACGCCGCTGTCTAGTTGCGGGCGGATCCGCGATGGGCCAATGGGGGCTTGTGTACGCTGACGCTCTAAAATCTCGAGCACAGTTCCAGAGCCAAATGGAGGTTGGCCCGTCAAAGCGATGTATGCAGTAGCTGCCAAACCGTACACATCTGTGGCTGGGCTTGCGTCCTGTTCCGCGGAAAGAGATTCTGGCGCCGCGTAACCTGGGGTCCCGGCTGCTTCTCGCTTCCCTGTCTGCTCGCTGGCAATTCCCACGTCTACCAAAACTGCTCGAGCGTTTACTCGATCAAGGATGATGTTGGCGGGCTTCACATCTCGGTGAATAATCCCGACCGAGTGAATTTCATCTAGGGCATCAGCTACCTCGTCTATCACGGTCGCTAGCGCATACGCGTCCATCCCTATCTCAGCAGAGCTATGATGACCGATCACCCCAGAGAGTGGAATTCCATCCACGAGCTCCATGACAAAATACACTTGTTCACCCTCGGAACCGAACGTGAAAATTTGCACAAGGTTGGGGTGACTCAGCGATGCCAAGAGCGACGCCTCGTCTTTGAATCGTTTTAGGAAATTTTCATCGCGTCCAAATTTTCCTCGTAGAGCCTTGATCGCGACCGGGCGCCCCAGGGCTAGATCTTCACCCGCAAAAACGGTTCCCATTGCACCGCCGCTGATACGGTGCGTAATTCTGTACATACCACCGAGCAGAGCGCCCGGGGCGAATTCGGGTAGGGAGACGATGGGCTCTTCTTCGGCTGGCGTTAGGGTTTCAGCGTTGGCCGATTGGATTATTCGCTGCTGAGTAGTGGAGCTAGGCAGAATAGTTTTCGAGAGCGCAACGTGAGCTACTTCTAACGCAATACGCCCGGATACCATACGCAATGCAAGAAGCTCTTGGTTGGAGGGTAGGTTCATGGGCGGCAGACATAATGCGATGGCACCTTTCGATCTTCTGTCACCTCCGAGAGGGGAGCCCAAAAGGAGTTGTCCGGTCGGTCCTCCTGTAATCAACATGTTCTTGGTTCGCGCTGATTTTTCAGCCATCGATACCAATGCGTCGCG
The DNA here is from genome assembly GCA_964410875.1 of uncultured Kofleriaceae bacterium. Classification (GTDB taxonomy): domain Bacteria; phylum Myxococcota_A; class Polyangia; order Haliangiales; family Haliangiaceae; genus CAYPIX01. The sequence continues at coordinate 10,272 of CAYPIX010000085.1, forward strand.
GTCAATTTTCGTTAAGTCGGCGCCTCCGAGGAGTGGACCAGTTTGTGGCGACAGCATGGCCGCGCCATCAGCGGAAAACGCCTTCGCAAACTGTTTCAGAAATTCGTTCGGGCTCGCACCACCAAGAAGCGTTTGGGAAACGAGCCGACTCCACCAAATTGCTGAAGGACCAAGCGGAGACGCTTGGAGTTTCCGCGCGTAGCCGAGCATGGCTTTCGCGGGGAGGGGAGGAACTAAAAAAGCCGTTGGATGGGGAAACGAAACCGCGGGTATGTCTGCTTCCGTGGATACGAGAAAAACTTGGGGGACGTGAGCCAGCGAACCTAGTTGTTCTGTTAGCCATGTCGTTTCTTTGGCGTCGGCCTGAGAGAATGTAGCAAGACAAAAATCTGGTTTCTCTTGAATGCAAAGTTTCAAGGCCCGCTTGTGAGCCGTAGCCCGAAAAATTTCGAGGTTGGCCTCGGGAACCGAAACGCTTGCGTCCGCTTCTCCTAGTACGACCAACTTTGGCCTTAGCGGCGTGTCCACAATGTACAGTACCGCTTTTTGCGCCACCAGTCAGCTGGGCGAAGGCGGAGCGTCTGCCGTTAGTTGGCGCGGGCAGTTAGGCCGAAGCGCTATAAGCGGGCCGGACAGCTTCTCTCAAGAAGCTGTGTTCTAGATACTCGCGCTTGATTACTTCTGCCATTTCTTCAGCAGTAGCGAAGCGCTCGTAGTCAACTCTAATGACCGGGATCGTGCGAGAGATGTCGACAACAAATTCCTCGTAGCCTTTATAGAGCCCTTCCAGGTACTTCAGCTCGATTCCGGATTCTACACCGCGGCTTCGGGTTTGAATTCGGGCCATCGAGCTTTCTGGAGAAACATCCAGGTATACGATCATGCTTGGTTTACACATGAAATTGCTCATGTGACGGAATAGTTGGAGGTAGGTTCGGTAGTCACGCGGGTCCATCAGTCCAGCATCGGCAAGCATTTTTGCAAAAATGGAATCTTCGTAAATCGTGCGATCTTGAACAGCAGAACGTCCGCGCCAGATAATTTCTTGGTGCTGTTGGAAGCGGCGGTTTAGTAGATAAACCTGCATGGCAAATGAGTACTGTGCAGTATCCTTGTAGAAGTCCGCTAGGTATTCGTTGTCCTTGACCGGTTCGTAGTAGGCGTCGATGCCTAAGTGCTCGCTAAGCGCCTTGGCGAGAGTCGACTTTCCCGCGCCGATCATTCCAGCGATTCCTATGAACAGGGGACTAAGGGCTCCGTCAGGTTTATCAGTTTGGACGATTCCAGACGTAGGTTTCAACGGGCTCAGATCGGCGTTGCTCACTTTATCCACGGACCGTTCCTACCGCGGAAGTATGACGATCTTGGACCGTGCCAATGGGGCGCACTTGCGTGGCTACCGTAGCTTGGCATTTCGGCTTTGTAGCTAGGGTAAGGGAGTGTAGTTGTTCATTGTTTTCTGATGTTTGAGACCCTGGCATAACTCTCGCAATTCAATAAGAGCGTGTTGTTCCAAGGATTTGCTTCATCTAGTTTTGCGCTTTCCCCATTTTTTGCAGCGGTACTTTGCTTAGCGAGCGCTTGCAGTTCTCCCTCCTCGGGGAGCGAGTCGGCTCCACAATCGAGCGAGAACAAACCCCATGGGGAAACATCGATCAATCTATCTGATCTCGATGAAGGGGCAATTGCTCAAATTGCGGCCCAAGAGACCTGCGCATGGATGGGTAAGTCGCACGTCAGCGGCCGGGCGGTTGATGACGAGATCGGTGAGCGAACGATTGAGAACTACCTCACCAAATTGGATCCCATGAAGCTGTTCTTCGAAATGGGTGACGTTGGCGCTTGGGAAGCGAAGGGTAACGAGATCGACAATGAGATTTGTGCTGGAGATCTGTCTCTCGCGGCGGAAATCCACGATGTCTTACTAGAACGGATTGAGGAAAGGCTTGTTCTTGTAAATGAGCTCTTGAATGAAGAGTTCGATTTTGAAGCTGAAACTGAACGCGCCAAGGACGGCAAAAATTTAGAATTCGCAAACTCGGAGGGTGAACTTCGAGCTCGATGGCGTACGCGAATCAAATACAATCTTGCCCAGCGCCTGGCCAAGGGTGGTTCTCGCGAAGATGCTGACGAGAAGGTCGCACGAGCCTACGAACGCGTACTGGAGCACCAACTGGATTTATCTTATCCAGATGTCGTTGAACTCTACCTGACTGCGTTCACGAAATCGTTCGATCCCCACTCGGCATTTATGTCGGTTGATAGCGCGAAAGAATTCCGCATCCGTGTCGAGGCAGATGTCGAGGGCATAGGTGTTTCTATGCGCTTTGAGGACGATAAGGTTTTTGTTGCGGCAATTAGTCCGGGTGGAGCTGTCGCCAAAGAGGGGACCATCCAGGTCGGTGATGAGATTGTCGGTGTTGCCGAGGGCAAGAAAGGTGAGTTTCAGCCAGTCGAAGGTCTCAGGTCCCGGCAGGTAGCGTCTAAAATTCGAGGCAAGAGTGGGACAATAGTCCGATTGCAAATTCGAAAAGCTGATTCCCCAAAAATTATTGTCGTTAACCTAACGCGTGCTCGAATACAGGCGACTAACGCCCGTGCTTTCGGTCATGTTGTTGATTTTCAGGGAAGAAAAATAGCGATTCTTACCATTCCTGGATTCTACAGGGGACTCACTGCTGGCGTTCGGAACATCCTCTCCGACTCTCGACTAACAGATGCGTCGGGTTTAGTAATAGATCTTCGTTACAATGGCGGAGGGTTGCTCACCGAGGCCGTTACGCTTACGGGGCTCTTTATCAATGATGGTGTTGTCTTAATGACCAAAGGAGCCGACGGCCAACTTGGTACTTACAAGTCAAATCCAGCGCCTAAGTTATTTTTCAATAAGCCTCTTGTTGTCTTAACTAGTAGGCATTCGGCAAGTGCATCGGAAATCTTTGCTGGCGCGATGCAAGACTATGGTCGTGCTGCCATTGTTGGCGACACCACGACCCACGGAAAAGGAACGGTACAGGTTCCGTTTGCTCTTGATCAGAAAGAACCGTGGTTTGAGACTGACGTAGGATTGCTCAAGGTTACGATCCAGCAGTTCTTCCGACCTGGAGGCGAAAGCACCCAGATTCAGGGTGTAGAAGCCGATGTCGTTGTTCCATCAACAACGGACCACGCGACCTACGCGGAGTCTACGCTCAAGCACGCGTTGGATTTCGCTACGGTGGAGCCAGCCAGTGTCCATGCATTTGAGATGGTAAACGATGATCTCTTTGCAACTCTTCGCGAGGCATCGACTGCAAGGGTCGAAGAAAACGAGGAATTTGCCGGCATCATTTCGGCAAGGGACCGGAGCAGGGAACTGACGGAAAGCGAAACGGTTCCTTTCTCTCTGGCATTGCTCACGGAACAGGGGAAATCTGCTGAGGCTGGTCTTGATACGGTGGGCAACAGAATGCTGTTTGGTGATGTTCCTTACGAGAACGAGATCCTTGAGATTACGTCTGACTATCTCGAGATGTTCGAACCAAAAACAGAGACTGAAATAGAAGTTTCCCCCACAGACCTAGGCATGGTGCCAACTCTTCCCAAGGGAATTGACTCCACGCCGTTGGGGACTCCGGTTCCGACCAACGTATAAGCCTACGGCATCCGGTGGATCTTGAGCATATTGGTGGTCTCGCCTGCTCCTATCGGAACGCCTGCGGTAATGACCAGTTGCTCGCCACTCTCGAGTATCTTCAGCTCGGAAAATCTGTTTTCGATTTCTGACACGAGTTCTTCCATGGTCGCGACCGGAGCAATTAGCGTTGGTTCTACGCCCCAGTAAAGTGCGAGCCTGCGAAAGGTCACCTCATTGTCGCAGAGGGCGATAATTCGGCCCTGCGGTCTGTATTCGCTAATAAGTCTAGCGGCCCCGCCGGAATTGGTAACGACCGCAATCGCTTTGAGGTTCATTTGGCGTGCGGCAATGACCGCCGCGTGAGCAATCGCATTTGCAGAAATCTGTAAATCGAGGAACTGGGCTTCTACACTGCTTCGAAACGTTGCGCTGCTTTCAACCTCGGTAATGATCCGCGTCATCGTTCGAACGGTCTCAAGCGGGAAATCTCCGACGGCGGTTTCGCCCGACAGCATAACGGCATCGGTGCCGTCTAAAATAGCATTCGCAACATCTGACGCTTCAGCGCGTGTGGGGCGCTGGTTTCGGATCATGGACTCCAACATCTGCGTTGCGGTGATGACTACTTTTCCTTGGCTGTTGGTCAGCTTGATCATCTTCTTTTGAATCAGGGGGACTTTTTCTGCCCCCATCTCGACACCGAGATCACCCCGCGCAACCATGATCCCATCGGCGATAGCGACGATTTCCTCGAGTCTTTCGATTGCTTGAGGTTTTTCAATTTTTGCGATCACCGGAATCGATATGCCGTCAACTTTGGCCAGGGCTTTTGCTTCGGCCACGTCTTCCGGGTTTCGCACGAAGGAAAGGGCGATGTAGTCAACTCCAAGCCGTAGCCCGAATGCGAGATCGCCTCTGTCTTTTTCTGTGAGCGCCGGGGCAGAAACATTTACGTTTGGGAGGTTGATGCCCTTGTTGTTTTTGAGGGTTCCCCCGTGGATCACTTTTGTGACCACGGCTGGGCCTTCGACCTTCACGACTTCCAGAGTCAAAAAACCATCGTCGAGAAGAATCGCATCACCGGGGTGAACATCCTGCGTAAGGTTTTTGTAACCTGTGGAAACGATCTGTTCATTGCCAGGTACGCTGGTGTCCGTTGTGATGGTGAACTCTGCGCCCTTTTGTAATTCGACCTGGTCATTTTCGAAACGACCAACTCGAATTTTGGGCCCTTGAAGGTCGAGGAGAACGGCAACGGATTTCCCCCGTTTTTCTGCTTCTGAACGGACTGCGGAAAAAGTTTTCTGGTGAGTTTCTTTTTCGCCGTGGCTGAAGTTGAGGCGAGCCATATCCATGCCGGCGTCGATTAGTTTCCCAATCATTTCGGGGCTAGAGGTGGCAGGACCTAGGGTGCACACAATTTTTGCTCGGCGCATCGAATAGCCTGGTTAGCACAAACATGTTGAACCCCGACACTTCGTAAGGATAGAAATCCCCCTCACTATGTGGTTCCCGGGAAGATGGTTGCTGGTTCCGCTTCTTTCTGGAGCGATTTTTGCCGGCACAGGTTGCACTGTCACGCGGGAGAACCCCAACTTGGTCGGTCAGGACGTGCGGCTTACGTTGCTCCACACGTCCGATATTCACTCGCGGCTGTTTCCGTACAACGTGGTCCCGACGAGAACCGACCGAGATTTTGGTCTATTGCCGGAGAACGCACCCTTTGGCGGCGCGGCACGCATGGCGACCGTTGTTAGGGAGGAGCGAGAAAATGCACAGCGAAGTCTTTGGCTGGATTCCGGTGACTGTTTTCAGGGAGCACCTGTGTTCAACATGTTCAAGGGCGAGGCTGAGTTGCGTGCGCTGTCCCAGATGGGAATGGACGCCGCGGTCATCGGCAACCATGAATTCGACCTGGGTTCTCAGAATCTTTTTGATCAGCTAAGCAATTGGGCCGAGTTCAGCCCTCTCGTAGCCAACTACGATTTCGAGGACCCCATTGATCCGACTCGGAGGAGTTTGAAAGACATCGCGCCGCCCTACGTGATCTTCGACGAAAAGGGTTTGAAGGTAGGTGTCATCGGAATGGGCAACTGGTCCTCCATGACAGGGATTTTTGAAGGCGGAAATTCTCTAGGTATTCGGCCGCGCATAGATGCCGAAGTGGTTGATGAGTACGTCCGTTTGATTCGATCTAGCGTTGACGTGGTTGTGGTTCTGTCGCATCTAGGA
>CAYPIX010000086.1:0-14072 GCA_964410875.1 uncultured Kofleriaceae bacterium
AGATGGTGCCGCGCCTCTGGGAGTACCAAGTCGAATTTCCAGCTCGCACGGTTGCCCACATCATCTTTGCTATCACTATTGGCGTTATTCTTCTCGTCAAGCTCTCGATTTTGCGGTGGTTTCGACATTTCGAGGAAGCAATGCTCTTTCTCGGAATCGCGTTGATGCTTTGTACTTTTATCCTCACCGGACTGTCTCTGCCACCCGTCTTCAAGGAACGCGCCTTGGCGTCTGCTGGGCCGGGCGGAGGCGCTTTCAGCGAGCAAAACCAAGCGCGAGTGCGCGCATTACTGCCATCCGCGGGGTTTGTTGACGGGGTGGATTTCGACAAACTGGCGACTGAAAACAGTCTTCGGGCGGGTCGAGAAATTTTATTAACGAGTTGCACACACTGCCATGACCTCAAGACAGTGATAGCGAAACCGAGAACGCCCTCAGACTGGGTGAGGACGGTTAAACGCATGGCGGAAAAGCCCACCTTGGGTGATTCCATAGAGCCTGTGGAGCAACACCAGGTCAGCAGCTATCTAATTGCGATTACCCCTGATCTCCAAAAGTCGTCGAAAGCAATGCGGGCTGCCGCAACGACAAAAGCGGAAACGGGAAAAGCATTGAAAGCAGTGGTTGCCGCAGATGCGGGGGCACCTAAGGCGAGTGAATCGTCAAAGCCGAGCTACGACGGAGCGCAAGCCAAGTCCGATTTTGAGGAAACCTGTTCCCAATGCCATGAAACTACTGATGTTGATAGCGCGCCGCCAGCGGATGAAGCTGAGTTAAACGAACTTATTGAGCGGATGGTGGAAAACGGAATGGAAGCTGAGAAAGAGCAGCTTGCGCGAATTAAGGAGTACATGCGCCGCACTTATCTCAAGAAATGATTTTGACGTTTTGGCCAGCAGACCAAGCCGAAATTTAACGATTTCATCGCTCTTGTTTCTACCCGACTAGTGCTCTAGATTCGCGACCCATGTGCCGGTTCGCGATCTACCTTGGTAACGAGATAGCTGTACGCACTCTCGTCACCGAGCCCAAAAATTCAATTATTCATCAGAGCTTCCATAGTCATGAATACGTGGAACCCCTGAATGGAGATGGGTTCGGCATCGCTTGGTACCCGACAGATGCCACGCAGGATCCCGCCGTGTTTAAATCGATGATGCCAGCGTGGAGCAATCGTAATCTACGTGAACTCGCCCGTGTCACCAAAACCAATTGCTTACTTGCCCACGTGCGAGCAGCGACCCCACCTCTGCCCGTCCATGACTTGAATTGCCATCCCTTTTCAGTAGGGCGTCTTACTTTTATGCACAACGGCCAACTCGGCGGATTCGGAAAGTACAAAAAACAACTAATTGCCGGCTTGTCCGAAAAGTCATACGGCAGAATTGAGGGCTCAACAGATTCCGAACACCTTTTCGCCATGTTCCTGGACCGGTTGGATTTGGATCTTACGAATGGTGATGTAGCTCAACGTTTCGTCGATGCGATGAACGCTACGATTCGTGATGCAGAAAGTTTGAGACGAGAGCATGCCCCTGAGGACGTCAGTGCTCTGAATCTTGTGGTCTCCGATGGCGCTCACGCCGTTGTTTCCCGGTATGTATCAAGTGGCCCGGCAAATACTCTGTATTTCCGTGAAGGAATCCCAAGAGTTTGCGAAAAAGGGCTTTGTCACATGGACTCATCGGAGGGTGACTCCGTATTAATTGCCTCCGAGCCCTTAGATGAAGCGAGTGCCTGGACTGTGGTCGAACCGGGAAATGTTGTAGTTGTTTCGAAGGGGAAACCGAGCATTCAAACCCTTAAGAATTAATAAGAAATGAACAAAACAACAACGATGAAAAAAGGTGTTTCAGTTCTACGCGATCCTAGCCTGAATAAGGGGACGGCGTTTTCCACCGAAGAACGAGCAGCGCTTGGCCTAACGGGGTTGCTTCCGGCGGAGTCGTGCAGCCAAGCATCACAGGTTGAGCGCTCGATGGAGAATATACGTCGCAAAGCCTATGACATAGAGCGGTACATTTTTCTGACTGGGTTGCAGGACCGCAACGAGCGGCTTTATTACCGAACACTTATCGACCATGTCGAAGAACTGATGCCCATCGTGTACACGCCAACTGTTGGACAGGCGTGCAAGGAGTTTGCTCACATCTTTAGACAGGCGCGCGGTTTCTACATTACCCCTAAAGAGCGGGGCTCGATTAAAGAGATTCTCAAGAATTGGCCGCAGGACGACGTTCGAGTAATCGTTGTTACCGATGGTGAGAGGATCCTTGGATTAGGCGACCTAGGGGCAAATGGAATGGGAATCCCCATTGGTAAATTGGCCCTTTACACGGCCGGAGCCGGAATTCATCCGAGTCAGTGCCTGCCTATACAGATCGATGTCGGAACCAATAATCAAGAGTTTCTGGACGATCCTCTCTACCTAGGGGTTCGTAAGAAGCGCCTCGGTGGTGATGACTACTACGCACTTATGGATGAGTTCATTGAGGCTGTCGGAGAAGTTTTCCCCAAAGCTCTCGTACAGTTCGAAGACTTCCTAACCCCAAATGCTTACAAGTTACTCAATCGGTATCGCGACAAGATCCTCAGTTTCAATGATGATATTCAAGGGACAGCGGCCGTTGTGCTCGCTGGCGTTTACGCCTCCGGTCGGCTGACAAGCCACAAGTTCAAAGACTTGCGCATCATGTTTTTAGGCGCGGGGTCCGCGGCGACGGGAATTGCGGATCTGATGACGCAAGCCTTCGTAAAAGAAGGGCTTAGCGAGGCAGAAGCCCGCAAGCGACTGTCGTTTGTTGATCAAAACGGCCTTCTCGTGAAGGGCCGCGAGGGCCTGCGCTCCCATAATGAGCCTTATCTGAGGGAAGGGCCGTCGGTTCCATTTATTGAGGCTCTCAATACGATCAAGCCTCATATACTAGTTGGAGCGACAGGACATCCTGGGACCTTTACGCAAGAAGTTGTGGAAACCATGTCCAAGCTAAACGAAAAACCGGTCATCTTTGCTCTTTCCAACCCAACATCGAGGGCTGAGTGCACGGCGGAGCAAGCTTACGAGTGGAGTCAAGGCAAGGCTGTTTTTGCCAGCGGGAGCCCGTTTCCGGCAATAGAAAGCTCGGGTGGGACATGGCGCCCAGGGCAGGGCAATAACGCCTACGTTTTTCCTGGGATTGGGTTGGGCGCAGTGGCCTGTGCTGCGTCCCGCGTCACGGATAATATGTTTTTGGCAGCTGCAAGAGGGTTGGCCGATCAAGTAAGCGAAAAGGATTTGAAAGAAGGAGCTCTCTATCCGCCGTTGCGCGGACTTCGTGAGGTCTCACATGGTGTTGCGGAAGCGGTGCTTCTTTCTGCTTATGAAGAAGGTGTTGCCACAGAGCCAAAGCCGAAGTCGCCGCGCGAGTACCTGGGCGGCCTTATGTACGATCCCACCTACTGAGTTAATAAATGACAAAATCAAAGTTAGCGCTAGGCCTAGGCCTGCTTCTTCTTGTAGTTCTCTTTTTTGTTTTTGATCTGGGTCGTTATCTGTCTCTTGATGAGTTGCGTGCCCAACAAGCCGAGCTCCAGGGTTTATTTGAGAGACGCCCCCTAGTTACTGGAGGCGTTTTCTTTCTCGCTTATGTTGCCGTAACCGGAATGTCGCTTCCTGGCGCGACCGTCTTAACGCTTGCTGCTGGTGCAATCTTTGGGCTCCTTTGGGGGACCGTCCTAGTCTCTTTTGCGTCCACTCTAGGCGCTACCCTCGCCTTTTTAGCTAGTCGGTACCTCTTTAAGGAAACCGTTCAGCGCCGCTTTGGCGACCGGTTAAAAACTGTAAATCGAAGTCTCGAACGCGATGGTCCTTTTTACCTGTTCGCGATGCGGTTGGTGCCGGTCATCCCATTCTTTGCCGTAAACGCATTAATGGGGCTTACTCCCATGCGCACGTGGACGTTTGCGTGGGTTAGCCAGGTTGGAATGCTTGTTGGAACAGCTGTTTATGTGAATGCAGGAACCCAACTTGCCAAGCTTGATAGCCTCAGCGGGATCATGACACCTGCCATCATAGGGTCTTTTGTTCTTCTCGCGTTATTTCCATTCTTGGCCAAGAAGCTTCTCAATATGTTTAAGGCTCGGCGGGTGTACGCACCCTGGTCGAAGAAGAAACCAAAACGTTTCGATACCAATATCTTGGTGATTGGCGCGGGCTCAGGTGGTCTGGTTTCAGCGTACATCGCGGCAGCCGTGAAAGCGAAAGTCTCGTTGGTCGAGAGAGATAAAATGGGTGGCGACTGTCTGAATACAGGCTGTGTTCCATCGAAAGCGCTTCTGCGTTCGGCCAAATTTATTGAGCAAGCTCGGAAGGTCAAGTCTCTGGGACTTCAGAGCGCGACCGTAAATTTTGAGTTTTCAGGTTTGATGGAGCGCGTGCAACGAGTCATCAAAACCATCGAGCCCCATGATTCTGTTGAACGTTACACAGAGCTTGGAGTCGATTGTGTACAAGGGACGGCGCGAATGCTCTCTCCTTGGGAGGCGGAGGTCGTTAGCGAAGACGGCAGTAGCCAGACGATTGCGGCTCGCTCAATCATTATCGCCACGGGTGCACGACCCTTTGTTCCTCCTATCCCAGGCTTGGAAGACGTCGGCTACTTAACATCCGACAATGTCTGGGATTTGCGCGAATTACCCGAACGCCTAGTTGTTCTAGGTGGCGGCCCGATTGGCAGCGAGTTGGCTCAGGCATTTGCACGAATTGGCGCAAAAGTCACTCAGGTTGAAATGCAGAGCCGAATCATGATGCGTGAGGACCCAGAGGTCTCGGAGATGGTCGCCGAAAGACTTCGATCTGAGGGCATAGACCTCCGTTTGGATACGAAAGCTGTCGCGTTTGCGCTTGAGAATGGCGAGAAGCAAATGACTGTTGAGCATAACGGCCAAACTGAGACGATTTCTTTCGACAAAGTGCTAGTAGCCGTGGGGCGTCAGCCGCGGACTGAAGGTTACGGCCTGGAGGAACTAGGTATTCCCCTCACCAAGAAAAAAACGATTGAGGTAAACGATTACCTTCAGACCAAATACCCAAATGTTTTTGCTGTCGGTGATGTTGTTGGCCCTTATCAGTTCACTCACACTGCTGCACACACTGCTTGGTACGCTACGGTAAATGCTCTCTTTGGTTGGATTCGCAAGTTTCCTGTCGACTACTCGGTCATACCGTGGGCAACATTTACGGCTCCTGAGGTCGCTCGCGTGGGCCTTAACGAGTTGGAAGCGGAAGAGCAGGGGGTTAAGTATGAGGTGACAACCTATGGAATCGATGATCTCGATAGGGCTATCGCCGATGAAGAGGCGCACGGACTAGTCAAAGTCTTGACGGTTCCCGGTAAAGACCGCGTTTTAGGTGTAACGATTGTAAGCGACCACGCGGGTGATTTGATCGCAGAATACGTATTGGCAATGAAGAATGGGATAGGCCTAAATAAGATCCTACAAACAATTCATATTTATCCAACCATGGCTGAAGCCAATAAGTACGTTGCTGGAAACTGGAAAAAGGCACATGTGTCGGCCAGGGTTTTGTCTTGGTTAAAGCGGCTACACTCCTGGAGACTTAACTAAAATGTTTGAGATTACGTTGCAATATTGGTTTCTGTTCCCTATCTCAATTGCTATTGCGACGATAGCGATGTCGAGTGGAGTCGGTGGGGCGGTCTTCTTTTCGCCTATATTCCTTCTTTGGCTTAAACTGGAGCCATCAATTGCGGTTGGAACAGCTCTGCTAACAGAGCTGTTCGGGTTTGGTTCGGGTATGGTTGCCTACGTTCGCTCAAAGCGGATTGACTACAAGCTCGCTGGGAGCATGTTGATGTTTTCTATTCCAGCCGCTGTAGTTGGGGTCTTAATTGCGGATAAGTTTGCACCGGCCGTGCTCAAAGGGATCTTCGCGACGGGTCTCTTGTTTCTTGGTTACGAGCTTTTTTCCTCGTGGAGGCGAGGCGAAACAGAAGCCGCGGACAAAGAAGTAGCAAATACCCCTTTGCCTGGCGCGAGCAAACTTACGGACAAAGATGGGAATGTATTTGTCTACACGGTTTGTAACAAAGCTATGGGGCGCCTTTTCGCCGCAATTGGCGGGTTGTTCTTGGGAATGATATCGGTTGGGCTAGCGGAACTTGAGGAGTATCACTTGGTTGCGCGTTGTAAGGTGCCTTCTGCGGTAGCCATTGCAACGTCAATTTTTGTCGTCGTCTGTACCGTGTTGGTCGCGGTTATAGGGCATGGGCACTCTTTCATTTCCGAAGCATCGCAAGAAGACATTGCGCAGGTAATTAACATTGTGATCTACACGGTCCCTGGGGTTCTTATTGGAGGACAGTTGGGGCCAGCCGTAGGAGCTCGTGTTAACCCCGACTTGATGAAAGTTGCGGTTTCCATGATCTTTATGGGGGTGGGTGCCTTTATGCTGGCGCTTCTCGCTTTTTAACGTTGATGGTCCGTGAACAACTGCGGCCGGAGTGTTCGGTCGATACCAAATAAAATGCGCGAAACGATTCATCGTAAAATTACGGGATCCATGACGGCGGGGATCGAGGGCGAAAAGGACGAGATTGAGACGCCCCTCTTTGCTATCAATTGGTTCAACACCCGATTCGCTTTTGTCTATCACTTCTACAATTTGTTGGTTGCAGGACGTGTGTTCAAGGTTGGGGGCAAACTGCTGTTCAAGGGAAAGTGTCAGCAAGCAATTTCTGGAAACAAGGACTTCGCTCGCCATTATTTGCTGATCGTTAACTACCCTTCGGGACATCGCTTTCTGGACTTGCTTGCAGACCGCCCATTTCAACTCATGAGTGTGTTTCGCACCGTTTCTGTCAAACGGTTTTCATTTGTGTTGCAGAAACGTTTGGGCGTTCCGCAACTGCTGCCTGGTGGAAAGGTCGGTTTTGATCCCAACGATCACTATGCGGTTTTACAAATTCGGTTTCCGAAGGGGGACAGGCAGGCTGCAGCTTCGTCTTTCGACTTTGATCAACTCGAACTGTTGGCCGAGCAACACGAATTGCAGTTGTTTTTTGCGGGACGTGTCGCGGGGACGGTATTTCTGAAGAAAAACAATCCTGATAAATCTGACGCGTTGCCGTTCTTGACGGATATTACTGTTGTGATTCGAACTCCGGCTAGAAACAAAATCCCAGAGTTCTTTGCATCAAAGGGGCTAGAGAAATTGTTGTCATCGTGTTCGGATTTCTTCGCCGCGCACGTAGAACGAAGCTGGTAACGAACGAGCCGCGTCCTCCTGGTGAGGCCGCGGCTCGAAATTTGTTTCTAGTACCAGTAAACCTAGCTACGTCCAGCCATCACGCCACCGTCGACGTTTAGAATTGCCCCGGTGACCCAGTTTGCTTGTGACGAAAGCAAGAACAGCACAGATTCCGCTACATCTTCCACCGTTCCAATCCGTCCAATGGGATGGAATTCGTTGAACCCTTGGAGCGCCTCTTTTACTTGCTCCTTGGGAATGAAGGACTCGTAAGCTGGGGTCTCAACGACTGCTGGCGCAACAGCGTTGACTCGAATACCAGATTCTGCCAATTCCATCGCCAAATGCTGTGTGAGAGAGTGCAGACCAGCCTTCGCCATCGAGTACGCTGCCGATGGGGTAATCTTGACCGCTTGATGCGCCCACATCGAACCGATATTTACTATAGAGCCGGATTTGTTTGCGGCCATTTTTTTCGCTACCGCCTGAGTTATCAAAAACGTGGAGCGGTTGAGGTCAAGATAGGAATCGTAGTCTTCAACTGAGGATTCCAGAAACGGAGCAGGGGAGAATCGGCCAGCCGAGTTAACCAAAAAGTCAAAAGGCTCTTGGTCGCCGATGTTCCGTACTAAGGCATCCACATCTGTTTGCTTGTAGAGGTCTGTTTGTAACGATTTCACGCCAGCCTCTTCTATTCGGCGTCGACCGACAACTGTTACAGAGGCGCCACCGCTCGTTAGTCGTTTCGCAACCTCTTTTCCAATTCCGCTCGTACCACCAACAATAATTGCTTTTTTTCCCTCGTATTTATTCATCGTTTTCTTGTCCTTTTCTGATGTTTTCTGTCTATCGGTAGATAGGTTGGTAGCGTAAAAAAAACTCTAAGTCAATAACGCACGGATGACTGCGCTGGAATGTTTCAAGCTGGAGCCCTTGTCGACAACACTGCTCAACAGTAGGGCTCCTTCAAGCAGGGACACGATGGATTGAGCCACTGCGTGGGCTTCTACCGACCTATTGATCGTCCCAGCACCTTGCCCGATCTCTATGTTTGTTTCAACCCAGCTAACAAGCTCCTGTACAAAACGTTGCGCGGCAAATTTTGTGCGCTTATCTAAGCGATGACTTACGCCGCATAAAGCTGCGCAAAAACAGATCTTTTTCGCTTTTCCGGTGGCTTCGAAAATTTTGCCGAGTCGTTCAATGCGACCGATTGGGCATTTAGTCGTATCGCTGATTTTTTGAAGCTCTTTGCGTAACTGAGCAGAGTACCTATCGGTGAGCTCGAAAAGTAAATCGTCTTTGGTTGAAAAGTGGTAGTGAACACTGGAACTCTTCACTCCAACGCTGTCCGCCAACGTTCGAAAGCTTACGGCATCTATGCCCTCACTCTGGATTAGGCTTTGAGCCACATCCAAAATCTGCTCCCGGGTACTCATTAGGAATATTATCTACCACCTGATAGATAATATCAAGTTAATTTTTACTTACTGAAGTCTTGGTTGTCGCGGAGCTAAGGGGGCCGCCTACGACCGCAACTGACTGCCCGCCTGTCCCAGTGGGCAACCAGTAAAAACATCTATTTACCTTTGTACGATGTCCGGCTGCCGGGAATTTCGATGTATTGCTGAAAGGGAGCCTCGCTAAGTTTGACTGGCACTTTTAACGTACTGCGAAGCTGTTGTCTCAAAGCACGAGCATTTTTCAACTGGCTCTTCCTGGCCGTGATACGAATTGCTCCATCGGGACCGTATTCGAGCCGCATTTGTTCGCGAGCACTTTTATGCTCCTCGGAACGAACCGAATTAAACCAGAAACGCCGCTTTTTCGTGATTGTTATCTTGTCGGTTTCGATGTCAGTTTTGCTCGTCAGCGCAAGCCCATTTGGCAAACCGACAACGTTAAAACCGTATTCCGCTGCAAACAACTGAGATGTTTGTAGTCTTAGGATTGCTTGTTTCTCGGGACTTGGTTGCGCGTGGGGTAGAGTGATTCCGCGATCGGTAGGGGTAACTTTCTCGCTTAAGATTTCTATCCCGTCGAACCTGCCATCACGGTTTTTCTTCGCTTCGACAACTTGAACTCTAGGTTGAAAGTGCCCCCCCTCGGTGACACGCATGACTCCCAGGGTTGGATGGAAGACCGTGCTACCTTTTTCTTTTCCTAAAACTCGTACCGCTGATCGCTTGCCTCCGGTGAGTCGATTGAGCATACGCTTGGGTACACCGTTTCGGTTCCCTTTTGCCTTGATGTGTCTCGCTTGACCAGGTGCTACCCGTTGGATTAGAGCTGCTTTGGCTGATTTTGCACGTGTCGCGACGGTCGGCTTTGCGTTTGCTGCAAGTGGAGCGAGAAAAATTACGATGGCTGGAAAGAAACGTCGCATCTCCTCCGTTGGTGCAAGCGTGGAACCAATAAGAAAAGCGAAAAGCCTCTTTTCAAATGGCTGAGTTTACGTAGACAGCATTACTTTAGAATCAGGCGTTTTCACCGGCCACAATGCGGTTTTGCGGCAACAACATGTTGCCAGAAGGGGCATGCCTAACCTCGAAAAAACGCAAAAACGTTTAGGGGAGGGGCGCACGAAGGTCGTTGTGTATTGTACATTTCGAGCATGACTCTACGGATTTTGGGCCTTTTCTTTTTTGCTTTCGTGGCCTGCGGAGAATCGGGAACCGTTACGGAAGAGTTCGCTGGTCGTTGGACCTTTGACGAAGGAAGCGTCGTTACCGTTTCCTGTCCATCGCAGGATGATGTTGTCAACTCTATAGCAAACACGGGTTTGGAGATCGAAGAGCTAGAGGGAAACGGACTGAGAATCACTAACAGTGTTCCATGTGTGTTTGAATATGCGGTAAGTGGAAATACCGCTAGGTTAGAACCCACACCGCAAGTTTGCGACGTACCTGATGGGCAAGGCGGCACCACTGTCGAAACTCGAATGACGGAAACAATTGTATTTTCCGACAACATGCTCTCCCTTGAGACCAGTGGAACCCTGGCCATCGCAGGTTGCACGATTTCTGTGACTGGTTCGCTTTCAAGGTAAATTCTCAACGAGCTCGAGTTTCGTATTGAAATTTCGAAACGACGCAGTGCGTTGCTTTGGGTAATGTCTGCGTTCTGTCATAGCTTGGTCACGGACGTCGCTATGACAGCCACACCAAGCTCAATTCTTTTATAGTAGCTCCGTGGTTTTGACCGAGCATATTGGAGCCCTTCGTAAAGAATTAACTTCTGCCGGTGTTTTCAAAACAAAGACGCTTAGAACGACCGCAAAGTTTACTTTTCTTGTTGGCGTAACCTGCGGGTTAGCGGTTGCAGCCTTTAATCTACCTCTTGCTTGGACGTTTTTGCTTGCTCCCCTCGCAAGCATTTTCGCGATACCTGCGGGGATGATCGGTCACGAAGCGAACCACCGAGGCTTTTCCAATAAGCTAGCGGTGAATAAGCTAATGGCCCACGTTGCCTATCCGCTTTTCTCTGGCCTCGGAATTCTCCATTGGCACGAGAAACACAATATAAGGCATCACTCGCAACCGAACGTGCTCGGACACGACCATGACCTCAAACTGTGGCCTATTGCGATTACCCATGAGGAGCATTTGCGTTCTTCAGCAATTGGCCGTTGGTTCCAACGTAACCTGCAGGGCTATTTGTTTTGGCCGATGACGTTTTTCGTTGTTGCTTGTCTGCGGTACGACTCCAGGCGAGTCCTTCTACGGAATCTGCGTAGAGACGGTCTTTCTTTGGCGTGGTTGGCCGACGCTGGTTGCCAGGTTGGGCACCTGTTACTATGGATAGGCGTTCCCGCAATTTTCGTAGGGCTAGGTCACGCTTTGATCTTTTACTTTACACTTTGGACCGTTGCCGGCCTTTTCTTAGGAATGATACTCGCGCCTGGTCATATGGGAATGCCGCTAGTGACTGAGCAAACCCGCGGTTGGTATCACCAGCTAAAAACATCTCGTGATATGCGAATACCTCGCTGGCTTTCGTATTTTTTTATTGGCCTGGAATACCAAATCGAACACCATCTATTTCCCAAAGTTCCTCATCAACTTTTGCCTAAGGCGAAAGAAATAGTGAGGCGGTGGTGCCTTAAGCACGGTTATCCTCACCAAGACGTTGGGTTTGGAGCCGCCTTGTCGAGTACGACGCGGTTTATTGCAAACGCTTGGAAGCTCAAACCAGCACAGCGGTAGTGATCCAGAGCAGGAGCTAACCGACGGTTACCCTTTTATTTGGCTGGACTTTGGGTACTGGCGGTGTCCGATTGCCGGTGAGGTTTGTTCATGTGCAGGTTTAGGGCTCGGCACGTTGGCAGGGAAAAAAAGATCGATATACTCGTGCTCATGGATGGTGGGTTAAAAATAATTGGTGTTGTTTTTGTAGTGGGAACCCTGAGTGCACAAATTGGATGCACTCCAGACAGCCAGAAGGGCGTTCCAGAGTTGGACGCAACCGCTCTGGCCTCGACATTTATGACTACGGTCAACGTCGACGATCTTTTGGACAACCCCTCTTCGGGAGCAACTTGTTCTGGGGTAGCCGAGTTCGATTGTGCGAATGGCCCAACCGCAGGTTGCGACTCTTATGAGTACGACCATCCGGTTAACGCGTTTGTGCTAACGCGAAGTGGTCCGACGTCAGGCGAAGCTCCTTATTACTATGATTGTGGCGGCGGGTTTCCCGACGGTCCGGTCTTTACAGCGCTACCATCGACGGCTGCGGGGACACCGAGTTGTACAACGTATACGATGACGTATCGCGAGCCTGTTGTCCAAGTAAGAATGGCGGTGAGCGCAGTCAACAACGAAAGCGCCGATCGCCAAGAGAGAGTGTCAAACTTTACCGGAAACGGAATGGCAGCCGCGGTCACAATCGACGGTTCTCTTTTAGCCATAAAACAACTGCAAGTCGCGGGAAGTGAAGTAGCCGGCGTAGCAGTATCAAATGCTAACGATGGCCAAGGCACGATTGTTATCACTCCAAGTGTACCTTCCTCTGTTGTGTCTTTCGACATCTGCCAATACGGAACAACTGATAGCAACGGCGTCATCCTAAATGGGATGGACTACAAAACAACCTTGGACGTCGACGGTGATGGCGTAGACAAGGACGCAGACATTGACGACAACAACCCACTGGCTTGCCGGGACGTGGACGGGGACGGTTGTGATGATTGCTCTGTCACTGGAGCCGATGGTTCCGGCGGAGATGCCAGCAACGACGGTCCAGACCTCAACGGTGACGGCGCGTGCGACGTAAACGATAAGGACGGCGATGGTATCGACAACAACGTTGATATCGACGACGACAACGATGGCATTCTCGACATTGAGGAAGGCGGCGTTGATACTGACGGCGACGGCGTTACCGATGACCTTGATCTCGACTCTGATGACGACGGAATCCTTGATGCAGTCGAAGCCGGCCACAGCATTGGCGATAGCAATGGCGACGGTTTGGTGGATTGCCCCGGCGGAGTAGGAGCAAACGGTTTCTGCGATGCGCTCGAATCGGCACCTGATTCTGGAGTTCCGGTGTACACACCGGGCTCGGCGGGACCAGACGAACCGGTTGACACCGATTTGGATACCGTTCCAGACTACCGGGATCTTGATTCCGACAACGACGGAATCCCCGATACCATTGAAGGAGCTGCTGGGTGTCTTGACTCGCCAGTAAACGCGGTTTGCGACGGCGACGATATCGACGGCGACGGTATCGTTGATGATCTTGACAACGTCAATGGTCACGGGACATCGGGCCATCCTGCGCCGCCCGACACCGATCAGGATTCGGTCGAGGACTTCCGCGATCTAGACAGCGATGATGATGGGCTTTTCGATGTAGACGAGTCTCAAAACGGTGATTTAGATGCAGACAACGACGGTATGATCGATGGACCGGAAACCGATGGTGACGGCATCATAGACGCTGTTGACAATCAAGTTGGCCATGGCGGAGCGCAAGACACGACGATCGATACAGACGGCGATGGAGCTCCGGATCATCTCGACACGGACTCGGATGACGACGGGATTCCAGACGGCGGCGTGATCGGAGTTGCCGGCGGTGGTCTTGCGGGAGGCGCAGGTTGCAGTTCAACTGGAACCCTGGGTGGATTGATTCCAACTTTCGCATTCCTACTTCTATGGGGACGTAGGCGTTTCTCCTTCGGCGAGTAGCTCGCGAAATAGCCCCGGCCCAGCGTGACTCTGGGCGGGGAAACGTGCAAGATAGGCGAACATGACTAGGTTTAATCAACTTGGAAACGTTCTGCCTATCTTTGCCGTTTTGGCACTTTGCACCTACGGTGATGCTCGCGCTCAGGAGGCTGCAGCACCGCCGAGCGTAAGCGCCGGAGATGGGACCGACAGTGTTACGGATGCAAAAACCAAGCGCGAACTTAAAAGAGCCGCAGCCGAGGCAAAGAAGGCCGAGAAGAAGGCCAAACGCGATTTAGAAAAATCTGCACGCGAAGCGAAAAAGGCTGAAAAGAAGGCGCAGCGCGAGGCCGCCGCCGCCGAAAGAAAAGCGAAACGAGAAGCTGCAAAAGCGGAACGCAAAGCCGCTGCCGCTGAAAAGAAGGCGCAGCGCGAGGCCGCCGCCGCCGAAAGAAAAGCGAAACGAGAAGCTGCAAAAGCGGAACGCAAAGCTGCTGCAGCTGAAAAGAAAGCAAAGCGTGAGGCAGAGAAGGCGGAACGCAAAGCTGCCAAAGCCGAAGAAAAAGCGAAGCGGAAAGCTGCCAAGGCTGAAGAGAAAGCCAAGCTCAAGGGTGCTGGCGCAGTGACGCCATAAGCCTCAGAAGGGCGTA
>CAYPIX010000086.1:14172-15721 GCA_964410875.1 uncultured Kofleriaceae bacterium
AAAGCCAAGCTCAAGGGTGCTGGCGCAGTGACGCCATAAGCCTCAGAAGGGCGTAAGATACCCTTTGTATACCCATTTTAGGTTGGCGCTATGAGACCCCACTAGAGAGTTTGTGGCTGTCAGCCCTGGGGAGTTTAGCGCAAAGAAATTGGTAGGCTGGTCCGGTGGGGGTGTTTGCTGGGGCTTTCTGACCTCATGTCCGGTCTTCTAACGTTGACACCTGAATCGGTGGCGCGACTGAAAATCTAGGGAATACTAATTTATGAAGTTTGGGTTTAGGGTTCTCGGAGTTTTAGGGATTTTTTTGGTAGGAGGGCAAGCCGCGCAAACAGAGAGCGCATTTGCCGACCATCATGGGCACCACCCAGATGTATGGGTGGATGAAGATAGCGATGGCGTTCCCGCCGCTGAAGATCAGGATGATAACGATCCACGCGTCTGCAAGGACGATGACCTCGACGGCTGCGATGACTGTTCCATTACTGGGCCAGACTTCTCAGGTGGCGATACGTTAAACGATGGCTTTGACTATAACGATGACGGCGTTTGCGATCCGAGGGACACGGATGGCGACGGTACACCGGACAATGTCGATATCGACGACGACAACGACGGAATATTGGACGTTGTTGAGACTAGGGTAGACACTGACGGTGATGGGGTTGTTGACTCGCTCGATTTAGATTCTGATGATGACGGCATCCTGGATGCGGTTGAAGCAGGGCACACAATTGGCGATTCGAACGGCGACGGAATTGTAGATTGCGCCGGGGGATTTGGAGCAAACGGATTTTGCGATGCGCTGGAAACCACACCGGAGTCTGGTGTTCCTGTCTACTTCCCCGGTTCAAACGGCCCGGATGCCCCAGTAGATACCGACTTAGACACTGTTCCAGACTTCCGAGATCTAGACAGTGATGACGACGGGCTACTCGACGTTATCGAGGGTGCTTCTGGATGCACGGATTTACCAGTTAACGGAGTTTGTGATGACGCGGACACCGATGGTGATGGGATAGTTGATGACTTAGATAATCTTATTGGCCACGGTAACGTGGGACATCCCGCAGCGCCGGATTTTGATGGTGACTCTGCCGCAGATTTTCGCGACCTTGATAGCGACGACGACGGGTTACTGGATGTCGAAGAATCGGAACACGCAGACCTCGATGCAAATGGCGATGGGCTTGTTGACGGCGTTGATTCGGACGGAGATGGAATCATCGATGTCATCGATGACGAGGTTGGTCACGGCGGTGCGCCAGACAGTACGGTCGATCTCGACAATGACGGACGCCCAGATCATCTTGACCTAGAAGACGGCGTTGACGGCGTCGACGAGGGTACCGAGCTCGCCGGTCTCGCCGGAGGTGCTGGTTGTAGTGCGGGCGGAAATTCCTTAGGAGGCATCGGGTTTATTGTTGTTCTCATGCTCCTTTTGGCTTTCCGAAGACAAACCTTAGACGCGTAAGTTAAGCGTTTGTAGGAAGAGGGGTGGATGCTAGAGCTTCCACCCCTTTCGTACGTGTTGAGGTTCACATCACTGAAA
>CAYPIX010000087.1:0-15385 GCA_964410875.1 uncultured Kofleriaceae bacterium
GTTATCGGTTGGGAAGGCGGAAACTTTAGCAACCCGGCTGCCGACTATCTTCTCGTCGACTGGAAACGAGGCAACCAATGCACAGGTGACCTGATCGGAAAGAGAGGCCTAGCTCTCTCCCGAGTAACAGGCGCGTGGGATGGAGTTCAACACGGCTGTGCAGGCGGTGACTTCTGGACTCATAGGGGAGCTGTTAATGAAATCGCTCGAGCTACCAATCTTGGCGATACCGGCTGGGTGCCGGGAACCAGCTACGACTTCGGTATCAATTACACCGATACGAGCCTTGTTTTCACCATTAACGGTGTTGAGGAGTTCAACGTTGATTTAACCGCCATCTACCCGGGCGGTTCACCCGATGGAGAGCTTGCCTTCTATGCTTTCTCCCAAGACAACATTCGCTATGAGATTATCAGTCCTCGTGGTCCATCGGTCTGTAACCAGCCTCCGACAACCGCAGACTTCGACGTTTGGGCTCTACAGGGAACCCCAGACGTTTCAATTCCTGCGGCTCCCGGTTTCAACGATGCCGATGGAGATGCGATGGACCCAACGACCCTTTCGGCCGATACCCAACCAACCAACGGTACAGCAGCCGACTTCGCCGCTGGAGCGCCGAGCGGGACTTTTACTTTTAAGCCTAACAACCCAAATGACGTCACCTCCGACTACGTATTTGACTACTCTGCCTGTGATGATTCGGTTCCGCAACAATGCGGTGGTGGCGGTTCAATAACGGTTCGCTACAACGACCCACCAACCGTCCCCGGCGCGACGTTCTCCGTGAACTCACCGTCGCAGAACGTCACGACGGTAGCCGCCCTGGCTGCTTCGGCGAACCAAGGCCAACGAACGACCG
Organism: uncultured Kofleriaceae bacterium; assembly: GCA_964410875.1. GTDB lineage: Bacteria > Myxococcota_A > Polyangia > Haliangiales > Haliangiaceae > CAYPIX01. The sequence continues at coordinate 860 of CAYPIX010000087.1, forward strand.
GAATTGACAACGGAAGCATCGCGCTTGCAACGGACCCTGGCGCTCCATTTGGCACCAGCGCATCTTCCGACAAAGGAGGAAGCTGCGCGATTGTCGGCGGGAATGTGGTCTACACCCAACCTTCGACATTCGCTCTCACCGACTCTTGTACGGTCCGGGTTTGCGAAGCTCAACCAGCAAGTAACATTGCCTGTGGAACCGCGACGCTCGTTTTCAATAACAATCCCGACGCAGATGGCGATGGAGTTTGTATCGGAGGCGTGGCAGTCGGAGCCACCTGTGTTGCAGGTCCAGACAACGACCCGGCGAACGCAAACAGCTGCCTAGATTCCGACAGTGACGGCTGTGATGACTGCAGCGTAGCTGGCACCTTTTCTCCTTCCAACGACGGTCTAGATTCCGATGGCGACGGAAAGTGTGATGCTGGCGATAATGACAGCGATGGCGACGGCGTACCAAACGGAGTCGACACCGATCCTCTTAACCCAAACCAGTGCACTGACGCAGACAACGATTCTTGCGATGACTGCAGCAGTGGAACAAATAACCCGAACAACGACGGTCTAGATACCGACGGCGAGGGCATTTGCGATGCTGGAGACGTGGATGATGACAACGATGGCATTCTTGACACCGTAGAAGGTACTGGTGACCTTGACGGTGACGGCGTCCCCAACAGCTTGGACCTAGATTCCGACAACGACGGCATCTACGATGTTGTCGAAGGACAGTCGGGTTGTGTTACAGCACCTGGACCACAGTGTGTTGGGCCCGATGCCGATCAGGATGGGCACGCAGATGATGCAAGCACTCAAGACCCACCCGATACGGATGGTGACGGACAAGCCGATTATCTCGACCTCGACTCCGACAACGACGGAGGCGACGACCTAACCGAATCTGGCGGAACGTGTGCTGATGTATCACCGGTTGACTCAGTCTGCGACGGTTCAGTTGACGCAGACGGTTTACCACCAGGAGCCGGCGCCAACCCTGTCAATTCCGACAACGACGCGACACCGGACTATCTTGATCTTGATTCTGACGACGATGGTCTTTACGACCTCGAGGAAATCGACAGCGGTTGTAGCGATCTTGATGGGAATGCGGTTTGCGATGGTGGAGACGACGACAACGACGGAATCGTCAATGACCTAGATGACTCGCCAGCGGGCTATGGTGATTCGAGCCCTGCTCTTCCGCCAAACACCGATGGGGCAGCCGACGGTGCCGACTACGTCGACACTGACTCGAACGACGACGGTAGCCCCGATGTTGCCGATTCAGGCTGTGAAGACGTCGCCCCAGCTGATGGCTACTGTGATGGTGGTGACAGCGATGGAGACGGAGTCGTTGATCCTCTAGATCAATTCAACGGTCACGGCGTTGGTGGAGATACCGACGGTGACGGAATCAACGACAGCGTCGACCTTGACGATGACAACGACGGTATCCTCGATACCGAAGAGAATGGAGACACAGACGGAGATGGAGTCATCGACAGTCTCGACCTCGATTCCGACAACGACGGTATCCTTGATTCTGTAGAAGCTGGTCACGATGGCGCCGACGCAGATGGCGACGGCACCGTAGATTGCCCAGCTGGTTTTGGAGCAAACGGGTTCTGCGACAGTCTTGAGACCTCGCCTGACTCCGATACAGCCGTTTCGACGCCGGTAAACACCGACGGAGACGTTGTACCGGACTTCCAAGACCTTGACTCTGACAACGATGGAATCGTTGACCAAGTAGAAGGCGGAAGTGGATGCGACGACGTTGCCCCAGCAAACAGTGTTTGCGATGGCAACGATGTTGACGGCGACGGCGTTTCCGATTCTGTCGACAGTACGACTGGATTCGGGGCCGGCGGAGTTGATGCGCCTACTGATACTGACAACGATGGAACTCCTGACTACCAGGACCTCGATTCTGACGATGACCTACTGTCAGATGTCGACGAAGCTGGTCTCGGAAGCCTCGACGGTGACGACGACGGAGTCGTTGATGGAACCAGCGACGCGGATAATGACGGTATCTTAGATACGGTTGATGACTCCGATGGCGATGGAACGACCGATGACCAAGACCCCGACGCTCCTGGTTTTGGAAGCGGCCCGATCGAGCTGCCTGACACCGACGGAGACGGAACCCCCGACCCTATCGATGCGGACTCGAACGGTGACGGTTACAATGACACGTTCGGCATTACCGGAGGCGGTTGTTATTCTGGTGGTTCGGCCAACGGCATCTGGCTCTTGGCAGTCCTCTTCGCCCTCGCCCTAGTACGGCGACGGCGAACGGGAGTCGAGCTCTAGTAGCCCCCTAATTAAAGAATAGCGCCAGGCGCGGCAAGCCCGCAGCCTGGCGTTTTTTATTTTCGGAGCAAGCCCTCCCTACCCTCTCCTGGTGGGCTCGCGAAACAAAAGCAGGAACTGATTTACATGAATCTTAATACATGTATAATGGTTCACCAATCAGACGGCTGAATATGGACTCTCAACGAACTTGGACTTTTCTTAGTAACCATGCACACATACTGGTCTGCTTGGCGAAAGATCCTGACTGTAGACTACGGGATATTGCCGAAGCAGTAGGCATTACGGAGCGTGGTGTTATGAAAATCATGGGGGAATTAGAAGAAAGTGGCGTTGTCACTCGCGTCCGTGAGGGTCGTCGCAATCACTACGAAATCTCGTCGGAGGAATCGCTCCGGCATCCACTTGAACAACACTGCACAGTGGGGAGTTTACTCTCGATGGTGCTCGGAGAAAAAAAATGACAAGCGCAAAAGAACTACTTACGACCGGAGTACAGGCCTTCCGCAAAGACGGTTACACGAAAAGAAAAGGACTCTTTGACAAGCTCAAATCGGGACAAAGCCCCAAGGTACTTTTCATCACCTGCTCCGACTCTCGAGTTGTTCCGAGTTTGATAACCAACACGGAACCCGGCGATCTTTTCGTCATACGCAACGCAGGCAATATGATTCCTGGTTTTCAGTCGACTGCTTGCGGAGAAGAAGCAACGGTCGAATATGCTGTGGCAGCTCTGGGCGTCGAACACATCATTGTTTGCGGGCACTCTAGCTGCGGGGCAATGGGAGGTTTGTTGAACCCGGATGCAGTGGCCTCTGTACCCTCGGTAGCAAAATGGCTAGAGCTAGCTCGCCCATCCAAGCAAGCTGCAGATGCGCTCTGTACTAGCAGCACCTCCAAAGAAGAAAGACTCAAGTTGACGATCGAAATTAACGCGCTCAGGCAGCTCGACAGTCTTCGGGGACACCCATCTGTCGCCGCTGCTCTCGCAGCAGGCAAAGTAGAGCTTCACGCATGGGTCTACGATATCGGCTCGGGATCGGTTCGTTCCTACGATGCTCAACAAAAGAAGTATGTGGAGCTAAAAGACGAGCTATACGCGGCCACTTCTTACCTGTCTCATCAGGGTTTGGGATAGGATAGCCCCATGGCCCTGCCCAAAACGTTTTCCCGCGATGCCATGGCATCTGTGGTGGTGTTTTTGGTCGCCCTGCCTTTGTGCATGGGCATCTCGATAGCTTCCGGGGTCCCGCCGGCCCTGGGGCTTATCACAGGTATCATTGGTGGTCTGGTCGTCGGCTTTTTCGCAGGCCAGCCGCTTCAGGTTAGCGGTCCCGCCGCTGGCCTTGCGGTGCTTGTTTACCAGTTAGTCCAGGAATTCGGAATTGCCGGACTTGGCGTTGCGACACTGATTGCAGGCATCATCCAACTTGCAGCTGGAGTTGCAGGTCTGGGTCGCTGGTTTCGCGCCGTCTCCCCCGCTGTCATCCAAGGAATGCTAGCGGGGATTGGTGTTCTTATTTTTGCAAGCCAGTTTCACGTCATGGTTGATGACAAGCCTCTGAGTAGCGGCTTGGATAACCTTTTGACGATTCCCAAAGCAATTTACAAAGGGATATTCCCGATGGACGGAACGGTCCATCACCTGGCAGCTGCCATCGGCCTCCTTACCGTCATCAGCATCGTGGTGTGGAACCGCTTTAAACCAAGCGCATTAAAAGCCGTCCCAGGCCCATTGTTTGGAATTATTGCTGCGGTCGTTGCGACCCAAATTTTCCAACTCCCCATTTCTCATGTCGCAGTTCCCGACAATTTGCTTGAGTCATTCCATTGGGTGACCAACTCCGATTACCAAACCTTGCTAACCAATAAGGGGTTTTGGATAGATACCGTCGGCATTGCCATTATTGCTAGTGCAGAAACCCTGCTCTGTGCAACAGCAGTAGACAGAATGCATGACGGGGAGCGGACCAAATACGACAAAGAACTACGTGCTCAGGGTATTGGAAATATGCTCTGCGGCGTTGTCGGCGCGTTGCCCATGACCGGAGTCATTGTCCGGAGCTCAGCAAATGTTGAGGCAGGCGGTACAACGAAATGGTCCGCCATTCTTCACGGTGTTTGGATTCTTGTACTGGTGGCTGTGTTCCCGCAAGTACTCGCACTCATCCCCACCGCAAGTTTGGCCGGCATTCTTGTTTACACCGGCGTCAAACTCTTCAACTTCCCAGCTGTTAAAGAGTTGGCCAAGAAGGGGAAAGCAGAACTCTTCATTTGGGCAGCAACCGTCCTCATGATTGTTGGCGTTGACTTACTTACTGGTGTGGTTGTTGGTTTTGTACTTTCTCTCACTCGTATTCTCATCACGTTTGCGCAATTGGATGTACAGATATCCAATGAGGGAAAGAAGTACGACATCATGCTCTTTGGAGCGGCAACGTTTGTAAGTTTGCCCAAACTTGCCGAGGCGCTCGAAGCCCTACCCGGTGATTCTGAGGTCCACGTTCATCTGGACCATTTGGCCTACGTGGATCACGCCTGCATCGAGCTTCTGAAGGACTGGGACGAAAGGCACCCCGGTACCGTGGTGCTCGCAACCGACCAACTAGATCAAAAGCAGAAGCCATTGATCCCCGGCGACAAAGAAGAGCGTGCCCGTTCTCGCTCAAAGAAAACGTCTCCAAACAACGACGAGTAGTCGCAAAAGAAAAACAAAAAAGCCTGAGAACCTCGAAGGGCTCTCAGGCTTTCTTTTAGAAGGGCCATGCGTTCTAAAACGCGTAGCCGAATCGAAGGTAACCATTGGCGAAGACTTTTTCCTCACCCGTAAAGCTTCGGCCCGCACCTGCAGCTATCGATACATTGAGACCACTGTCGGCGAGGAAATGGTATCCAGCCATGACCTGCGGCCCAATCTCGGTTTCTTCTTGGCTCAGGTCGTCTCCCAATTTTCGAGCCATGACACCTGGTTCGAGGAAGAAGCCTGTGTAGACTTTCCTGAAATAGATGGGGACCGTGAGATCAATTTCAAACCCTTCGTCCTCATCGCCAATAATATTAAAATACGCACCGTCTACTTTGACAGCGACGTTGGAACCAACTGCGTAACTGATACCGAGCCCATAAATCCCCAGTGCTGCGGAGATGGGATTGGTTGAAACATTCAGACGTGGATAGGAATGTTTGTACTCATTGTGAACGCCAACAGGCACAAGCTGCCCATTGATGGTTGAAACATCACTCGGAGCAACGTCTTCTGCCTGGGCAACAGAAAGCCCCGTGGTGAGGATCACAGATAACATTAGCGTGGTTTTCTTCATGCCCCCCGGACAGAGCAAGCAGAAAGCCATTACCAAACTCCTGATTTAATGCGAGGTGAACCATCGCCTCTCCATACAGGCGTTCACAGTGGTACGGACTGGTAACACTGGCTTCGATTTTCGAACGGCTACACGGGAAGCTTACCCAGGTCTTCCCTGCCGCCGCCCCCGTAGGAGGTCGAAACAAGCCATTCGCACATCTAATCACACTATCAAAACCATTAACTTTACTTCTCCTACATGGCTCGGTAAGTAGTTGGTCATTGGGTGACGAAATCCTTCTCTCCCACCGCAGTCAAACCATTCTTCTAGGAGAACCCCATGAAATACTTACTTCTTTCCGTTTTCGCCCTTTCGCTTTCCGCTTCTGTTGCCAATGCTGGTCTGCCTGGTTTCCAGGTTCCAGTTGAGCCATCGGTTCCTGTCTTAAACGACGTTTCCATCTCAATCACCGCCCAGTGTGTTCCGACTGAAGGAATCGTCTGCCCAGCAGTTCAGCCACAGTCGCACATCACTTTCAGCTACGTTTCCTGCGCCGAACAGAGCTTCTCTTTGGAGACCGCAGAGCTCGAAGTTGGTGAAACTGAGCTGGTAGTCGTCCTCGACAGCGTAGGTGATTGCAAGGGCCCAACCCACGCACGAGAGTACACGCTGCAAATCTCCAGCGATGCATCCGTTGGCGACAGCTACATCCTTGTTAACAAAGTTGGCGTTCAACCAACTTTCCCGAGCGCAGTCCTTACGCCTGTGCCATAGCTCCCCCGCTATAAACCCAACGCGCACAGCTCTTTACGGGCAGTGCGCGTTTTTCATTTGGCTCCGGAGTGCGCCACGTCACTGCCAAAGCTGGTTAGTCCAAAAACTGGAATACCCGATGAGTCGCATACTAGCCTTTGTTTATGAAACTGAAACTCTCTCTGCTATCGCTTCTTCTTCCGTTCGCGCTCTCCTGTGGCTCCGACGGTGACGAAACTGAAACCCCAAACCTCAGCGCTGGAAGCGCATATACCACCGCGTTCTTCGCACAGTTTGACCAAGGCTGTGACTGCGGATTCGACGATTTCTGCTCTGGCCCTGTTCGTGACGCAGCGGAGGCCTCTGTCCGGGGCGCCGATGATTGTTTGAATGCCGCGGCCGAGGCTGATCCGGCGGTCACGACCCAGCTTGCTTGTTTCGCTGAACACTTTAACAACTGCGGCAATGCTTCCTGCGATGACTTTGTGGACTGCAGCATCGAGTTGCCGGATTGTGGAACCCAAGAACAGGCAATCACCGATTGTCTCGCCACTAGCGTCGAATAGCTGAGCGTAATCCGATTCGACTCGTGCCCCTCCAACCGGAGGGGTTTTTGCCGTCAGCTCTTCTCCATTATCGAGGACAGATAGAAGCAGCCGTAAACCCAAGACTAATCAAGACCCATAAGAAGTGGGTCTGCGCTTGATGTACGCCGGCATTGACAGCTTCTTGTAGAATTTTCTGTTTAGGAGGATGCAATAACGAAAGAGAATGCCGCTATTTGTATGGCTAGGGCGATAAGCAGGCCCGCTCTGAGCTTCTTGGAAGAGAACCGCTTGTATGAGACGTAGAATGACACTGCACATAGAATTGCCTCCAGCGACGCAGCCCATTTACCAAAATGCCTTGGGTCCCAGTAAGAAACGGGGCTTTCATAACGCCAATCGGATAGCGGCCAGAAGTGCCGGTGCCCGTCATCGTGATGAAGAGGAAGATCGAAGGCGAAGTGTAGAGACATGGACAAAAACAAAACCACCATCCACTTTTTCTTGAAGAGAGAAGCGAAAACTAATCCCAGAAGGACAATGGGGATACTGTTGAATACGTCGAAGAAATCTTGCCAGCCCGACAAGAAATAACGAGTGTTCCAAATGTCGCGCTCTGGTGTCCGCAAGACAATTTTTTCAACCGCATAAAATAAAAACATAGGAGCGTCAGGCAAAAGAGCTCCTATACTGGCGGGAATTACCCACTGGATCTTACCTGCCGCCGTTGAATTCGTAAGGCAAGAAAACGACAGCAAGAAGTGGGCGGAGGTGTTCATGAGAGGGCACTGTAAACCATGCTGACTCGTGCAGCATCTTGGCAGCATTGGTTGTTGTACCTTTCGTTACAGGTTTTACGTCGCGCTTATGATCGCGCACGCGATGAATAACGGAGTGTTTTCCTTGTCTTTGCCAAGAAAGCGCGATTGTGTGAAACCTGACAATCGCTACTGCGTAGTAACAGTATGATTAAGCAAAGTGTTTTTGCCGTATGCGCGGTTTTACTGTTCGCTTCGAGTGCACATGCAGGCACATGGAAGACAAAGACCTATAAAACCTCTGGTGGTTGGTCGTTGGTTGAACAGGACGGTGATGTTTACGTTGAACTCAGTGCCGATTTTGCAACGAAGTCGGTCCCAGACCTGAAGTTGTTTTTGTCAAAGAATAAGTCTTCGGACGTGAGTGCCAAAAACGCAAGCCAGGGTGTTTTTGTTGCCAAGGTTAAATCGAACAAAGGCAAGCAGCGGTACAAGCTTCCCAAAGGAACAAGCGCCTCTGATTTCAAGTCGATTGTTCTTCATTGTCACAAATACTCGGTACTGATCGCTGTCGGCGACTTATAGACTGTAAAAATTCGTGATTCGGTCACGGTGCGTAAACCCGCTTCTTTCTGATGGAGCGGGTTTCTTTTATGTGCGGCCTTTCCTTCTCCGTTTATCTGTCGGCAGGCAAATGGGTTTCGATAAAGGCTGGTGTCTTCTACGCTTCGCGGTTTGGAGTTGAACAATCCGGTCCCGCGTTGCCCGTTTGGCTAGGACAGGAAATGCCAGGATGGTGCAATGCGTATTCCACGATGAAATCAACTCCTCGTTTTCATGAGATTCCAAGGGCATGGCCTAACCTAGCGTTACCAAATCGCCGTTGCGGCGTAGTTTATACGAGGCTTTGAGATAAATTGAGTAAACGCTGTTTGAAGAAATACGGTACCGGTGTGGCTCTTGCCCTTACCTTGGCTACAACTCCTAAGTTTGCTGCTGCAGAGCAGCAAGTTACGAGTTCAAAAGCAGTTGCCGTAGAGAAACCAGTCGCTTTTCAACAACGAGCAACCCGTGCGACGGTGATCCTCAACGTCTACGGTATGACTTGAGGCATTAGCTGTGCAAGAAGAGCCCGGCGGGCTCTCCAAGGGGTGTCTGGTGTGAAGAATGCAGAAGTTTTCTTCGATGAAAAAGAGGCCATTGTCACGTACGCGACTCGTAAGGCTACAGTCGAGGACCTCATTGAGGCTCTCCAAAAAGTGCGTCTCCAAGGAAGCTTTAAAGCCTGGGGCAATTAAGACGTGTTACATCGACACGAGGGCGCAGTTGAGACTGGCAGTGAGTTGCCTGCCGACGTTCAGAGTTTCGCGGCCGGCGCCGACAACGAAAAGCCTCCCGTGTGATACTCCACAGAAACCGCCCCGGCTATTTCCCATAAGGAAGAAATTTGCGGTAAAACAAAGCGCCCGCGGCTCAGCAATTTTCAAAAATGAAATTTGCGAAAAGGGTGCCCTGGGACAGAATCGAACTGCCGACACGAGGATTTTCAGGGCGCGTTCGAAAACGCCTAACCGTCGTGAATCTAACGCCAATTAAGGGCCGCAAAAAGTGACTGTACGCTGGGTGTACGTCGGCGTGGAATAACTTGTATTCACAGGTTGTTGTAAGCTCGTATAAATGACGGAGCAGAGTTCAGCTGAAACAGATCAACGCGAAGGCGACTGGGGCTTGGTTTCAGCAGCTGGGGCTAGAAGGTTTATGTTTCGAGGAACAGCAATTGTTGGAGCTGTGGCTCTGACGTGCGGCCTAAACGCCAGACCGCGCTACGCTAAGGCAGAGGAAACCGAGGCGTCGCAGCAACTATCCGGAGAGTGGAGGGGGGCGAAGGTCGTACGTTTCGAACTTGTCTACAAGGAAAATGGAGAGAATAGAACCGAGAAGGGCGTACTGCGACTGCCGGGGATGCGACTGTTTATACCGACGCCGCTTGGATACATCTCCTGCTCTGTCGAGCCCAATAAAGCCGGCGATCCAGCGGCGCTGCGGTGCCCGGAGAAACCTGAAGTAGAGGTCTCGCTGACTTGTGTTAGCCAAAAAGGACGCCGCTGCACGGGCAATGGAAAAGGGCTTCCGTTCCCATTTTCTGCCACGGTTTTTTATCGAAAAGTCGAACCCTTAGCGCTCGCTACTCCGGCCGCTAAGAGAGACAGAAAGCGTCGTTCCGTAGAATCTTTCTTGCGCGCTGTTCACAAGAACCGTCACAGCCTACTTTCGCGAGTGTCCAACAGGATCCTCCTTGTCCACGGGTTTTGGGATCGTAAAGACTGCGATTCGGGCTGGCTGCCAGACGGCCAGGTTCTTACGTCTGAAAATGAGAGGCGAGCGTTCTCTCAATGTCATAGAGTGCCTGGGCCCTTTTTGTTCGCGGCCTCTGGACATCCACGAAAAATCGAGATTTTAAACGCGTGGATAGAAAGTAAAAAACTCCGGCAAACCCTCCTGAAACTGCTCGAGCACCCAACGAACGATCTCATTGCTCTCTCTTGGGACGGAGACGAAATAGCGTACTTTGGCTACTTTGTAGTCAACGATAAGAACCAAGTGCGAGCTGCCGTACTAGATTACGTTGAATAGCCTCTGAAGCCGACGGTCTAGCCGCGAGAGAGGATACGACCTTCGGTCTGCCCCTTGAGAGTTGTCACCCGTTTGCCACATCGGACGTCTTGTACAAAGAGCGGACTCAATCGCTTCAAAAACTCGAAAACGCCTAACGGTCGTGAATCTAACGCCAATTAAGGGCCGCAAAAAGTGAGTCAAAGCTTCAATCACAAAAACCAACATTTGTAGTCGCGAAACTCCTCGGTCACCGCTCAACAAAGATGGTGGAACGCATCTACGGACAGCTCTCGCCAAGCACCTATGAGAAGGCAATTGACCGGTTGCCGTTTTGTACTCTGGGTGTACGCGAAGTAATGTTCAAAGACCGTTTGTATGAGACTCATGAGACAAAGGTCGCGATGGGCGCCGAAACGAGAAACGCCAGAACACTTGTAAAACAAAGTGTGTCCGGCGTTAACAAAGTGCCCAGGGACAGAATCGAACTGCCGACACGAGGATTTTCAGTCCTCTGCTCTACCGACTGAGCTACCTGGGCTTCCCAAAACGGGACCGTAACCTACAAGGGATAGCCAGGCTATGTCTAGAGCGGGTTTACGAAAGCCCATTCGTGCTTTCCCTACCGTATGAACCCGCTATAGTGACGCCGTGCGACGAGTGGGTCCAATTCTCCTCCTTTTATGTTGCTGCAGCGATGACACAGAGGTGACCTGCCCCGCGGTTGAAAACGACCTCTGCCCGGGCCAGTCGACCGTTTCAGTACAAACTCAAAACCTTGTTTCCGGCGCTCCAGAAGAAGGCGTTACGGCAAGCGCTGCTACTGGCGAAACCGCAACCAGCGCACCAAATGGGCGCTTGGTACTTTGCGTTGCCGCGGAATCTTCCGCTGTCGTGACTTTTTCGAAGCCTGGCTTCATCAACACCGAAGCCGAATTTTCCGGCGGATCTCTTTGCGCTGGGGCCCCTGTTCATACTCTACCCATTGCGACCCAAGCTGAACTCGCGACCCTTAGTGAAACCTTGGGCATTACAAGGACCGCAGAAACCCGGACTATTCTGGTCTCTCTGCAAACACCGTCCGGCCCAGCCAGCAGCATTCAGTTAGAGCGCCCAGATACATTCGCGCGAGGCCCCGAGGGGTTCGCCTCAAGCCGCACCCCAGGCGAGGACGGGATCTTGATGTTCACAACCGAGCTTGCTCCCGTTTCCGTTGCCACTCAAACCGATCTCTCATGCAGCGGCGCCACCACAGTCACTGCCAACAGGGGCGCTATCACATTGATGCCTCTTCTCTGTTCGCAATAACCAGTTACATAACAAGAGAATCCGGAGTTTCTCAATACCCAACTGAACCCCCGTCGAGCAAACCTAGTTTTGCTGAATCGGGTACTATTACAAATAGAAATGGGTGGGGATAAGCAGAAAAAAGGAGGACCTCCGCCAGTTCCTCCTTTCGATCCCCGCAAACGAGTCGGCGAGATCATTGACGGCCGATACCGCCTCCTACGCTTTGTTGGAAAAGGAGGCATGGGCCATGTCTACCGTGCCGAACACATCCGAATTCGGAAGTCGGTTGCTATCAAGCTTGTTCAAAGCGGTCTTGCCAGAACCGAAGCGGTCGCCAAACGGTTCGAGCGTGAAGCATATGCCATTGGAAGGATCGACCACCCCAACTGCGTGAGCGTTTCCGACTTTGGGGAGTTGAAGGACGGTTCCCTGTTCCTCGTTATGGACTTTGTCGATGGGGAATCTCTTGGCAGCTTGCTCGCACGAGAGAGACGACTGTCTATACACCGCGCGCTCACCATCGTAAGCGACGTTCTTAAGGGCCTTGAACACGCGCACGAAAAGGGCATTGTTCACCGAGACGTCAAGCCAGACAATATTCTTCTTTCAAGAGGTTCCGAGGGAAAGAGCGTAGCCAAGCTCTTAGATTTTGGGATCGCAAAGATCACCAAAGGTCCCGGGTTTGAGGGAGATAGCCCCCGACTGACTCAAGCAGGGGTAGCATTTGGGACACCAGTCTACTTATCTCCAGAACAAGCGGTTGGCAAACCTGCCGATGCCCGCACGGACGTCTATGCAACCTCTGTCATGCTTTTCGAAATGCTCACAGGGCAACCGCCGTACAACAGCGACGACAATCAAGAACTGCTTGGTCTGCACGTCTCGGGGAAAATTCCAACTCTAAAGAGCGCCGCGCCGGATCTCAATTTTCCAGAAGTATTCGAATTACTAGTACGGCGAGGCATGGCCAAAAAGCCAGATAACCGATATGCGAGCGCAAAAGAATTCTTGTCCAAAATTGAAATGCTCTTAAGTAAGCCCCAAGGGAAACCGAAAAGGCGAACTAGGTACAACGCGGACGGAGACACCCTCAATCCCACCTTAGGCGCTCAGGCACCTGCCCTACCAGAACCCAAACGGTGGTTCCGAGGAGCCTCTATTGCTGCCGCTTTTGCTGCAACAGCCATTGTTCTGGCTCTGGCTGTTCCCAAGAAGAACGAGCCACCCGTACAGCCCACGGCATCACCATCGATCGCAAATTGGGCCAAACAAACCCGCCAAGAAGGAGAGCCCATCCGTTCTCTTGAAGCGCTTGAGAACAAAGACCTTCGCAAGGATGCAAACGCACAGTTGCAACTTGGACATTCACTCGCAGCAACCCACCGTTACAATGACGCGCTTGAAGCATACAGCAAGGCAACATCCCTAGACTCGAGCCTATTCCAAGAAAGGGACCTGCACGCCAACTTACTCTTGATGATCGACACCAAGGGTGTTTTCTTTCCAAGAGCTGCGGACTTACTTCTTCAATACAGCGCTAACCCGTCTGTTGAACGCATCGTGCAGGAGGCAGTATTGAATGCCGCCGTTTCCAATCAAGCAAGTAACCGCCAGTACGCGAGAGACTTTGCGAAACGACATGGTTTCCAAGACGAAATTGACAATCTACAAGTGTTTATCCTTGATTTACAACAAGGCACTTCTTGCCAAGCGCGGCGCGACACCGTCGCTCGGCTCCGAGCGTTACGGGACCCACGGGCAATTCCAGCTCTTCGAAAAGCACGCTACCGAACCAAGAAGCGTTCTAAACGAAACATCAATAAATGTTTGCGCCGGGAAGCAGACGACGCAATAGCGTTTCTGAAAGCGCTGCAGTAACTCTCAGTTGGCTATTTGGAGTCGCTGCAACAAACCTCGATTTAGGGTTACCGACGTTTTGTGGTCTTCTTTTGCAGAGACCCACGTTTCAATTTCATCGAGGCTGCTTGCAAATAACGTAACAAGCCCATCAGACCAACCCGCTTCTTTGCTGCCATAACGGCTCCAAATGGCCGATCGAACCGGCGCGAAGACGAGGTGTAGTTTGAAGGGTGTGTCCCCGGCTTTATGATCGAAGGTAAAATCGCGAAAGCGTTCTTGACTGGCCAAGTGAGCATTCTCTTTCGATGAGGAAAACACATTGGCCATTGCTTTCCCATCATCCATGACGGCAACCACAAGAGTATCGGCAACCAGTTCTTCGAAAAAACCCACCCTGGAATGATACCGGTCTTTTGCAATGTCGAGTTCCCAAACTCTCTGTCGCAGAGATAGATAGTCTGGGTCGTACTTTGGCACCCCACTAAACGCTTCAAGCGCCGTCTTATATCTTTGGGCATGACGCACGTAGGCACGAAAGCCAGAAGAGTGTGCAGTGAGATACGAACCAAAAACGATGTGACCATATTCGTGCAAGAACACGGCTTTGTTCTTGTCGAGAGAAGTCGGCTCGTCTGGACCGTGGCGGTAGACTATGGGCGCAACTAAGAGTGGCGAGTCTGCTAGCGTAACTGCGTACGAAGTACTTCCTTCACCACAAAGAAGAACCGAAACTTCTTCAGGTGCTTCAATGTCTTGGGGCAGTAGTTCGTTGGCATCACCGACCGATGTGAGTAGTGCCCGTGCTTTTGCTTCATCTACGCCAACATCGAGAAACACTTTTAGTTTGGTCCCGCCCTCTTCTACTTCGAAGTGGTGGTCGTCCAAACTCCAGATGTCCCCGATACAGCCCTGATGAGCATCAGCCGTAAACACCGACGAAACGGGGAACTCTTCCTTGGCGCATCCAAAAATGAAAAAACAGAGACTGCACCTAAAGGCGATCAAACTCGCGGGTCCAAGGCGGCTCATCCCCGTAAATTCTGCAATACCGACGCCATAGAGCTCGTACCACATTTCAGTGATGTGAACC
>CAYPIX010000088.1:0-15174 GCA_964410875.1 uncultured Kofleriaceae bacterium
AGTCAATACGAAGCGATTGCTCGGTTCCTACCATCGAAATCACACCAATGGTACAGCCCTTGTACTCTGGTTGTTCTATCAAGGCGGCGATCAGTGCGGTGATTTCTCTTGCCTCTTGTTCGTTGGTTTTTCCATCCTTGTAGCCGTCGGCAATGGGCCGGTTGACTACGCCAGGGCGGACGGCTGCGGACGACGCTTCTCGAAGAGGGCGGATTTCGCCCCCATAGCAAAGTTGGTTGCTGAACTGGATAATCTCGGGGACGCACCGAAAGTGTTCTAGGAGCCGAACTGTTCCGCCAAAGGACTGTCTGGCCAGGTCGTACACCGATGTCTTTCCGTCATAGAGTTGCTTGTTTGGAATGGTCTGAAGAAGCTCGTCGATGAGGCCTTGGATTTTCTCCACTTTGTGTCCCACCGCATATGGACTCACTTGCTCGTGGTCGCCAACGACGGCGACTTGGTCAGCAACTGCAAAACAGACAAGACCAAGAATATCGCACTGGCTTGCTTCGTCCAGAATGACGACATCAAACTTGGTCGAACCAATATCAAAATTTTCAACCACCCGCGACAGCGGCATGATCCAAACGGGAACGGCTGCGCGGCATTTGACGAGTGTCTTCTTTGCTTCTTCGCGTAGTCGCGCAGCGTTTTTACCCGACCCTTTTCCGATTTTCTTGTGCAGTGCAAGCCAACCTGCAAGCGCTTGCTGTTCCTCCAGGCCCACACGACCTATTTGAGCGCCCCAGGCTAGTTTTTCCACATACCTTGCTGTCACTCTGTGCAGGGAACTTGTTGTCTGGTTAAGCCTGGTTTGGACATCGTCGATGTCGACAGATGTGATCTTTTCTAGCTGTTGTTTCTTACTCCTATACTCCCAAGCCTTTTCTATTTCACCTGCACCAGGAAGGGCTCCACTATCGTGTGGGGGCGTATTCTTCAAGATTGCATCCGACCAGGTGGGGGCAACTCTGGAAAGTCGAGCGAGGAGCTCGTTCCGGCGAGCTAGCGCGGGTATCTTCTTCGTGAGAGCGCTGGCTTCATCGAACACTCTCCGATATTCACCAGTGTTTCCCTCCCTTAGATATGTGCTCAAGTCGGATGAAAATGGTTGTTCTTGGTCAATACCTTGATCCAAATAACCTAGCCATTCCGCTCTAACTTCAAACAACGCATTCTGTTCAACAAACGCTTCACGCGCCTCGATTACTCGAGGTAGGTGTACCGACAGCATTTTCCGAAGACGCAACAGGTTGCCATGTTTGTGGTCCGGTAACTCAACGCGCGCGGTTAGTTGAGCCCAGTCAAGCCCAGCCTTACTAAACGCAGCTTCGCAGGGGTGCAGGTAGTCTTCGGCCCAGTTGATAGCCGTTCTCATTCTCTCGGCATAGGGCAGGGTGGTTTCCTCGATAGGGCTTGGAAGCTCTCTCGCGGAGGGAACGCCTAGAGGAACCATCTGTCGATCCCAGCGCAATGCTAACGCGTGGCGCATGTTCGTAATTTCTAAGTGGTCAAGGATAGCTTGGAATTGTTCTACCGATTCGGGGGGACCTGAGTCGGTTTTGCAGGCTTGCGTGAACGTTTTCCAATCGCGCTTCAAAGCTTGTTTTATGCCCCCCAATTTCTTACCTGCCGTAAGGTGGGCGACAATTTCGCGACAAACTGTGAGTTGGTCTTTTAACGGCCAATCCAGTTGAACTTCGGGCCCGTGCTTGAGTACCAGATCTTTGCGCGGGGGAATTCGTTTGGCCGCCTCTCGGATGATTTTTGAAAGGGTTCGCCAAGACTCGGTCGCCTCTTTCCCTTTCATGCCAACGGATATGCATTCTAGAACCCACCCCTCCGTTCCGATGAGACCTTTTTCCGCGGCCTTCGCAAACTCGGCGAGTTCAAGAAGACGGGCGCGGGTCTGTTCGACATGAACCCAGAGGTCGTCGTGACTCACGGTAGATAGCCTATTTTGCTTCCTGGCTTCTTCGAGGTGGGCTTCAAACTCGTCCGGCGTTGGCAATTGGTCTAAATTGGGTAGTTTGTCAGCTTCTTCAACACCGTCGGTTTGAGCGACTTGATAAGAGAGTTCGTATAGTTCACTGATCTCATCTGGAGTTAGAGAAAGTGGTTTTTCTATATCGATCTTTCCCGGAATCCAACCGTGTTGCTCTTCACTCTCGCCTAGGGAAATTGCTAGCTGACCTGGAGAGAGCGTTTGGTCACCAAATTGGAGTTGCGAAAACTCGATAGCTACTAACTCTAAAAGCTCCGTGGATAGAGCTTTTTGATCGGCGACGAGTTGTTCGCGCTCTTCGCGAAGAGCCTCCACTTCGAGCCCTATCTCCTTCTCTGACGTAGATGAGAGGTAGTTTAGGATTCCAGTAATGGACTCCTCTAGTTGTTGGGTACTGTCATCATCACTTTCCAAAACGCTCACGCAAAGTGAGCGAAGAGGGGCGGCAACTTTTTCGCGGACGACTCTGAGAGCCTTGGAGGTATGGCTCGTAATTAGAATGGTTTTTTGTTCGGCAAGGAGGTGGCCAATTAAGTTGGCTATTGTGTGACTCTTGCCCGTTCCAGGAGGGCCCTGAACGAGAACTGCACCTGTATCTTGTAGCCGTTGGATAGCCCTAATTTGTTCTGGATTCGCCGGGTGAGTGAGCAATGGATCGACCGGGGTTCGCTCCTCTTCATTGGCTGTTGTATCGATACCTATGACACGAAGTAACGCTTCCGAGGGGCGGGTCGAAAATTCACTGGAGTCTAAGAAACGCTGTATGGCGTCCGCGTAGTCTTGAGTCCTATGGCCGATGAAAAAACCAGCCTTGCGAAAGACAGAAGCTTTTGCTGGTGGCGTAGGGCCTTGCGGCTCGACACCATAGAAGCCGTCCGGCCAGAATGTATGCACCAGCTCTTTTAGGAATTGGTCAGTCTCTTTTTCTCCAAGGGGGTCGCAGGGGTTCTCCGCGAATACAGACTGAATCTGATGAAGAGCTTTGCCGTCGACCATCATATGGCGGAGAAGCGGTGCGTAGATTTCCGGGGCACCCGGGGAAACCGTTATAGTAAAAGCAGGGATTTTTGCATCAAAGTGAAGTTCAACTCGCTGCAGAAGCAACGGGTGGTACACCGGGCCATCAGTATGACTCGCAGATAAAATACCGTCGCCAATGTAGAGCTGATATTTCTCAGACTCTCTTTCGAAATTTGTCCAAATTTCAAAAAGCTGCGAGAACAATGCAGCGGGGGCTTGTTTCTTTTTCCAGTCTTCTCTCTTTTCGTTCCACGTTGAGAACGACCTGCGAAGCGCTGGACTATGAGGTTCACCCTGCGTTCGTTTTAGACGTGCAACGCGGTGAGGCTCGTCCCAACCTCTGGCCAATTTTTGCGAAAGGACTTTTGTGGGCTCTGGGCACGGCACTTCTTCAGGGCGCCCCACTCTAAGCAAGTAGGAGCCGGCTCCTTCAAAAGTGTTACCGAGGCGCGCGCCGAGTTCAATCGTAGGTCCCTCTGGCAAGTTTTGAAGCGGGAGGTTCCATTTGTATTCTGCAAGATTGGCTACCGGTGGCGTGCGAACGCGGTGGAGCTCTTGAAGATAAGTGAAAAGGGTTTTGACGCGAGAATGGGCCTCGGCGCTGGATTGATCGGTCATTCCGTCGCTTTTTCTTGTTGTGCTTCCTCAAGGGACTGGAATTGTGGAAGAACTTCCAATCAAGAGTACCCTTTTCAAAACAGAATCGAAAGCCAGAGAAGGACAGATCCTCTTCCGAAGATCGCCTAGAGTCGTGTAAAACCAAGAGCATGGCAGGTGGCGGTGCGAAAATGAAAAGACTCGACTTCAAGGTCCGGACCCCGGAAGAATCTTTACAAAGGGCCCGGGAGTTTTTGAAAGTAATGGAAAAGCGGCGTTCGGTTCGCCAATACTCCTCTCGCTCGATCCCGGAGGGCGTTCTCGAGACTTGCATTCAAACAGCCTCACAGGCTCCTTCTGGGGCAAACAAACAGCCTTGGACTTTCGCCCTGATTACTAACGACAAGATCAAGAGTCAGATTCGGGAAGCTGCCGAGGAGGAGGAACGAGCTTTTTATGGAGGGCGAGCCCCTAGGCGTTGGCTCGATGATTTGGCGCCGTTTGGTACCAACGAAAAAAAGGAGTTCTTGGAGATCGCTCCAGCGCTAATAGTTGTTTTTGCACAACGTTACGGCGACGATGAGAGCGAGCGCCACTATTACGTAAATGAATCTGTTGGGCTTGCGGTAGGTTTTCTGCTCGCCTCTCTCCACAACGCTGGGTTTGCAACTCTTACTCACACCCCCTCCCCGATGAAGTTCTTGACGAAAATTTTAGGGCGGCCCTCCAACGAAAGGCCTTACCTATTGATCCCGGTGGGGTATCCTGCCGACGACTGTATGGTTCCTGATATTGAGCGCAAACCTATAAGCGACTTTCTCGTCAGATTTGATTGATGGAAAAAGAAAAACCGAGACTGATGGCAGCGGCTGTTTGGGGGGTACTGGGTTTTTCCTTCCTAATAGGTTCCGCTGTGTATCGTCTGACGCCGCGGGCTCTTGTCCCGATCAATGAAGGGCTTTTGACATCGTGGTGGCTTTGGGCCCTCTACGGTGGGTCTATTTTGGTCAATACTTATGTCGAAGGATACAAGGCATTCCACAAGGCCACATCTCCGCGCATTGTGGCCCGTGCCATGTATTTGGCCCGGAATCCGAGGCCTCTGTTTGTGCTTTTGGCGCCGCTGTTTTGCATGGGCCTTTTCTACGCCACCAAGAAGCGCTTAATAGTCAACTGGTGCGTCTATGTCGGGGTCATCACGTTAATTATTTTAGTGAAAATGGCTCCGCAGCCCTATCGGGGCATTGTTGATGCGGGTGTGGTTGTTGCCTTGAGTGTTGGTTTACTTTCGCTATTTTTTTATTTTGCGAAGGCTCTGGGGGGCGCGGAAATGCCTGTTCCACCCGACGTCCCTCTCGCTTCTTAGAAGTGCGATTCCCACGGAAAACTGACTGATTATCGGCGACTTGGCCGGAGACGTTGCCAGAGGGAGTAGCGAGTCGCACCCGGTCTAACTCCTCAATTGCATTATCTTTTGATGCCTTCAGGTGGTAGGCGAGAATTTTGCATTTATTATCAGCGTGAAAAATTACAGAAGATTTATAGGGGTTTTTGTTTTGGGAGCGGTGCTCTCGGGGGGGTGCATAGCGGGCGAGGGCGCTAGCGGCCAGTTCTTAAGTGATCAGGAATTTCCGGAATTACGGGTCACGATTAATGCGTTCGAGAAAGAAATCGAAAATGCGCCGGTAGATAGGCTCAAACTTAATCAAATTTCTAATTTTGTTTTTGCTCAGCTAGCACCACAGTCGGAGTTGCTCGCGGCTGAGGCCGCAGACCGGTTCGCTGATGCTCTGGCTGCCAAAAAAGACGTCGCGGGTCAGCAGGACAGCTATCAAGACATGGCGGCTTTTATGCACAAAGTCTCCGCTCGCTTTCAGCTTGTGGGCAATCCTCTTCCGCTAACTGGTGTCACCACGGGCGGCGCTCAATTTGATCTTAAGAGCCTGAAGGGGAAGGTTGTGATTGTCGACATCTTTGCAACCTGGTGTGCTCCATGCGTTACCACAATGCACAAAGAGCTTGACGCCGTCTACCGTCAACACAACGCAAATGGCCTTGAAATTGTAGCGTTGAGTGTAGATGAGGACCGAGGCGCTTTAGACAAATTCATGGCTGAAAAACAAGATCCATGGACTATTCTTCATGATCAGGCAAAGCCTGGAAAGCACCAGATTGTTGATGACTACCAGTTCTCTACTCTGCCCACGGTGATTATCATCGGTCGGGACGGAAACGTTGTAACCACCCTTGGGAAAGATGGTTTGACTGGAAAGATCAACGATTTAATGGCCGTTGAAACTGCGGAGCCTACCGACCAATAAACTCGGCGAAAAAAGCCTTTCAATCCGCCGGTGCTACTTGCACTCGGTGGATTTTGGTTTTCGGGTTGCGATCAGCGCGAGTAGAAGGAGAGAGAGTCCTTGTGGACTCGCTGGTCCGCTGTTTCGACAACCTCCACTTTCTGGCTTCTCGTTTCCAGGCAAGTTGATCAACGGATCCACGCAGGACGACGGACAGCCGTCTCCCTCGTTTACGTTTCCATCATCACAGGTTTCGCCCGGATCAATTACACCATTGCCGCAAACGCCATCTGCGCACGCGGGGCACTCTTTGATATCGGTGCATTCTGCACAGATGCTTTGGCCAACTCCCACGATGCAGAAGTCGTCGATGTTCCATCCGTCGAACTCCAACCCGGCATCGCTTTTCAATAGGAATTCAATCTGTATTTCCCCTTCGTCGGTAAAGTCGGACAGGTTTACATCGTGGAATTGCCAATCTTGGTCCAAGTGATGGGTGTCGCTATTATCGCCTTGATTGCTGTCTCTGTTAGCCCAGGCTTCCTCTCCATTGGCCAAAATTCGGGCCTGGTCAAATTGAGCATCTTCTACCCCGAGCCAGCGACGGTATTGAAGTCGAACCTCCGAATAGCCTGCGGTGTTTATGACAGGACTCTTGGCGACACTGTCGGCATCCGTTGAGTAGATACCTTCGGCCGCTAGGACAGTTCCTATTACTTTCGTGCCCGAGAAAGCTGAGGCCGGTCCCCGGGCATTTCCTGTTGATTCCCCCCACTCCCAGTCAGGGCCGGAGAAAGACCAACCGGCGGCAACCGGATTGCTTTCAAAGCTGGTGCAATACAGCTGGGTCGTTCCACCGAGGTAAAATTCGTAGAAGGGCGCAGCCTGATTGCCGGGGAAGGTGGTGTCCGTCCCGTCAGCAAGAGAAACCTCGACCTGATATTGAACGACCCTTCCACTTTCAGTCTCTGGGAGTTCGCCCCTAAACCCAGAACCAGTTTGGCTCATAGTTATAGTGCCTCCGGTTGAAGGAGTATCGCGGTAGCGCCAAACCAGCCTTGCCGACGATACGGTGGTGGCACCGCAAGCAACACTAGGGGGGCTGGCAGCAAACGAAACGGTTTGTCCCACTCGGGTTGGTCGACCAAGACCTGCACCAAAATCCAGTGCGTTGGCGATGCCGTGTCTGTCGAAGGCTTCGTAAATCGCACAGACGTTAGGCGTACCGTTGGCAAGGTTGCCGTCATCATCGTCGGCAACCAGAACTTCAACATAAGCCGAGGGAATACGGGATGCACGCTGGATTGCTGCGTAGAACAGACGGTCGGTCAAAGCCACACCCTGGGACATTCCGTATTGTGAGATAAACGTTTTTCGCAAGTCCCACATGGCACCGCCCCAAATACGACCTGTGGCGTGGACACCAGCGATGTCTTCTGGCCAACGGTACTCCGTGCCAACTGGATCTATTTGCCTAAGAGGGCCGGAAGTGCGGAAGAAACCAACACCAACAGCAGGGCTATTTAGAATGGTAGCGGCGAGAAAGTCACCGGTACCTTCGCTCAACGCCCCGTCGAACGAACCTACCCCAGGGATAATCGACTGCCGATGGATGGAGTGGCCGAACTCGTGATAGACGACCCCAGAAAGCCTGCCGGTGTTGCCACAGCTTGAGCTTCTCTGAAAAAAGTTAATCGCGTTGCCGTCCGAGAAGGCGTTGCAGGATTGGTCAATATTGACTGTAACGGGGATGGCCTCAGCCAACCAAGCAAGAGTTGGGTTGAGTCCTCGGGCCCATTCTTTGGCGATGTGCGTATGTACGAACGCCGTGAGCTGTGCATCTATCAGTTCCGAGCTAGATCCCCAACGTGCTTCTTCGCCAGAAGAAATGCTGAAGTCTCTAGAGGCCTCGTCTCCGTCGTCATTGATTACTTCGGCAAATTTGCCTCGAGCGAAGGCGGTGAGGGAGAGCTGGCCCGACCCCCAAGTAAATGTTCCGGTCGCATCTGTGGTCTTTTCACTGCCATCGAATTCGACTGCAGCGTATGCGGCTTCGTAGTCTCTACGTGAGCCGCCAGGCCAAAGCTCAGGGACGTTAAAAACTAGATTGCCTTCGGCAAATCGAAGGAGTTGTTCTCTTGCTACTGGCTTTCCTGTCTGGACATCTAGATATACTGTCCATTTTCCCCGTGGCGAAACACTGTTTGCTTCGACAGCAAAAACAGTTCGATAGGAGAGAGAGGTGTCGGTAGAATCGTTAGAGACTATTGGCAGTATGAGAGGGCCATCAAAACCGTTGATCTCGGCTGTACCTTTGAAGCTGTCTTCTACCCATGCTTTGGCATTTTCCTGTGCGACACCCTTGCCGATTTCAGACGGCGCTGGCGCATTGACGTTGGAGAATGCTTCGGCACCTATGACGACGAGTCGATCGAACTTGAAGCGAAAGTTGAGCTTGCCCCCAACGACGCGAGCGCCGTTTCGATACTGAAAAAAGCTGACCGTTCTGATGCCATTGATAAGGTGGTTTGCAGCGATACGAAAATCTGCAGCATCTGATCCGGGCGCGAGGAGTTCGCGGTGCTCGTTAATAAAATTTTCAGCGACCGCCTTTGCCGTTACCGGTGAGTCGACGGACCCAGGAGCTTGGATACCAGAACCGTAAATTCGAATGGGCTGCTCGGTGTCAAGATCCCAGAGCGCATCCCAAGTGCCTCCGCTATTGGCGATGAATCTCTCCCACGCAGCCGCTCGGTTGGTTGGCGGAACAGAGTAGCGGACTCTTGGCTGCTGTCTGGCTGTGCCTTCGGCGACTTCGAAATACGGAATCGAAACCAGATGGTCAGGCTGCGTAGCGGCAAGCGCTTGCGTCGAAAAAGAAAAAAACAGAGCTCCGAATAGAGCTACGTTAGCCACGGCGATAGACCGAGTATTCATAGGCACCTCCTCCCAAAGGTGAGAGGAGAGTTACAGAACGGGAGCGTCTATTCAAGATAGTTTTTGCTTTTGCCGTGGATAAGCAGAGCTTTTCACCGGTACCATTTCCTTGCCCATGTCTGATTCGCGACTCGAAATGTTTGGCAACCGCCTAAAGAAGCGATTCAAACACCAAGCACGCTGGGCGAAACGAGAGGAAATCTCGTGTTTTCGGATTTACGACAGAGACATCCCCCAAGTACCAGTGACGGTAGATTGGTTCGAAGGGACCGTGGTCGCGAGTCTCTTTTTTCGCGAAGGGGATGAAAAGTGGACAGGAGATCTGCCGAGCGTCATTTCAACAGTCTTAAACGTACCGGCTGGAGACGTCTTCTTCCGCATTCGCGAGAAGCAAAAAGGGGCAGCACAGTACCAACGACTTGGCGGGCAAGGGACCTCTAAAGTGGTTACCGAGGGCGGATTTGCTTTCCGTGTTCGCTTCGGTGAATACCTTGATGCGGGGCTTTTTCTCGACCATAGGAGAACCAGGGCCATGGTAGGGGCAGAGGCAAAGGGTAAGCGCTTCCTTAACCTCTTCTCGTACACCAGCTCATTCTCTGTTTATGCCGCGATGAACGGCGCCACTTCGTCCGTTAGCGTCGATATGTCCAACCGGTACACGGATTGGAGTCGAGAAAATTTTGGTCTGAACCAAATCACAGAACCAGAACACGCTGTCGTCAGAGCAGACGTGATGACATTCCTCAGAGAATACCGTGGCAAGGCATTTCAGCTGGTTGTTGTAGATCCGCCTACGTTCTCAAATAGTGCCAAGATGGAAGGGAGTTTCGATGTTCAGCGTGATCACGGCGAGCTGCTTCATGGCGTCTCGCGCATTACTGAGCCGGGAGCAGTGATTTTCTTCTCGTCGAATCGTCGTGGTTTCAAATTAGACGAAGAGCACCTTTCTCAGTGGTATGAGATCAGCGAAATAACGGAGCAGACTCAACCCGTCGACTTTGTTCATCGGCCCCACAAGTGTTTTCGTTTAGTTCGAGTTGCCTAAAGGCGCGAGTCTTTGGAGTATGCTCCTTCTGTGGCTCATCTGGGCATAGACATTGGAACCCAGTCGCTCAAAGTAGCCTTAATCGACGACGAGTTTGGTTTTTTAGGACAGGGCAGCGAAGGGTACGTCGTTTCCCATCCGAGAGCCGGGTACTCGGAGCAAGATCCTCAGGTTTGGGAGCGTGCTCTTCCCGTGGCGATTGCTAGGGCCTGCAAAGCTGTCGGGGTAAAATCTACCGCTATTCGATCCATCGGGGTTGCCGGACAACTTGACGGGGCTATCGCAGTGGACACCGCGGGGAACCCTCAATCGAACTGTCTTATATGGATGGATAGGAGAGCCACTTCGTTTGTCCCTGATATCTCCGTAGACCAATTTCGAAAAAAGACAGGCCAGGTTCCAGACGCAAGTCATATGGGACCAAAGATTGCCTGGCTAAAACAGAATGTCGACTTGCCAAAGGGAAGCCGTTTTCATCAGCCTGTTTCTTGGCTTGTGGAGAGGTTAACGGGGAATTTCTGTTTGGACCCTATGTTGGCATCGTCCACGATGATGTTCTCGCTTGTGGATGGCGGTTGGGACCCAGAACTCACAGCACTTTTCACTACGTCCGTGACTGAGCTGCCTGCAATAGAGAATGCGGAAAATCTAGCGGGGGTTCTGAGTGCGAGTGCGGCGAGATGGACTGGGTTACCGGCTGGCATTCCCGTTGCGGTCGGCACTGGTGATGACTTCGCAACGCCGCTAGGCGCTGGAGTGGGCTCTCCTGGTGAAGCTGTGGTTGTGCTCGGAACGGCGGAAGTCGTCGGAGCGGTAAGCGAAACTATGAAATTGGATGAGGCTGGATTGGTCGAGACTCATCCGTACGTTGGAAACCAATATTGGCTGGAGAACCCGGGCTGGCTTTCTGGAGGAGCCCTCACCTGGTTGGTTGAGCTTCTCAACTTCAAGAGTTTTGATGAGCTTTTTTCCGTAGCAACGGCTTCAGCGATTGGTGCAGATGGTCTTACGTTTATTCCCGCACTGACTGGATCCCTCGCGCCGGAATGGAATGCAGATGCGCGCGGATGTTTCTATGGGCTTACGCCAAGTCATGGAAAAGCAGAAATGGCTCGAGCTGTTTTGGAAGCCTGCGTATTTGCGATGAGAGACGTGGTCTTTCGGTTAAAAGAGCTTGAATTGAAAACCACTAACCTGCGCTTGTTGGGAGGCGGGGCTCGTTCTTCCCTGTGGTCGCAGATGCGGGCAGATGTTTCTGGCATACCAGCTCGAGCTGATTTAAACGTTGACACCTGCGCAGTTGGAGCCGCGATACTGGGTGCGGTCGCTGCGAACGAGCGCCTGGAAGTGACGGATGTCGTGGCCAGTCTGAAAATAGATTGTTTGGAATTCGAGCCTTCTCAGGCGAATAAGAACGCCTACGATGCGGCTTATTCTCGTTATCTTGAGCTGTTCGAAGTACTGAAACCTCTGTTTTGAGCTGGCGCAGTCTTTGCTGTTATATAGGAGCATGCGTAAGTTTCTTTGGTTCTTTGTCTTTGCACTTGGGTGTGAGCCGGGTCAAGTCACCGACAACGCTGGTGAGGTAGTTTTTCTCCAGGAGGTTGACGAAGGTTCTATTGACGTGGAACAGGACGAGGAAGGGTTTCAACCGGCAACCAGAGTAGCCCTGAAAGCGATAAACGCAGATAGGGCTAGACGTGCGAATGGATTCGTCGAACCGACTGTCGCGCCAACCTCACAGGTTCTACGAGTACAAGCAGACTTCTTTGCTGCACAGGCCGATTTACGTCGAGCGCGCTTTCGCCTTGAAGCAGACAAAGAGCTTCAGAATTCGACAAGGGAATTCCGCGATTACTACATCGCTATCTCTAAAAAGGTAGGCGCTGCCAGCAAAGTGGACGTGCAAAAGGCCAAGGATGATTATTCCCGCGCCAGCTTTTCTGTAGAGGAAAGCACTGCTCGAGTTCGCGAAATGGAGACAGCGCTTGTATTGGCACAGAAGTCGCTGGACGAGGTTGCTGGAGAAAAGGTAGAAGAAAATTTGTGGGGGGCGTGCAATGTTTACGAGACGCTATGGGAAGCTCGTTGCGAACAAGCCAAAGCACGACTTGAGTCGTCAAAGGTGGCAATACCGCTATTGCAAAAAGACGTGGATGACTACACCTCTTTGTCATACAGGGGATATGCGAATAAGTACGCAGTGCGCGCTGCGGAGTTTGCGCTGCGGCGGGGAGAAGCGGTCATTCGAGGAAACGAAGACGCCTACGCCCTTTGCTTGCTAAATAAAAAGCAGTTTCTCCTAATGCAAAAGGAAGCCGGACACCAATAGTGTCTATGGCAATTTGAAGAGGCATCGAGTAATCGGCAGGCCCACGTCTAGGCTGGCGTACAAGTAGTAGGTCGCACCGCTATCTAGTTTGGGGGCCGCACCGGAGTCTGGGATCACCTGTCGAGCCCCACCAGGGGTGGTTCCATAGAAAACACTGCCAGATTTCAAAGGGGACTCACTGGCACCAACATCGATGCGCCAAATGGTTCCATCGGGTTTGTCTAGGTTGGGCGGGACGGTTGGGCTGCGGCTGCTTTTTTCGAGAATGTACAGATAGCGTGCATCGCCCCCTGCCCAGGAGATCGCGCCGCTGTCTGAAATTCCCTCTTCGTTCTGGCACTGGCTCGGTTGAAAAAAGATCTGGTCGTGTAGTGGTCCGCCGAAAGGGGGCGAATCGCTAAAGTCCTCAATGTTTCGCCCGCGGTATTCGAGCTCTTTCACGAAAAAATTCACCATTCTTTTTGGGTTGGTGCTTGGAAACCCAGAACGGATGCGATCAAAGCCATTGTTGTCTTCGGGCGGGTAAGCACCGAAAGCTATCGAGGGTATGGCATTGGCTCCGAGAGCAACTCCGGTGTCCTCCATCGAGGCAAGCCAATTGCCCGGCGCTTCTAAATACCAGTTGGAAGTACCCAAGGGGGCTTCCAGGGCAGAGTGGCAACAAATGCACGCACTCGATTCAATTTGGGACGTCACCCATTTTAGCTCAGCGACGTAGTTGGGATCTTCCAATCGCTCGTCGGGCGAACCAATGGTTTCGGCAGGGAGTGCAGGGTAGTAAGGTCGTTGGCCTCGGACCACGTCACAAGATGCGTAGTCGCTGAAACGGCGTCCTTCCTCCGTGCTAGCCGCGATGGCCTGCCAAGTACAGACATCGCCGTTTTCCGATTGCCCAATGGGTTCCCCGGGGAGTGGGCTTCGACATTCAAGAGTCGGTTGAATAAAAACGCTACTTCCCGTGCTGTCTGTTCCAGTGCAGGTTGCGGCAGCAGACCAAACCCCACCACCAAAAGTCTCGCACCCGGTTTTTTGCAAATCGCAACCCTCTTCGCCGTAAACGAACACGGTTTCCGCAAGCCCTGATTCGTCTGCTAGGTCGCATTGGCCTAGAAGCTCGCTGGTCGAGCAAGAGTCGGCAATGGTCCCTCCAAGGTCAGCGCATAGCTTCTCCTTTTCGACCAAACCTCGGTTTGAGTTAAATTGGCGACACTCGTTGGACTGACTAAATCTGTTTGTGTAGTCGCAGGCATTCTGCCCAATAGGGGCCACGCGCGAAGAGGGAGACCCTCCGTTGGAGCAGGCGGCGAGAGACAGCAAGAGCAAAAGCCGATTCATGCTGGCTTTCATACGCCAGTGTTCACTGTCTCGCCAGGCAAATTTAGAGAGACCAGGTGAGTCTAAGGGGTTAGCCCTCGATACAGAAGTGGTACTCGACTACATCGACTACGGTGCTGTCGGAGTCTGATATTTCGAAGCCGATGCGCCAGAGGCCAGGCATCCGTAGATTCACGGGTGATACCAGATAAGAAGTTTGATCGGTTTCTGGGCTCGTGACGATGGGTTTAATGGCGGTCCCATGTCCGTGGTTCGGCATCCATGGCTTCACAAATACATTGGCATCCAATAAAGGGTCACCACTTGGCAAAAGAATTTCGAAGTTCCAGTCGTTGTTTCCTTCACTCGGTGGATTTGGATTTACATCGACGAGTTTGACCGTGTATCCCGCGGGACCGGTTTGTTCCATGTCTGGCGTGAATGTTTGTCCGAGAACATCTTCTGCACAAACCGAACGGAGTCGAGTAGGAGTAGGTTCATTACCGCAACTCAAGACGAGAGTAAGGACTGCAAGAAGGAAAGGGAAACGCACGTTCCGATACTAAGGAGTGCCTCCTCGAACTGCAAGCGGCTAAAAATCTCGGCTTTCTATGTCACTGAAATACACGGTAGAACAAGCTATGAGCGGTCAAGCAATACTCATCAATGGCTCTGGTGGCCCCGAAGTCCTCTCGGTATCGAACTTTGAAATCCCTGAACCTGGGCCCGGGCAGGTTCAAGTTCTGGTGCGTGCCGCCGGAGTGAATAGGGCCGATGTGTTGCAACGAAAGGGAGTCTATCCAGCTCCAAAGGGGACACGGCAGGATATTCCCGGCCTAGAGTATGCGGGGGTCGTTGAGAAAGTGGGGCAGGGTGTCGACGCAAACTTGATTGGTAAGC
Source organism: uncultured Kofleriaceae bacterium (assembly GCA_964410875.1). Lineage (GTDB taxonomy): Bacteria > Myxococcota_A > Polyangia > Haliangiales > Haliangiaceae > CAYPIX01. Next base: position 14,451 of record CAYPIX010000088.1, read on the forward strand.
GCGTCATGGGACTTGTGCCTGGGGCCGCTATGGCTACCCACCTTGTAACGGACCATCGAGAGTTAATCCCGATTCCAAAGGAGATGTCGTTTACCGATGCGGCGGCATTACCCGAAGCCTGCCTCACTGCTTACGACGGTCTCCTTCAAGGAAACGCAAAGAAAGGGGATCAGGTGTTGATCCATGCGATAGGGAGCGGCGTGGGAACCATTGGGCTTCAGATTGCTCGCACAATGGGGTGCTCGGTCCTTGGAACATCCCGAACCCAGGAAAAACTTACTCGTGCGCGCGACCTTGGCAACTACACAAAGATTCATGTAGAAGGAGGGCTTTTTTCTGAGAAGGTTCTCGCGTCTACCGGTGGAAAAGGGGCAGATGTTGTCATTGACCTGGTAGGAGCCGCCTATCTCGAAGAGAACCTTAACTCGATTGCCTACCGTGGTCGTTTGGTGGCGATTGGCCTGGTTGGAGGAAGCCAAGCAAATTTGCCAATGTTACCGTTACTCCAAAAGCGCGTGATGATGGTGGGTACCGTCATGCGATCGAGACAGCCCGAAGAACGATTTTCCCTTGCCAAAAAGTTTATCGGCACCGTTCTTCCTTGGCTAGAAGACGGGCACGTTAGGCCTGTGGTCTCAGAAGTGACTGCAATGAAGGACGTCGCGGAAGCACACCGAGCGCTAGAGGCAAATTCGGTCTTTGGAAAAATCGTCCTCGCCTGGTC
>CAYPIX010000089.1:0-14870 GCA_964410875.1 uncultured Kofleriaceae bacterium
CCTATCAAACATCGTATTTTGCACTCGTACACCGAGCGCAGCTTGCCAAAGGTGAGACTCTATTGGTTCACGGAGGTGCCGGAGGTGTTGGAAGCTCCGCCATTCAAATAGGAAAAATCCTCGGTGCCAGGGTGATCGCAACGGCAGGTAGTGACGACAAACTGGAGATTTGTCGCCGCGCCGGCGCAGATCATGTCATCAACTATCGGGATAATGACTTTGTAGAGACGGTAAAGGCTCTCACCTCGAACCGGGGAGCCGATGTCATTTACGACCCGGTCGGCGGTGAGGTCTTTGAGAAAAGCACCAAGTGTATTGCTTGGTGTGGACGCCTGGTAGTTGTGGGTTTCGCTAGCGGCCAAATTCCCTCTATCGCGGCCAATCGAATCTTGTTGAAGAACATTTCAATCGTAGGTCTCCACTGGGGAAATTACTTCCGCCAAGATATAGCCCTAGTTCGCGCGGCCCACGAAAAATTAATCGAATGGTACGAGGAAGAGCGTTTTCGCCCCTTCATTTACAAGGAATTTCCCTTCGAAGAATTGCCAGCCGCCCTTCGTGCTCTCGAGCAACGAGAAAGTCACGGAAAAATTATCTTAACCGGCGCGTCAGCTAAGCAAACGTAGCGTCGTCTAATCCAATTTTTGACAGCGCCTCTTCCTTGTTTTCCAAATAGGACTTTGCTTCGTCTAACCCTCGCAAACGATAATCAAAAAGGGCGACAAAAAGAGCCTGGGAAACCTCTCTGGCGAGCTTTGGCGGACTGAGTTCAGCGATAGGCGCCATCTTGGACATGGTCGGCAAGTGCTTATTGTTTTCCATCGCTCGATACCACTCGTGGATAAACTCACCTGCGTCGCAGAAGTGAAAGTGATCGGCTCCAGTAATCGAAACCCATGATTTGTCGCCGTTGTAGGAATCGAAAAGCTGCTTTGTAGTCGACTCAGGTACAAGCGAATCCTGAGAGCAAGTAATGAATAACGCGGGCTTTTCGTCCTCCCACGGCAGCTTCAGTTTAGAAAAAAGAGCCTCGCCCCACCTTGAACCGATACCGCCCGCCGATGCCAATGCGCCGATCGCGGTGATATCAGGGTTTGTTCTAGCCACCGCCAAGGAAGTCCAGCCACCATAACTATGACCGCAGATACCAATTCCGCCGCAAACGCCGCGTGCTCCTCGCCAGGCTTTCGTGATCGTAAGGGCACGCGCTACATCTAAGGGGCGGTGGATCACGGTTTCTTCATCGGGAACTGGCGCGATACCTACCTCGTCTTTGCCAAGAAACGTCGTGAGCGTATTGCCATGGTGCTCGGGTGCACAGACCACATATCCATGACTCGCTAAATGGGTACAAAGGTACGTCGACTGCCGTCTATGCGAACCGTATCCATGTGAGAAGAGAACAAGACTTCCATTGCCTGTGACTGGTTCAGCATCGCGCGCGGCCGCTTGGGGCAGGATCGGAATCTTTGAATGAGGTTGAAATGTATCGAGTTCTTTCCCGCCAGCCGTAGCCGGATACCAGACCTCAATCGTTGCCGGTCGGTTGTGGACCGAGTCCGGTTCTTCCGTAAGAGTTGTGACTCCTACGGCATGAGAACCACGTTTTTCTGGCTGGTAGACCACCGCGGGAAACTAGCACAGACCGGTATTGCAGACGACACCACGACCTAGCATGATGGGGGTGGTTTGAAAATACTATTGACCGGCGCCGGTGGCCAAATGGGCCCAGATCTCATCGATGTCCTTGTGGAAAAGGGGCACGAGGTCATCGCCACAGACATCACCACGAAGCCATCATCCACCAACGCAAGCTCTTGGCACCATCTCGACGTAACAGACTCGAACGCCGTATTCAGTTTGTTCCGGATGTGTAAACCCGACCAGGTTTTTCATTTGGCCGCTATTCTAAGCGCGCGAGGGGAAGAAGTTCCGCAAATGACATACGCGGTCAACCAAAGCGGAACATTCAATGTCCTTGAAGCCTGCCGGGAGACGGAAGTTAAGCAGATGGTTTTCGCGAGTAGTATCGCGGTTTACGGTCCCAATTTACCGGACCCGACTCCAGATCGTTCCCCGCTTGAACCTTCCACCATGTACGGCGCGACGAAAGCGGCTTGTGAAATGCTTGGCTCGTACTACCATCAACGATATGGATTTGATTTTCGCTGCGTACGCTTCCCTGGTTTGATCTCCGCTGTTCTCCCAGGTGGCGGATCCAGCGACTACGCACTCTTTATGTACGTCGACGGCATCCGCCTTGGCGTCTACGAAGCGTTTTGTCGTCCAGAAACAAAGATTCCATTTATGTATATGCCAGACGCGTTGCGGGCATTGGTGGAACTTTCCGAGGCAGATGGTTCAAAGCTAAGCCGTCGAGTCTACAATATTGCAGCGTTTAGCCCGACGGCTGAGGAAGTCGCGAAGAGTGTTTCGCGTTTAGTCCCTGATGTTCGAATTACGTTCCGTCCCGAGAAAACTCGGCAAAGAATACTAGACTCTTGGCCGAAAAGCCTAGACGACCGCGCGGCTCGAAAAGACTGGAACTGGAAACACGAGTTTGATCTAGAGCGGATGACCGATGACTTGGTACCCAAAGTCAAACACCTCATCAAGAAGAAGTAGGAACCTATGTACCAAAACGCAAAACCTCACGTAGAAAAAGTGCTAAGCGAAATTCGCGATGCCGGCCTCTGGAAAGAAGAGCGAATCATTCAATCTCCTCAAGGCGCGACCATTAGCGTGCCCGGCCAGGAGGTGCTGAACTTCTGCGCAAACAATTACCTTGGTCTTTCGAGTCATGCCGATGTAGTCAGCGCGGCTCGAGCCGCACTCGATGAGCGAGGTTATGGGCTCTCTAGTGTTCGCTTCATTTGTGGCACCCAGGATCAGCACAAAGAACTCGAATCGGCCATTAGCTCTTTTTTGGGCATGGATGACACGATTCTCTACACGTCCTGCTTCGATGCGAACGGTGGACTGTTCGAAACTCTTCTTGGGCCAGATGACGCAATTATCTCGGACGAGCTCAACCATGCTTCGATCATCGACGGCATTCGCCTGTCAAAAGCCCAGCGCAAACGCTATCTCCATGACGATATGGAGAGCCTAGAGACCGAGCTCAAGGCTACGGCAGATGCCCGCATGAGACTGATAGCAACAGACGGCGTATTCAGTATGGACGGAGATATTGCGCGTCTCGAAAAAATCTGCGACTTGGCGGAGAAGTATTCGGCGCTAGTAATGGTGGACGACAGTCACGCTACTGGCTTCGTAGGCAAAACGGGACGTGGAACTCACGAACACTGTGGCGTCATGGATCGTGTTGACATCATCACTTCCACACTCGGTAAGGCCCTCGGCGGCGCTTCCGGTGGTTTCACAAGTGGCCGCAAGGAGATCATAGATCTGCTTCGCAACCGATCGCGCCCGTATCTCTTCTCAAATTCCCTTGCTCCGCCGATTGTTGCAGGAAGCATTGCGGCCCTTGGTCTCATAACGAAAAGCACCACTCTTCGCGACAAACTCGAGAGCAATACCAATCATTTTCGAGAAGGTTGCAAAAAAGCAGGGTTATCTATTCGCGAGGGAGTCCACGCTATTGTCCCGGTAATGCTCGGAGACGCTAAGTTGGCGGTCGAATTCGCCGACAAGCTTTTGGCGCTTGGTATCTACGTTATTGGATTCTCCTACCCTGTCGTTCCAAAGGGCAAAGCTCGAATTCGGGTACAACTATCGGCTGCTCACAGCAAAGACGACATCGATAAAGCGCTTAGCGCATTCGCTACCGTAGCTGCCGAACTTGGCGTCAAGAAGTAGCCGAAGCTTTCCTCTAGGCTGAGCCTATTCTCGTGGAAGTTGGACAGTCGGTGGTCTACTGCGGAGATAGGCCACCAAACCAGCTGCTTCTTCTGCAGTCACTCCCCACACATGTTGACCGCCAAGGGGCTCATAGGTTTGGATTTCTCCGTTTGAGACATTTCGCCTTTCCACGGCGATTCCCTGGATAGCGGTTCTGATGATTTCGGAATCCGTCAGGTCAGCCAGAAACGTGGTCGAGTGGTTCATCAAATCGGGTTGACCATGGCATGCAGAACACGCCTGCCTCAGGTTCCCGTCTGGGTTCGCTGGAGCGTTATATCTCTGGTTGCCAAGAGCGACGTCCTGAGGAGTAAAGCCGATTACGTTTAGGTTCGCGGTGTAGAACTGACCGTTCACATTTCCAGTAACGGTCGTAGCACCCGTTCCAGTAGAGCGAATGAGAATGGCGTTTACTGGTAGTGCAGTAGAGATCGGCAGCCCGCTTAACGAAAGCACGCCATCCACCACACCCACCGAAGGGTCAGCGGTTGTGAAGAGACTTTGAACATTCGCATCGGTTACCCCATCCCCCACAAAGGTTAATGGCGCGACAAAATTCGTAGTGCCCCCGTCGTAGCCAGCATTGTAGGTAATTTGGCCACGATCTGGAGAGCGTAGTGAAGCCCACCCTTCCTCATCAAACAGACCACTGCCACTACTGCCACATGCAGAAAGCCAAACCACCAACACTAAAGAAAAAGCGTCCCCACGTTTCATGGTCAAATCCTGCCACGGGAGCTCCAATCCGTGCAATTTCTTGGGGCGCTCTACTCAGCGCCCGGAAGGGCTTTTTTCAACAGACTTATAAAGTCCAGCGCAACCTTACGGGCAAATACAAGTCCGGCCACAACAAAGACAATGGCACCGCTACCTATTTCAGCACAGAGGCTAACCCATAAAGGCAGCGACAGAACCTCAAGACAAAGATAGCGGACACCTAAGACAGCCGCCACCATGGGAATACATGCAACTAGTGGCCCAATCATGGCGACAAGCGATTTCAAGATAGGAATGTCGTCGGTCTTGGAAACTGCCCACATCGCCGCCAACGTTTCGAGGGCAAAGCCAACCCCTACGCCAGCGCAAGCCCATAGCAAAGAGACCTTTGCAAGGAGTAAAAGCGCTCCGAGCACGGCAATCGTCTTAAAGATCTCAAGAAAGAAAATGACCTTGGTTTTTCCTTCAGACTGCAGGAACGTTCCGTAAGTCCAACCTATAGGGCGGAAAACTGCCATGGCGGAAAGCACTGTTAGGAGCGGGGCTATCGGATACCACTCCTCTCGCAAGAGGACCTTTACCAAGGTGTCCGACACTGCTCCCAAACCGATCGCCATCGGTGCCATAACCAGCACCAAGAGGCCTGTCGCACGCAAGAGCGCTGCGCGCCGATGCTCGACGTCATCCATATTTGCGAAAGACGGAAGGAGAACATCGCCCACCGTTTCCCCTATTTGAATCGCAGGGATATCCGCAAAATTGTAGGCTTGCTTATAGAAACCTAAGGATGCCGGTCCAAATAGACGGCCGACGAGCGCGTTATCCCAAGTTCGGGAGACCAAATTGAAAATAGCCCCCAATGATAAGGGCACACCAAAGTCGAGCATTTTCTTATAGTGCTCTTTGTTGAGAGCACAGGGCTGCAGCCACTCTTTCGTTTCGGCCGCAAAAATAAACGAAAAAGCTTGGATTGCCGAGCGCACGATGTTCGCCAAAACCAAAGCCATCCCTCCCCAACCTTCAATAGCTAGTACCACTGCGACACCGGCGTAAAAAAGTTCACCCGCGGTCCTACCGAGACTAATTGCCCGGAAACGCATTTCTCGAGTGAGGATTTTCTCGGGCATTTGACCGAGGCGTTCGAATGCTACGGCTAGAACCATGCCTGGGACGAAAGAAATAGCCAACGCCGTTCCACCTGCAAATCGTGAAAGGGGCTCCCTGAAAAAAAGGACAAGTCCAAGTGCCAACGCTCCACTCGCTAAGTGAAGCAGAGTAGCCTGAAACGCATAGTCCCGCCCTGATTTTGGGTACGAGACAACGTATCTGTCGACCCCAAAGTTAGACAGGTAGTGCGCGTTGATAGTGATAACGTGCACAATGGCGAACTCGCCCATTACATCTGGATCAATAAAGTAGGTTAGGACGAGCGTTGCAACTGTGCTCACTGCCCGAGCGCCAACAGTACTTCCCATGGTCCATAGAGCTCCGCGGACCGCTTTCTTGGCTAGCGACAAGGTTTAAAGAGTATACGAACTCCCGAACTCATTAGCTTACGGGAGCGAGTCTTTTCAGGTTTTTGTTCGGCGTAACGAGGTACCTAGAGATCGAATACCTCGAATTGCCCCTCTTCCGATCCGGCGAGTACCTTCTCTAAGCCCCATAGACCGAATCGCACGAATAGATATCAGTTCTCTCGAAGCTAGAGCCAATTCTTGCTTATAACGAGCCTCTCCTGCCAAAAAGTCGTACTCGCGGTTGCCGCGTTCAATAGCGTCTTTTATCGCCAGGGCATGAGCTACCGTGCCGAGAAGTACCCGTTTGGGCACGTCTGTCTTTCGCCCGCTCTGGTAGAAATAGACCGATTCATCCTCAATGATGCTGTAGAGCGAAACAACTGGCTTCCCCTCAACTTCAAGCCAAACCAGTTCTAGGCTTCCAGCATCGAAAAGCTTTTTGACGATTCGCTGGTGAAAGCCATTGAACTTTTCCGAAGCGAAAACTCCCTCGTGGCCGTTCTCCTGCCACCGTTCTTTATGGAGTTCCGCCAAGGTATCCAATGCTGGAGTTATCTCCGAGACGTTCTCCACTCGTTTTAACTCGGGTTCCTGCCCCGCCCATTTTGTATAGTCCTTAAGCGCGCGCTTCACTCGGTACCGTCTTGAAGATGAAAGAGACGCGAGGTACTCGTCCCACGACGAAGGGAGTGGGATGTAAAAGGTCTTTCCATCTGGTTGGATAGAAAAGCTTGATTTCTTCTGCCCAAGAGCCCAAACGAATTCACTTGTTGCAGTAGAAACCGCAGTCATTCTTTCGCAAACCAGCTCGTCCCAAGTTGGCATTTCCTTTGAATACAGCGCCTCAACCACTTTCTCTGCAACCGGTTTTTCTTTGCCCGCTTCAGAGGTAATACCCAAGTAGTCACTCGCTATTTCATCTGCTTCGTTTTCTCCAGACCCAAGGAGTTCAAGCCGACGAAAAGGGATTCCGGGACGATATCGGTGAGTTCTAGCTAAGAAAGGAGCTACACCCACAAGGCGGCTGCTTTCTCGAACAGCAATGACACGGAGCTCCCTACTCTTGTCGCCAAAAACCTCCCACCACGGGCCTAACCAGGCTGGGGACTGCATCAGCCTGGGTTGCGCCGTGAGAGAGCACAGCCTTGACCAGTCTGGCAGCAGAGCGTTGAACGGTTTCGTTGTCGAAACGATTTCGAAAGAAAGACCACTCACCTAACAGTGATCCTATCACTGGATGTTCTTTGCGCTACGGCGTCTGCCCACTTTAAATTAGCCGCTTCGCCCAGTTGATCTTCTTCTCATCATAGGGCGGATAACGAACGGGCACATCTAGCCGACTGGACTTATGGAGCACGCTCTTTTTATGGGAAAAAACTTCGAATCCTGCCTTGCCATGATAGGCACCCATCCCGCTGGGACCGACGCCCCCAAACGGTAAATCCGGAACGCTAAGGTGGGCGATGACTTCGTTGACGCATGCTCCACCAGAGGTCGTGCGAGACAGAACCGCTTGAGCAACTTTTTTGTCTTCGGTAAAGACGTACAGTGCTAGAGGTTTATCTCTCTTACCAACGAAGGCAATCGCTTCTTCCAAGTTGGCAACTTCCAAGATGGGAAGGATTGGGCCAAAGATCTCCTCCTGCATCAAAGCATGATCTTCGGAAATTCCGCGGACCAAGGTCGGTGCCAGATATTTATTGTCCCGATCATTCTCACCGCCGCATAGGACATCTGTATCGCCTAAGGCCTTTACAAGTCTGTCAAAATGCTTGGCATTGATAATACGTGCAAAGTCTTGGCTCTCTTTTGGATCCGGACCGTAAAAGGTTTTAATCGTCTTAACCAGCTTCTTGCAAAACTCATCTGCGATTTCTTTGTCAACTAATAGATAGTCCGGTGCCACACAGGTTTGGCCCGCATTGAAGAACTTTCCCCAGACGATCCTTTTCGCTGCTACTTCAAGGTTCGCATTCTTGTCTACAATGCAAGGGCTCTTCCCTCCCAATTCGAGGGTCACCGGCGTTAGGTGCTCAGCAGCCGCGCGCATTACGATGCGCCCCACCGTCCCATTTCCTGTATAGAAAACGTGATCAAATTGTTGCTGCAACAGCTCGGTCGTCTCCGGTATTCCCCCCTCCACAACAGCTATACAGTCCTTATCAAGATATTCCGGTACCAGCTTCGCCAACAATGTTGATGTTGCGCTGGCGATTTCCGACGGCTTAAGAACAGCTGCGTTCCCCGCTGCGATGGCCCCGATGAGGGGAGCCAGGATCAGGTTTACTGGGTAGTTCCAAGGGCCGATGATTAGAACAACTCCAAGCGGTTCACGGTAGATGCGACCTTTTCCGGGCAACATCGCAAGCGGAATGGAGACTCTCTCTGCACTGACCCAACTCCCCAGATGGCCGAGAGTATGATCGATTTCACTTTTTACGATGTTGAGCTCACCCAACCAGCTCTCGAAAGCAGACTTGCCAAGGTCCGCTTCGAGTGCGACCACGAATTCTTGTTCCCGTTCAACAAGCATTCGCTTGAGGTTTTCCAGCTGACCGTAGCGCCAAGTCAAACCGTGTGTTCTACCGGACCGGTAGCCCTTCCGAACCGTTTCGACTACTTTTACCGCTGAGTCTTTTGAAGTAGTTTCGCTCATGTTGCAACACAGGGTAACGCGGTACCCATACACGTGGTAATAAAATCATTATCTCCCAAGTGATTTGAGCGATGGCCTATCTTCTTGATGAATCAAACGACTTCCCCCCCGCGGAGCTGGCTGACGAAAGTGGCGTCGTTGCGGTGGGGGGTGACTTAAGTGTAAAGCGGTTAGTAACGGCTTACTCGCAGGGAATCTTTCCCTGGTACCACGACGGCCTGCCGATCCTCTGGCACTCCCCAGACCCACGCATGGTGTTAGAGCTGGAAAATTTCCGTGTCGGCCGCTCCCTGCAAAAGCAAGTACGTCGACGCCCCTATCGTATAGAATTCGACACCGCTTTCGCTGAAGTCATTCGAGCGTGTGCAGAAGCGCCACGTCCCGATCAAGACGGCACTTGGATTACTCAAGAAATGCAAGATGCGTACATTCAGCTTTTCGAGGAGGGCTATGCGCACTCTGCGGAAGCTTGGGATGGAGACACCTTAGTCGGTGGTCTTTACGGAGTCGCTCTAGGAAAAGCCTTCTTTGGCGAGTCTATGTTTGCGAAAGCGGGAGACGCATCGAAAATTGCCTTTGTAGAGCTCGCTTCCTGGTTAAGTGCAAAGTCGTACCAATTCATCGACTGCCAAATGCACACTCACCACCTTGAGCGATTTGGAGCTAAGGAAAAGTCCCGTGCCTCGTATCTTGCTGACCTTGGCAAGGCACTAGAAACAGCCACGGTTCGCGAAAAATGGTCCTACCGAAACCTCAGTGACTTTCCCGCTTCCGATTCCTAGCTCCATAGCAGAATCGCCAGCCTAGCCTCGACTGAAGCATGGTATAGGCACATTCAATGTGGCACCCGCCTGAGCGCATTCGGCACGCCCCCCCCGAAGGCAATTGGCCAACCGAGGCAACTGCAAAAAGTTCACTGGTCTACCAACCAATGGCGCTGGGCGCAAAAAGAATCCATCAGCGTACCTGGGTACCAGCAATGGTGCCATGGCGTGCCACGGAGGATGGTTTTGTAACCGACGACGTACTCGATTGGTATGGCAGATTTGCCCAAGGACGGCCTGGCGTTCTCGTAGTTGAGGCAACCGGCATTCGCGATATTCCTTCGGGCCCATTGCTTCGAATAGGCCATCCCCGTTTTGTACCGGGTCTCAGATCCCTAGTCGAGCGGGTCAAAGAAGAATCCCACGGAGAAACCCGACTCCTGATCCAGCTCATCGACTTCTTGAGAATTCGAAGAAGACCAGAGAAACAAAAATTTTTTGGACGCTTTCTCAAACTTGAAATGCGACATCGAAAAGCGCTGGCTTCGTTAGAGAGCGAAGAGAATTGGCTAGATGCAGAAGAAGAAGCGGTCAGAAACCGTTTAGTTGAAATTGACGACGATCTTCTGAAAAACGTCCTCTCAAAAAGAGAGATGGAGGACTACCTATTCGGCTATCGCGAGAGAGTCTGGGATACCGAGCTTCCCCACATCCAAGAACTCCCCAAGGTCTTGCCCCCACTTTTCGCGCACGCGGCGGAGAATGCGGAAGCAGCCGGGTTCGATGGAGTTGAACTCCACTATGCCCATGCCTATACGATGGCTTCGTTCCTTTCTGCCCTGAACACTCGAGATGACGAATATGGGGGTGACGTTGCAAACAGGGCTCGGCTACCACTTGAGGTCATATCGGCGGTAAAGCAATCAGTATCGTCAGAGTTCGTCGTTGGACTTCGTTTTCTTGGCGATGATGTTGTTGAAGGTGGCAATGGTATTGATGACGCGAAGTATTTCGGACTTCAATTCGCAAAAGCTGGCGTCGACTACCTGTCCGTATCCAAAGGTGGAAAGTTCGAGGACGCCAAACAACCTAAAGTCGGTGCTGCTGCCTACCCCTATACTGGAAAATCTGGGTATGAGTGCATGCCTACTGTCTTTTCCGATGAAACAGGCCCCTTCGGACGAAACGTATACCTCTCTGCAGTCATTCGAGAGAGGATCCGTGGGAAAGGGTTTGATACGCCGATTGTTACGTCCGGCGGAATTTGCACGTTCGATCAGGCAGACGAGATCTTACGAAAGGGGCAAGCCGACATCATTGCAGCAGCAAGGCAAACTCTTGCCGATCCCGATTGGTTCCTAAAAATGCGCCTTGGTAAAGGTGCGGAAGTAATTCGGTGCGAGTTTACCAACTACTGTGAAGGGCTAGACCAAAAGCACAAACAAGTGACCTGTAAACTTTGGGATCGCCAAAAGCTAGATGACAAGGACGTCAAGCTAGATACATCCGGTAAGCGCAGACTGACCGCACCCAAATGGACGCAAGAGGAAAGTCGTTGAACGTTTACCTAGCCACCCTCGGTTGCCGACTGAATGAAGCAGAAATCGCTCTATGGAAGCGAGAACTGCTTCGAGGAGGCGACTCTATTGCAGAGGACCCAACGCAAGCCAACCTCTTCGTCGTAAACACGTGCGCGGTGACGGAAGAAGCCGTCCGTAAGTCTAGAAAACTGACTGCTCGCCTTCGCAAACAGAACCCGAGCGCGACCATTGCTCTAACAGGTTGCTTCGCCACGCTGGAAAAAGAGCGTGCTGAAAAGATGGCAGGAGTCGACCTTGTTGTTTCTAATGGAGACAAGAACAAACTCGTTCAAACGCTTCGTAGTAACTTCCCCGATCTGAAAACAACGCCCTTCCCGCCGGCGGTTGCAAGAGCCAAAACAAGGGCTTTTTTAAAGGTTCAAGATGGGTGTCGAAACAGATGCACTTTCTGCATCGTCACAATCGCGCGTGGACAAGAGATTAGTAGTTCGCCGGAAACCGTTGTTGAACAGGTCGCAAGATTTGTGTCGGAAGGTTTCTCAGAAGTCGTTTTAACCGGTGTTCACCTAGGCGGATACGGAGTCGACCTAGGAACAGATCTGGTCTCCCTGGTAAGAAAAATCTTGAAGGAAACCAGCGTGGAACGGCTACGACTTTCCTCGCTAGAGCCTTGGGACTTACCCGCAGATTTTTTCCGATTATGGGACGATCCAAGGCTTATGCCCCACCTTCATTTGCCTCTTCAAAGCGGATGTGACTCCGTTTTGAAAAGGATGGCGCGACGGTGTCCGACAGAAAAGTACCGAGACCTAGTAGCAACCATCAGAGAAAACATTCCAGACCTAACGGTAACGACAGATTTGATCGTTGGATTCCCCAATGAAACCGAAGACGAGCACGCACGATCTATGGAATTTGTGGAAAGCATGGAGTTCACCCATATGCATGTATTTCCTTTCTCTCGGCGCGAAGGAACGACGGCAGCTCGGATGTCCGGCGATCTACCACGAGAAATAAAGAGAAGACGTTGCGCCGAGGCGATAGAAATCGGAGAGCGCATGCGTAACCGCCAACTCAGAAATTTTTCTGGCGACGTAAGGCCCGTTTTGTTCGAACATTCAAAAGTGACCCCTTCGGGCAAGTGGGTCCACAGCGGGTACACAGATAACTACCTAAGAGTTATTTGCCAAACCGATTACGAACTGCCAATCCAGGGGACAGTACAAAAAGTTAAGTTGGGCGAACAGATGGACAGATCGCTTAGCGCTGAGTTGCTATAGCTAAAACCTTGGCAGAGTAATGGCGAGCTCTTGATCGACGCGAGAAACGACTAAATTTGTGAGAGAGGTGAACTTCCCCTGCTTTGCCGCCCGTGCTTGCCTCTGAAGCACTTCCCGCAAAAACAGATACTGTCCGTTGAACAGTAGGTCTGCCTCGACGAAGCCAAGAGAAGCTTCTGCTAGTTCTTTCGTTTCCCCACAGTCAACGATCTCACAGATACCCATTCGGCGGACAATCGCATTAACAATACCGTTGAGACTCTCTTCCGCCGGAGTCGATCGAATGTAACGCCAACGCATGGCGGCGCGCTCGCCGAGGCTCGAGGCCTCGTATTCCTCACCGTAGAGAGCCTCTGACTCGGCTCCGAAGTCATCACCAACAATCCGAACGACATTGGCAATCCACAAATCCAATTGCTCTGATTCATTTTGGGACCACGCGATGCTTGGTTTTCGAAGAATCTCCAAGACACGTGTCGTTTCTTGTTCCGCGGACCCATGAAGATGAAACCAACCATCCGCTGTGCGGTTGCGGTCAGCACCCACCCACGTTTCAACGGAGGACGAGAACTCTAAGTCTGCAGTTTCTTCAAACTCGGATACGCAACCAGAAACCACCAAAGTTATAAATAATGCAAAGGTAGTGACTCGCTCGCGCATGCAACTCCTTGTTTGCAAACTCGATACCCCAACGGCAAGTACCCCAAGATTAACCCGGAATAAGGCTCACTCTTCAAAGAGATGTTACTGGCTGGCACAACTGTCAAACCGACTGACCGGCCGCCGCATCAGCCTACGAATACCTATTACCGAAACGGATTTTTCTCATCAATGTCCAAGCCGGTTCGCTTTTTCTTGCCGCTACGTCGCTTTCCTTTACGGCTCTTCTTTTTCTTTTTGGCGAGTTCTTCGTCGGCTACATCTGTTTGGGAACCGATATAAAGAGAACCCGCGTCTTGGGCGTCGTTCTTTTCAGAACCTTCCCTCTCGGGGTTTGCTGGGACTACCAGATTTGGCTCGAGAACCACCCTTCGTTCCTGCAGGGGTTCATCTGCGGAAAACTGAAAGGTGGCTGGCTTGTGTCCGGGCGCTGAAGCAATTGCAGTTAGAGTTTCCCCTTTGGTGCGAACTAAATCGCATGGGTTGCAATCTTGCTTTTTACCATTTATTGACCAGACCGCATTGGTTGGTGTAGCCGCCAAATGAACGCCCACACTTTCAACTTCTTTTGCCTCAACGATTGCCGCGCTTTTTGTTTCAACTTTTGTATTTGTCTCGCTCGAATTCGCCAAAGCAAACACGACGGCGCCCACTGCGGCCAAGACAGCAATTCCGCCAAGGAGCGGAAGCAAAATTTTGTTTCCTGCGGAGGGCGTGGCCTGCTCTTCTGGAACAGGGTTTCCTACGCGTTGAGATAGGTTAACCGCTGTGTTGGAAGCTGTAACACCAGCAGTTTTTCGTTCGACGGACTTTCCCTGAGCAGTACCTCCAGTTTGTGCTAATTCCAAGCTAGGCCAGGAAGTCTCTTTATTTGTCAGTAAAGGCGCGTTCCCTTCAACTAACTCTTCCAACAGACTCTTGGCTTCCGCAGCTGAGGGTCGCTTTTCCGAATCTCGCGCCATCATCTGAGAAATGATAGATGATAATTTAGGGTGAATTTCATCGCTCAACGCTTCGTGTTTACCGGTAATAACGGTAATTCGGAGCTGCTGCAGAGTTTTTGCTCTAAAGGGTCTCCGGCCAGCAAGCGCTTGGTAGAGCACAACCCCAACCGCGTAGATATCGATCGGAGACCCGACCTCAGCCATTTCAAATTGCTCTGGTGCCATGTAATTAGGCGTTCCAATCAACACACCGGCTTGAGTCAAAGACAAATCACTTGTCTCTTCAAACTTGGAAATCCCGAAGTCGAGAATCTTTACCGACAAGGCTGGCTCGTCGCAGATCCAAATATTTCCAGGTTTAATATCTCGATGAACAATGCCTGCGTTATGTGCTGCGGACAGAGCGTCCAATAAACTCGCACCAATTCGGGCTACCTCCGCGGGTTGAAGTCGCCCTTTCGCCTTCAGTATCTTGGTCAAAGGCTGCCCTTGTAAGAGCTCCATGACCATGTACTGGGCACCGTTCTCTGATGTATCCATGTCGAGGATATCAACGATTCCAGGATGACCAATTTTTGCGGCTGCTCGAGCCTCTAGTTTGAACCGAGTCGCAGCGTTGTCGTTAAATGCTACAGAAGAATGGAGGACCTTGATGGCGACGTGTTTGCCAACCTGCAAGTTCTCGGCCCGGTACACAGCACCCATGCCGCCGATTCCCAGCTCCTTGATGAGTTTGTATTTTCCGCCAATTAGCGTCCCGGGCGGAAGCAGCTCTGGTTGAGCACTCATCGCGAATTTCTGCCCTTCTCCAATACAAACTGGAACCGAATTCCAAGCGAAATCGTTCTAACCAACGAAAAATTTTGGCAAGAAAACGCATTTCTGCGTCTCTCGATGTCTGCCCCCACAAGCATCTAAGGTGCTCTTATT
>CAYPIX010000090.1:0-14361 GCA_964410875.1 uncultured Kofleriaceae bacterium
GAGGGGACTGCTCTCGCGGTCGGGGTTGGGGTTGGCTCAGCCGCTTGGTTTACTTTCGTCGCTTGGGCAGCGGACCACGGTAAACGGATGCTCGGGAAAAACGCGGTTTGGATCAGCCGTATCGTTGGGACGGTTCTTATTATTGGTGGGCTATGGTTCACCGGTCGCGGCATCTACACATTGATGGCCGCATAGGCGGTTGTTATTTTTTCCCAATTACCAATTTGTCGAGGGTGAGGTTTCTAGTTTTCGCTACCGCATCAGCTTCGATATCGCGCAGGACTTCTTCTAGCCGTCCTTGATCGCCTGGTGTCGTTCCCGCATCGACGTCATCACCGCGGAAAGCCTGGAGTACGTCTTTTAAGGTAATTTCGTGAGGTGGTCTCGCCGGCAAAAACCCTACGTTGTCTCCCTGAACTTCCATGAGAAGTTCAGCGGCTTTCAGTCGGTCGGTAACGCGAGCTAGGACTTCGTCCGAGAGGTCGAAACGGTCTGCTATAGCAGTCCTAGACAGGACTTGTTCACCCGTCATATACGCGGTTGAAACAGCAACCATAATCCGGGCAGCGACGGGGCCGGTTACCCGTTGGACCAATTCATTCTCGTAGGAAAGTCGTGTTCTTCTATCGACGCGCGCGAGAAGTTGGATGTTCTGGGTCGCGTGAGATACCTCTACACCCAATAACAAGATAATCCATGACCAATAGATCCAGATAAGTAACAAGGGAACAATTGCGACTGCGCCATAAATGCCGGCGTAGCCAGCGTACGCGAAGTTGTTCACGTATTGGTTGAAACCATACTTGGCAAGTTCAAAAAGTACTGCCGTTAAAGTACTACCTATAGCTGCGGAGGAGATGCGCACTTTGCAAGCCGGCATGAAGTAGTTAAGTAAGAACAGCGCGGAGAAAGTACTTAAGAAGCCAAGAAGAAAACCAGAGTAACCCTTGGTCAACCCGATCTGTGTTGCTTGGTAAACCGTAACGCCGGTGAAAAATGCGCCGACCGTCGCGCCAATGTAGAATGCAGCAAACCGCTGGGTGTAGGGTCGTTTTCGCTCCGCCCGCCAGATTTGATTCATGACGCGCTCGAGGCTGTTGTACATAATGAAAGCCAAGACCAGCGTCGAGACAAGGCCAATCGCTCCCAGCGATTCGAAAGTAATGTTCTCAGACCACTCGTTCAGCTGGCTGGCAATTTTCGCTGGCGACACTGGTATGAGTTCCTCGGAGAGGAAAGAAACCAAAGACGACTTCGCGTCTAACGCACCCATGATTCGAAACGAGGCGAGAATCACGGCGGTGACTGGAACGACAGAGAGAACCGTTTGAAACGCTAGTGACGCGGCTTGCTGAGGGCATTTGTCGCGGACCCATTGCCGTACGGTTTGCGCGAACAATCGAACGACAAACGCCGCGAAACGCACCCTCTTGCTTGGATTCTCGATGGCCCAAACTTCCACCCTTGAAGCAGCTCGAGAAATTCGGCCGCGCATGCTGATTCGACGAGATCGCTTATGTCTGTTCGGTTGAGGCGGAACCTCGGTGTTTTCTTTCGTGTCAGCCATAAATCAGCACTTGATTCATTATGGCTTGACTGGGTTAGTCGCCGCAAAACGAGTGGGTTTTGTGCGATCTTATAGAAGTGTGCCTAGCGGCCTAGGCGAGCTCCGTGTTAGTTGCTTTTGTCGGACGACAAGATATCGAGAAGTTGTCCTAGAGCTTGCTCTACTGTTGATGCCACCTCTCTGGGAACGACTCCGGACGCGTCCCCGAGAAGGGCAGCTAGTCGTCGTGCGGTTGCTTCCAGTTTTTTTTGGGTTTGCTGTCCAGCTTCCTCGTTGCTCACAGGAAATGCGACCTTGTTGAATCTTCTAACCAGTTTTGGTGCTTCGACGCCGTCTTCGAAAGCTGCCCGGCGAATCTCCGCGAGGGTATTTTCGTCGGCTGCGCCGCGCTCAGTTGCCCGCGCGACAAAGTCCACTGCCTTCATAGAGGGGATTGAGGAGGAGAATTCGTGCACGCTCGTGTCGGCTGCCTTCTCAACAATTTTGGGCGCCGATGTACGTAGAAACCGGTAGGAGCCAACCAATTTTGCAGCGGTATTGCTGGTTAGGTGGAGCTCTTTTTTGCAGTAATCCGTAAAGCTGCTGTATCCCCAGCCTTTCCACGCGCTCTTCGCATCGACTCGGGTAAGTGCCTCAGCAAGCTCGATCCAAGATCGCTTGAAGAGCCTGGCCTTGCCCAGCACCTGTACGCGCTCGGGGTCGTTTGCGAACTGAAGCATGCTGTCTTCCATGACTCTGTCGGTTTGGGTTGCGGGCCTCATGGAAGGAACCTACTCGCTGTCCACGACATCCAATGCTGACCGTCATTCTTATATAGGTCGGGGGTGCTGATTTCCCTGGCTTAGGCGAGCTTGACCCACATTTGGGGTGTTATAGCCTTATGGATTGAATTGGAGGGGCGGCATACACGTCTCTCGTGTTGTGCCAACTCCACTAAGGAAGCGATACTCTATCGGCATGGCGACCGACAATCAGGGACCCGCAGGGGCACCGCCTGCGAGCGCCGACCCGCTCGTCGGCTCTGTTCTCGATGGGCGGTATCGCGTCATTCAGAAACTAGGTGAAGGCGGTATGGGCGAAGTCTATGCCGCGGAACATGTCCACATTGAAAAACGAGTCGCCCTAAAGTTATTGCGGCCCGAGATTGTGACAAATCAAGAGGCAGTCGCACGGTTCCATCAAGAGGCTCGCTCCGCATCATCTATCGGTCACGAGAATATTATTCGAATCGAAGACTTCGGAACCATCGCTGATGGGCGCATCTATCTCTGCATGGAGTTACTAGATGGCGTTCCGCTCAACGAATTGCTCGAGGGAGGCACTCTTAACGTGGACAGGGCGTTGGATATTTTGATCCAAACTTGTCACGGACTATCCGCTGCCCACGGCAAAGGTGTCGTGCATCGCGATATGAAACCAGAGAATGTTTTTGTGACCCAGGACCACTCGGGGCGAGACATTCCCAAACTGCTTGATTTTGGTATCGCAAAAGTCTCGGGCGCGGATGGAGAAAATCACCTTACCCGTACCGGTACAATTTTCGGAACGCCGTTTTACATGGCCCCAGAGCAGGCGCTCGGCCAGGCTGTTGACCACCGAGCAGATATTTATGCCATGGGCGTCATCATGTACGAGGCGTTCACCGGGTCGCTGCCCTTCGTTGGTGAATCCTTTATGGGAATCTTGACGAAACACATCACTGCCGAACCGACGCCACCCTCGGAAAAAGCGAAAGAGGCTGGACGGACATTGCCGAATGGCGTCGAGGCAATCATCAACCGATGTATGGTGAAAGATCCTGCTGGCCGCTACCAGGTGATGAAAGACTTGGTGGTGGCGCTAGTCGAGACCCGAAGACAGACGACAGGCGCGGGCATGAGCTCCTATTTGCCGGTTCAGAAAACCCATATGGGTGGAGCCTTTGCGCCAGGAGCGTCCAAGCCCAATAACCCTGCGGTTCCCGGTTCAACGGTTCTCGCAGCGGGAGCCCCGATTGCGACAAACCAAGGCGGCAGTGCACCGGTGCCAGCTGCACCTCAACCTTCAAGGCCATACGCGATAACGCCACAACCTGTTTACAGAGATAGTCCAGATCCGGCATATCAGCCACCGAAGAAAAAGCGGCGAGGTCTATGGTTGGCGCTAAGTCTTTTGCTTCTCGGCGGTGGCGGCGTAGCTGCGGTCATGATGATGTCGCCTTCCGGAGAAAACACTACTCAGCGCGAAGTCAAGAAGACACCAGAAAGGCTCCCTACCAACGCAAACGATACCAATCCGGCCGTAGCGGATCCCGCGTTGAAACCAACCAGAGAGCCGGTTGACCCAGCGACCCCGCCCCCGGCCCTTGAACCCGATAAACCGACCACGGAAGAAATCACAGGGCCAGACACCGATGACGGTGGCGATGAGCCGACTGTGCCCCAAGTATTAGAGCCAGTGATGGTTGAAGTCTTGATTAGTTCAGGAACGGTTCACGCGGATGTTTTTATCGACGGAGATTCTATTGGCGAAAAGACGCCCCTTACCATCAAGGTCCCAGAGGGTGAAAAGACCCAAGTGTCCTTGCGAAAATCGAAGTTCAAAGATTTAGATTTTGAAGTCGACGGCACTCGTCGCAAGGTCATCAAGAAGATGGTCCGAGACAGGAAGTCGGGAAAGGGCAAGAATAAGCCAACGGAGCCGAGCTCTGATTCTGGTCTGTTTAATACGTCTCCAGACCCAATAGAGCCTCCACCGGAGCCAGTTCCCTACTGCGAACAACCAGGCAACAAAGACAAAATTAGGTGTTTGCCTTCCGATGATTGTCGGCGCCCAGCAAACAAAGCAAAGCTGCATTGCCAGTTGGAATAGCAGATGAGAACTCTCCTAGCCGTTATTGCGTTGATGCCACTTCTAGCTTTCGTAGGGAGTGCTAAGGCAGAAGAGGGTAAGAGCGAACTAGCGTCTTCACATTTTCAAAGAGGACAAGAGGCTTTTGATAAGGGAGACTATCAAGTCGCCATCATTGAGTTTGGCATTGCCAATCGTCTAGCACCGGCGCCATTGCTTCTGTTTAATCTTGGCCTCTGCCACGATGAACTCGGGCAGAATACCGAAGCAATTGAAAAATATGAAGCCTTCCTGGCTACAGGGGGAAATGAAGAAATCAGTCGTGAGGTTCGTGCTCGGATAGAAGAGTTGAAAGAGACTTTAATTGTCGCTTCCGATCTGCCTACGCCTTTGGAAGAGCGTAATCCAAATATGGAACGTGCTGCTGTTCTCGATTTGTCGAAGCTTGTTCCATATGAGCCGGTTCAAAATCAACAACCAGAGCCCATTCCTCAGCAATCAGAGTCAAGGCCGATATACAAAAATTGGTGGTTTTGGGCCATCGTCGGGGTGGGTACCATCGTGATTGTTGACGTAGCGATTTCTCGCGGAAAATCTAATAATGACAGGGATTCTATCCCTCAGAACCTAGACGCTCCACTGATGATTCGTTTTTAACCCGATTGGACACGGTTGGTTTCGACAGGCAGAATACACCTATGAGCGATGGCGAAAAAAACGAGGCGAGCGAGCATGCCCGTTCGTTAGCTCAATCGCCCGGAGACATTGGTGCTTTTCTCGATGTCGCCGTCGCCCTGCTAGAAATCGATAAAGACGCTGGCTGTTCAGCGCTGCGATCGCTTTCAGCCTCTGCCAATACAACTGGTCAGGTTGCTACTGCGGTACTCGCTGCCATTTTGCTGCGCCAAGCAGGGGCAGAGGAAGATGCGACGAGTGTGCTTTGCGAAATCGCCGATGCTCACTGCCTAGGTTCAAAGAAAATCGATCCTGATGCAAAGCCTCAACCTTTGGCTCCTCCGGCTTCGGGTGACACGAACGATTACGACAGCGGTGGGGACCCGGTTGAATATGGCCTAGCAGCAGTTGAAAAAGCGGCCGCGTTTTTTTCTTCTCGCGCACCGGAGACATTTGCGCCTACGCCATTGATTTCAGAAATGGAACCCGAAGAATTTTTCGACTTGGCCCAAGTTATACGTGTGAAAGAATTTTCTACTGGAGCCGATGTCGTTGTGGAAGGCGATAGCGCGGAGAAACTATTTTGGGTTGCCAGAGGCACGGTCGATATCTCTCGGGGTGGGACGAAGGTAGGGACCCTTCGGACGGGTGCTTTCTTTGGAGAGATTGCGCTTGTCGGAGGAACCGTGCGAACAGCGACCGTTTCTGCGGCATCACCGCTATGGGTTCTAGAGGTCGATCGAAAATCGGTGGAAGAACTTGCTCAGCAGCAGCAAAACGTAGCCCGGACCCTAGTTCTCTATGCCCGTTCAAGGCTTCTTTCGACCATCATGGGAACCTCTGAGCTGTTCAAGCGTTTGACGGAAAAAGAGAGGCGGCAGGTTCGTCGGAAATTTGAAACCCGTGTCTTTGAGGCCGATGAGACGATTGTCAAGAAGGGGGTAGAGACGGACTGCCTTTATGTCCTCATCTCGGGACGCTGCGAGGTACGCGATGGGGCTTCCGTGATCGCAACGTTAACGATTGGCGACGCTATCGGAGAGATGTCGCTGCTGTCTCAGGGGCCCGCGAGCGCTGATGTTGTAGCAACAGAAAGCTCGGTTATGCTGGCACTACCCCGAACACGTTTCGATGAGGTTGTCCTAGAGCATCCGCAACTCCTTGCCGAGGTCTACAAATTGTTGCGAGATCGATCTCAGGCAAACAATGAGGCTGATGTCGTTTACGACGCATCGGATTTAGTCATTTCGTGACCTTTGTGGGACGCTTTGTTTGGCTGGCTGTCTTGCTCGCGCAATTTATTGGTTGCGGTGGCCGTAGCCGCGAGGTTTGGAAGCGCGACAAAAACGACGCCAGCCAGGCCGGAGTAGATTCCGGCAGACGCGGACCCAAGAACGTACGATTACAACCAACGGCGAGGTTCGCAGAGAGTTATCAGGCACCGGGCATTTCTCAAAAAAACGTTGAATCGTTTTTTCTGCCAACCATCTCGGTGCTCTCTGAAGTTGCGGATTCAACGAACCGCTCTAGGCCCTGGTTTGATGCACGTCTCTCAAGAGCCGCGACAGATTGGGCCGAGTTGGCAGCTCTAGACATTCCCATTCCATATGAGGCAATAGAGTTTTCTCTTCAGCACCACGGGATCGTTGAACCGTCCCCTCTACTGATCATCGTCAAAGGAGGGGATCCGACGTCCATTGCCGAGGAACTTCGCCCCAGTTTGGAAGAAAGTTTTGCAAAGTCTCGTTTTTCTCGAGTAGGCCTCGGTCGAGCGGGAACCAATAACAATCTTGTGACGGTACTGGCGCTACAAAACAGCAGTATCGAACTTCGACCAATGTCGAAGGTTTTTGATGGCGGAGATCCTATTAGATTTCGTGGGCGAGTCCTGTCACCTTACAGGGACCCTCACGTTTTTGTGACCCGGAGAAACGGTAAGGTAGAGGAAATTAAGGTAGAGGCGAGGGGCGATGGTTTTTTCGAGGCAGTAGCCAGATGTGGGGCGGCTAAGGGAAAGATCCAGGTTGAGGTAACCGCGAGGGATAGAGGGGGGCCGACTGTGCTAGCCAACTATCCAATCTGGTGTGGAAACAGGCCGCCAAGAGGGCGCTCAATTTCACTCTTGAATGATGCCGAAGATGCTGTGCGAACCCGAAGCGATGCTGAAAACCTGATGACCAAACTTGTTAACGACGAACGGGTTCGGGCGGGGTTACCAAAACTAGCGGTCAATTCGCGTCTTGCTAGTGTGTCTCGGCGCTACAGTGAAGAAATGGCCAGAACGGGAATAGTTGCCCATATATCGCAACTAAGTGGCGCGCCGTTCGAGAGAGTCAAAGCGGGTGGGGTAGGCGCAACCGCGGTACTGGAAAACCTTTCTAAATCAGGAGGTATCCTGGAGGCCCACAAAGGGTTGATGAACAGCCCCGGTCATCGGGCCAATATTCTGTCAACTGAAGTGAACCAGATTGGGATTGGGGTCGCCCAGGTGGAAGCCGATGTGGGACCGCCCGCGGTTTACGTGACTCAGCTGTTTATTCAGGTCCCTCGAGCTGTGAAACCGCAACAAATGCGGAAAAAAGTCCAGAGCCAGATAGAGAAACAGAGTCGTCTACTTTTGAATGAAGTCCTTCATTCAACTGCTCAGTTGGCGGCCGAACGCCTAGCGGACGGAATGCCTGTAAAGGCTGCGTCTAAAGAAGCGTCGCGAGAAATCTCAGCTAGACGAGCACCGTTTCGCAAGGTGACAACGCTTGTGACAACTATTCTCGACGAGAATTACCCTGTGCCTAACACTGTGAAAGATTCGTCTTACAGCCATTACGGTATCGGCGTGGCTGTGGCACCGGCAACTAGCAAAGACAGCATTCCGTCCGTTTTTGTCGTGTTGTTACTTGGAGCCTAGGGCGCTTGCTGTAAGCGCTTACATCGCTCACTGTGTTCAATCGATTTAGCGTAGGAGATGAGGGACGCCGCGTCTTCCGGTTCGGCTACTTGTTTGGAATCAGGCGTGTCGGCTGGTGATAGGGTTTTGTGAATTGCCAGTAAAGCCTTGATGTCGTCTTTTGATGATGGCGGCGAAGAAACCGCGACTCCAGAAGAGAGAAGTGTGGGGTGCCCTAGTTCATCGATGACTATGGATTCGTCTGAAATTGAACCATGTCCGATGCCAACAGCGTGCATAGCCGCCAATGAATGCGTGATCTTGACGATCATACCGGCAGCAACTTCAGCAGGGACCGGACCGTTGGCCTTAACCCATACGTGCAAAGGTTGACCTGCTGGGGCCTCGAAAATAGCAATTCGTTCGTCTCTCCGGTAAGCAAGGACCCGTTGCAGAAAAGCTCCTCCAGCTTTAGCTAGAGAAAGCAGGTGCGTTTCTAGGGGGGTGTCTACTATGTCATTGTGAAACTCTTCAAAAATGACACTCCGAGCTAGCTCGGTGTCAACTGCGCTAGAGAGTGAGGATTGCTTGGTCTCTTTGAGTACACAAACGAATTGGTATCGCTGTTTTTTCTCTTGGGTTTCTGGCGGTTGGTCCGTTGGAGCTTCGGCTCTTGCGTCAAATGATCTTTTTGGCAAGGAGAGTACAGAAGAACGGGTAGCTGTGGCCTTCGTTATCTCGCCGATCTGTTTTCGCATCACTTCAGCTGAGGCGAGCCTTTCCTCGGGCACTTTTTCGAGCAGTTGGTATAGCAGCCTGTTCCAGGCTGCCGGAAGGTCTGGAACAAGCTCCGCAATATCCGGTGGAGAGGCTCCCATATGCTGGGCAATGAAATCTGGTCCATCGAATGGAAGACGTCCAGTGCAGCATTCAAAAAGAGTAATGCCCAAAGAGTAGTAATCGGAAGCGACGGTTAGGTTAGCTCCAGTAATCTGCTCTGGTGAAATATAAGCCAGTGTTCCTATTAAACCTCCTGTTTGGGTTAGACCAAATTCTAGGAGATGGGCTGTGCCAAAATCGCCAATCTTGGCAACTCCGTTTGCATGGAAGAAAATGTTGGCCGGCTTGATGTCTCTGTGAATGACTCCATGTTGATGCGCTCTTTCTATGCCAGATAGAATTTCGAGAGCAATCTTTAGGCAAGACGCGAGAGGCAGAGCTCCGCGCTCGAGCAATCGTCGCTCAAGGCTCCCGCCATCCATATATTCCATGGCCAGAAAACCAGCATCTTCAGAAAACTCGTGCGTCTTGACTATATTGTCGTGGTCGAGCCGCTCCGTAATACGAGCCTCGCGGCAGAAACGCTGGTATGCGTCGGTACCGCGAGTATGGCCAGCGTGGAGGAGTTTGATTGCGACATTGCGTTTTTTTGCACCGTCTCTAGCCTTAAAAACCCTACCTGAACCACCCGAGCCGAGTTGGTCTAGAAGTTCGTACCGACCCGCTATTAGTTGGCTCTTACTTTCGGCAACGGCAGGGGTGGGCGTCGATACGAAGTCGTCGAGACTCGGAGGCAATTCTGGAAAACGCCGCCGCGCCGCGATCAGCGCTTCACGGGCACCATCTCGCAAGTCCATTTCGAAGAGTTGCTGAACCAACGAGATGTGAAGCTGTTTTTTTTCAGGGTCCAACGAGATAGCTTGTTGGAAATGCCGAACGGCCTTTGCTCCCTCTTGACGGCGAGAATAGATGAGGCCAAGAAGCGAATGAGACTGAGCTGCTTCTTTGGCTTCTACCTGGCCTTTCAAAGTACGCTCTAGTAGACCGCCAGCCTCGCTGTCGCTGCCAAGTTCAAAAAGAAGGCGTGCAGCTTGTACATAGTCCTGCCCTGACTTGAACAATTCGATCGCGCGTTTTTTGTCGCCATAATTTTCGTAGAGTGACGCGGCTCGATTCGGCCGTTGCTTTTTTTCAAAGGTAGAGGCTGCAATTGCCAACCCTTGTTTTCCGGTGTCGAGTAGGTGGGTCGTTACGTTCTCTATCTGCTCGGCATTTCCACCATCGATGGCATGCTCTAAGGCGGCTCTCAGCTTGCCTGCGCTGAGAGCGCAACGCGATGCAGATTCGTAGTCCCAAATTCGAGCGAATAGTTCGCTAGCTCTTTGGAAGAGTTTGCGTTCTTCAGCGCATTCCGCGGCCCTTTGGTAGTCGCCCTCAGCAACTAGTTCTTCAACACTTGGGTCTGAATTGCCTGGCACCTGCATAGATGGTACACCGCGCTGGTTTTTATGGTCACTATCGGAGTCATTGGTGGAAGTGGCGTCTATTCAGCAGATGGATTAGCCAACGTACGGGATCATAAGGTCTCGACTCCATTTGGAGATCCGTCAGATGCGATAATCACCGGAGAACTGGGCGGCCGGGCCGTGGCGTTTCTTAGCCGCCATGGTAGAGGCCACCGAATTCCCCCGCATGAGATTAACTATCGCGCAAACATTTGGGCATTAAAAAGCCTGGGCGTTGAATGGCTGCTATCGATCTCCGCGGTTGGTTCAATGAAAGAAGCGATAAGGCCCGGGGATATGGTGGTCGTTGATCAGTTTATTGATCGCACCAACGGTCGCAAGAGCACCTTCTTCGAGGGCGGAATAGCCGCTCACGTGGAATTCGCTGAGCCCATCAGCGGTGTATTGGCTGACATCCTATGGGATGCAACCAGTCGAGTCGCCTCAGACTCAGGGGTGAGAGCCCAAAAAGGTGGGACCTACTTGGTGATGAATGGTCCGCAGTTTTCTACTCGAGCCGAGAGCTTACTCCACAGGTCATGGGGAATTGACGTGATTGGTATGACCAATATGCCCGAAGCAAAATTGGCGAGAGAAGCTGAGATTTCCTACGCTTCGTTGGCTTTAGCCACCGACTATGACTGCTGGAGAGCGGACGAGGAGGCGGTGACCGTGGAAGCTGTGATGGCAACCATGAAACAAAACGTGCGCCGCGCCCAAGACATTCTCGCCAGTGTGGTCGCGAAAATTCCTGAAAATCGAGAGTGCCCGGCTGCTTCTGCACTTGCGCACGCGATCATGACCAACAAGGCCCAAATACCAGAAGAGGTCAAAAGAGACTTGGCCCCCATTATCGGGAGATATCTGTGAGTAACAAAAAGAGCGCAAATCAGAGTCTAGTTGTTGTTGGTTCGGTAGCGTTTGACGACCTAGATGGTCCGTTCGGCCCTCAAACCGATCTCCTTGGAGGATCAGCGTCATTTGCAGCGGTTTCAGCGTCCTATTTCACTGATGCGGTTCGAATGGTCGCCATCGTTGGCGACGACTTTCCAAACGATGTAATAGAGAATTGGGACCAACGAGGGATTCATACCTCTGGGATAGAAAGAGTCGCGGGTAAGACTTTTAGGTGGAAGGGAAAATACGCGGACGATCTGAGTAGTCGCGAAACCCTCGATACACAACTTGGTGTTTTTGCGGACTTCAAGCCAGAGCTTCCTAAGGACTACCGAAACTCGGATTTTGTATTCTTGGGGAATATCCACCCGGTTCTGCAAAAAGACGTAATGGGTCAAGTCGAAACCCCAAAAGTGGTTGCAGCCGACACGATGAACTTCTGGATTTCCGGAGAGCGCGACGCGTTGCTCACAACTCTCAAGAACGTCGATACGCTTCTAATCAACGATGAAGAGGCCCGTCAGTTATCTGGAGAGTATAGCCTTGTTAAAGCATCTAAAAAAATCCGCGAGATGGGGCCAAGTTCTCTTGTCATCAAACGTGGTGATGCCGGAGCATTACTTTTTCATGGGGATAACGCGTTCTTTGCACCCGCTTTGCCATTATCAGAAGTCAAAGATCCGACGGGTGCTGGAGATACTTTTGCCGGAGGGTTTATGGGGTATCTCGCCTATGCGGGTTCTGTGGGGCCGGAACAAATTCGTACAGCCATGATTTATGGCAGTGTGATGGCCTCCTTTTGCGTAGAAGAGTTTTCCCTTGAGGGGCTTCTCGGACTTTCCGTTGAGCGAATCCAAGAGCGTTTCGAAGCGTTCTTGGCCCTGACTCGTTTTGAGTCTAGCCCCCTATAAATCGGTAAGGAGAAGCCTCGCTGGAAGAGGACCCTCCCAGCCCGATTCGGTTTTTTGGAGGCTATATCCAACAGGTGTACTCGACGTTTCCTTAACTCCTATATCGACAAACGAAACGCCTGCCGCAGGTCCTTGGCTACCCACAAAACTGCCTTCGTATCCGATCGTTTCCGTGACGATTCCATCGGGTGATACGAGAGCGAGCCCATCTGGTGCTCCGTTTTGAAGACCAGGAAACGGGATGGCGACTTCTCCGCTAGTAGGAATGGTTCCGTCAAGAGAGACTGTTCGGAAGGGAACTCCCCCATTGCCAGAATAGCCAACGATGGCCCAGCCGCTTAGATCCGCTCCGGACGGCCCCGCCAAGCCAACAAATTCCCCGACGTCTTGGCCTGCGTTGTCATAGTGAAATTCAACCATGCGGATCTGGTGCTGGGTTTGAGGAGGATCTGTAGGATCTGTTGGTTCTTCGTCGCAGGCTCCTTGAAAGATGCAGGTCGCCCATTCCGGGTGGTCAATGAAAGGATTTCGATTGCCCTGGGCAGCGAATACGACTTCGTTCCGATGCCTCTCTCTTTCATCAACCGGATCTTCTTCATGCCAGCGCAAAATAACCGACAGACGTCCCATGTAGCCGAGCGGGGCGTTGATTCCGCCGGTTGTTTTTACGAGCGACATATCGTCGGTCAACACAAGATCTGGTTCCGCGCCACTGTCGCCCTCGTATCTTAGGTCCATATAAAGAACCGCACGGGCTACGTCGCCGCGACGACCGGACCAGGTTTCCCAAACGCCCGATTTGGTCCGGTTTGCGAACCCATCGATCGTCGGTCTATCACTGCATTCGTCGTCGCATTCATCATATGGTTTGTTACTTCGTGAGCCATTGTAACTACTGTAAGAGAGAAACAAGGAGTGACAATCGGTAAAAGGAATGTTGCTAGAATTACTCTTCGGGAATCCGTATGACTTTGGCCACGTGTGTTCTCTATTGTATGGGCGGTTCACGGGCAGGATGCCGTACGATTGATTGCGGTAGACATCTATGATGCGTGAAGGGTCACTTGGATCTTGATCAGCCTCTTCAAGGATGTCCCAGGTTGCGTTATAGGAGAAACGTTGATGATCACGAATCGTGTCGTGAAGCGTTGTGCGCAGCGAAAAAGAATCTTCGGGGTCGACGTCTACGTAGTAGTCCTCGAGAACGGAAACGCGTTGCTCTTCGCCGTAGTCGGCAAGCCCGTAGCAACCGTTTTGTAGTAGAGCAGCGAGAAAAATCGCCGCCACCGTTTTCGCCATCGACGCCCCCCCAGGTAATCGTGTCGATCGTATCTTACTTCGTATCCACCTCGACTAGCCAGCGACCCGACAAGAATCTCAACTTGATCAACAGCTCGCTTTCTGAGGGTGAAAAGAAATTGCCAAAGGTGTTCGAGGAGACAGGGCTCTAGGTTTCCGTGTTTACTGAATGACTCCCGGGTGACTTTTCGATCAATTCAAAGGACCATGCGAACGTTTCGTGACTAGAAATACCAGATGTGCATATGTGCACAGTCCATCGAGAAAAGAAGGCGGGTTCCCTAGCCGTGTCTTCTTGACACACGCAAAGCGACCTACGTTTTTCTACTGTGATTGTCCACCTCTGAGCCGGTTGCCAAGGGTATCTGGTGAGACTTCCGCTCGTTGTCCGGTGTGGCATTTCAGTTGCTCCTGTGTGGACTAGTCGATGTGTTCGATGTCGCGCCCCCTGAAACTTTCGCGACGTTTTTACTAACTAATCAAATTTCCACCACTGGTGGAAGGAGAGCTCTCTAGATGAACTTACTCAAAACCTCACTATTAATCCCCCTACTCGCATTAGGTTTCACTGGTTGTGACTACGACACCGCGGATCTAGGCTCAGATGCTTCATTTGTTACCGACCAAGGTCACTTCGAGATCTTCGAAGATACTGCCGGTGAGTTTCGCTTCCGCCTTCGAGCCGCAGGAAACAATAAGAACATCCTTGCATCCGAAGGTTACACTACGAAAGCAGCGGCACTGAAGGGACTCCTATCTGTCCTCGCGAACGCAGACAACGCAAAACAGTTTGAAGTTAAAGCTACAAAAGCAAACCCAGACGAAGAGTCTAAGTTTGAAAACGGTTGGACTTGGACCCTTAAAGCCAAGAACAACAAAGTTATCGGTTGGGCTGGAGAAGCTTTCAATTCCAAAGCGGCAGCTCAACAGGGTACTGAGGCGGTCAAGAACAATGCCGCAGGAATCCGAGAGAACCTGACTGACAAACAGCTTCAAGACCTCTCTATCGAAGAG
>CAYPIX010000091.1:0-14353 GCA_964410875.1 uncultured Kofleriaceae bacterium
TGCTCGCAAACAAATGCTTTAAGCCAAAAG
Source organism: uncultured Kofleriaceae bacterium (assembly GCA_964410875.1). GTDB lineage: Bacteria > Myxococcota_A > Polyangia > Haliangiales > Haliangiaceae > CAYPIX01. The sequence continues at coordinate 31 of CAYPIX010000091.1, forward strand.
AGAGAGAAGAGAGAGAAGAGAGAGACAGTATGAAGAAGACAACGAGAAATATGTTACTAGTTAGCGCGGCCCTTTTTGTGAGCGCGTGTGGTCAGCCAAAGACCTTGAACGTTACGGGTGTCGAACCGGCCGCGGGTTTTAGTACTGGTGGTGTTGTTCGAGTTCTAGGAACCGGACTACAAAGTGACGCGGCTCTTGGCGCTCAAGTTTACTTTGGAGATCAGCAGGCAAGAGTCATTGAAATTCACGGTGATTCGGAGATCGTCGTTGAAGCTCCTAGTGGTCCTGCCAAAACAGCCGTGGACGTTAAAGTGATCTTTGATGATGGACGAGAGTTTCAGATTTCCAAAGGATACTTTTACAAGGAACCTTTGGGGACCGGTTTCAACGTAGACGCGATTACTCTGAAGTAGATTGCCAGTGGGACTACAGCGACAGTCTAAATAGCTGTTGCCCCAGTAGGACAAAAGAGTCGGTGCTGACCGTTCTCTCCGCGGTGAGCTTTAAGAAGGTCCCGTTCGAGCTGCCTGCATCAGCAAGGAATACATCTCCATCTCGATGGATCAATCGAGCGTGCAACCCAGACACGTATCCGTCGTCAGGAAAATTGATATCACCTCGCTCTCTTCCCAGAGAGACGCTGTCACCAAGAAGTGGGTAGGCAGCTCCATCAATATTCTGCCCTATCAAAATGACGAGTTTGCCCCAATAGCCGGGATTGGGGCTGCCCATGACCTCGGTGCCGTCTGGACCGGGTACCGGTGGGACGATGGATTCGAACCGAATCAGCTCTTGACCAATTCGCAGGACGCTACCGGAAACCAGTTTTTCTTCGTTTGCAATTCGAACAAATACGCCATTCAAGCTTGAATTGTCTCGTATGACAGCTTCTTTGCCATTTACCGACAAGATTGCGTGGTCTGGAGAGAGGTAGCCGTCATTTTCAAAAAGAGTGCCGTGCTTTCTACCAATCTGGTTTTCGCCTGCACTAAGAGCGTGAGTTCCGCCTTCGCTACCGTCTGGACGGATCAGGGTCAAGGTAGCTTGCGGAGAAGGAGCCGGAGCCTCTGCTTTTGGTGCTGCTGGCGCCGGTGCGTCTGCCAAGCTAGTTCCACAGGCACCGCAAAATTTAAACGAAACAGGTACCTCTGCGCTGCAACTCGTGCAGGGGCGGGTAGCGCCCGTGCCTACAGCTGTGGACGGTCTAGGCGTAGGTTGGGCAGACGCGACGCTACTTTCTGGGCCCGCATCCGCCATGACGGTTTTCATCATGCCTACGCCTGACTTAGCAGCGGACGGGGCGCCTTCAGCCTCAAGTTCCGCACCACATCCCAAGCAGAATTTGTAATGAGCCTGGTTCTCTTTTCCACAGCGTTTGCAGACAATCATGTTCTCTTTTCCAAACTACACAATTTTTCGATGACTACACAATTTCGATGCGAAGCAATTGTTGTCCCATAAAGACATAGTCGCCGTGTTGAAGCTCTTGTTCGCCATTCACTTTCAAAAACGTCCCATTTCTCGAGTCGAGATCGGCAATTTCGAGTTGTCCTTCGTCGATGGTTATTTGGGTATGACGCCCAGAAATAAATGGATCATCGGGAAAATCAAGGTCATTGCCCGTTCGACCGATAGTCACTGTCGCTTGTTCGGTACGAATTGCCAATCCCTCTTGCCCGCCTTGGAGGATCTGCACTAGTCGGTATGCCGCGTTCTTAGGCGGGCTGGCGTAGTAGTAAGTTCCATCTGGTTCGGCGATGGGTTCTGGATTTGTCGGGGTCTCGCTTACCTCGAGGGTTTGCTCTCCAACAGTGAACCGGTCACCAACCTTGAGAGATCGCTTCCCGCGTATACGCAGAAAAATGCCGTTTTGGGAGTTTTCGTCTCGCACAACCAACTTCTCGTCACGATAAAAGAAGTTTGCATGCACGGGCGACATGAATGGGTCTTCGTCAAAACGAATCGCGGCTTCCTCCCGTCCAACCGAGTGATCTTCGCCGGCAAGTGTAAATGAAACGCCATCTGCACCGTCTCCCTTTATTAGAACGAGACGCGCGCGAGCTTTTTGCATGGTTCCAAAGAACATGGTCTGACGAACCGAACCCGCAGGTGGAGCAGCTGGTAAGCGTTCGGTTGAGCCCGCTGCTGGGACTTCTATGAGAGTTCCGCAGGCGCCGCAAAAACGGTTCGCGATCGGGACATCAGTTTTACATCCGGGGCATTGTTGCGTGGCAGCAGCAGCTTTTCTTTCTGGCGAAGCCAGTAAGTGCTGTCCTGTTCCCATAGGCACCCTGTCAAGCGTTAGACCGTCTCCGCAACAGGAGCACGTACTTGTACCCATGGGGTTATAAGTACAACATTCCTCGCAAACCAGCCCGACGTCCATCCCACTGGAATTTTACCCTTTCTGGAAAAACCCGGTCAATCCGTGAGGGCGGTGCTCGAAAAAATTGTGTCAATTAGGGCTTAGGATGCTCTGGGCTATGCGCCGCATGCGCTGGCTTGGATCCTGTTTGACTACACGCTGGGCTGCCTTGAGTGCTCTCCCTTTACCAAGTGCCGCCGCGCTCCGGAGCGCAGCGACTCGTACATCGACTACCCGTTCGCGTCTGTAGGACGTTGCCGAGAGCAACTCGTCTAGTCCTAGCCGTAGTTTTCCCAAGGAAATTGCTGCTGCTTCTCGAACAAAGCCACTCTCGTCTGATTGTAGAAGAGGGATCAGACGGCGACCCATTTTGCTGTTTTCGCCGAAGTAACCCAAACCTCGTGCCGCTGCAGTTCGATCTCTCCAACTGGCAGATTCCAAACGCTTTGCGATACCAGACTCGATTTCGAGAGCCCGCTTGCGGCCAATCTCAGAATTGGCAATACGGGCGGCGGCAACCATTGCCGTGTTGCGTACAGAGGCGACTTCGTCTTCAAGTAAAAGCAAAATGGTCTGGATGCTTTCTTCGGACGGCATCTTCGAAAGCACAGAGGCTGTTTTGCCACGAATCAAAGGATCTCTATGAGAACTGAGCTCTAGGAGAGGTTTCAAAATCTTAGAAGCTATGGCGGCTGTGTGGTTCCCGGGAATCAGACCAAGCTTTCCAGCACTCAATTGAGTATCCGCTTGGTCAAGATCTACAAGTGTGCGCAATTGGAAATCACGATGTTTGGTGAGCGCGGCTTTAACACCCTTTGCAATCGAGGGAATTTGGGCAGCGGAAACCTCTGTCTTTCCGCTTTTAAACTCCGGGACATCCAAAAGCTGTCTCAGTGCTTGTTCACTATCGAACCGGCCGCTCCTACGCGGATACCTTGCCAGTTGAAAAGCACTTGTCTTGCCCGATTTGCGACGGAGTGCCCACAAGACATTCTGTCGAATGGCATTGCTCTTTGTGAAGTAAGCGGAAACGAGATGGGATTTAGATGTTCGCTCACTAATTGAACCGAGCGCCCAGGCCGAAGCCTGCGCGAGTAGAGCGTTGTCACTCTTCAGGCCCGACTCGAGGACCGGAACAGATTTCGGAGACCCCAGCCGTCCTAGTGCATGTGCGCAAGATGCTCTTACAACGGTAGGGCGCGACTTGTCTGCTACGACCCTTGTTAGCGAGGGAACCACTTGGCGTGAAGTCGAATTCCCTAGGCCCAAACAAGCCAGAGTGGAAACGGTTTTGGCCTTGTCTTTAAGCAGCAACAGAAGCGGTTTAATAGAGCGTTTGCTCCCCGTCATCCCTAGCGCAAAAGTAGCTGCTTCTCGAATGGTTGGTTCCTTGTTTGCCGCTAGCTTTTGTAATTTTGGGATGACAGCCGAAGAGCGGAGTCGCCCTGCGGCGACGAGAGCTTCAACCCGTACATCCCATTCATTCGGCGCTGTAGCCAAAACCGTAGCCGTTCTCGTACGATTCCGTTCTGCGATATGGACGAGAGGGCCTGCGGCACTGGGGTTGCCGAGGTAGCCAAGCACACTCACGGCAATACGTTGTTGAGAGGCGTCTAAATCGTCGGCAAGAGCTTGGAGCAAGGGGCGCACACCATGAGTCCCCAGCCGCGTTAGTTCCTCGGTGGCGAGCTTCGTCCGTTTTTCATCTGTGCTTTCTAGATCTACAACAAGGCTGGGAATGTACCTTCCATATAGCTCGACCAGGACTCTTCGATAGATGTCTTTATGCTTTAGTGTGAACGCTAGGGTTGCGATTACTTTTTCGAGCTCCCCAAGTCCGCCGTTCATCTCTTCGAGGTCAATGGCTTCTCGGCCGGCTTTTTGAATTGCTTCGTCATTTGATGCCTGTCGAAAGAGCTCACGGTACACAGCAGCGGCTTTGAGTCGTTTCCCTTGACTTCGATAGAGTCTTGCTACCGCGAAGTAGGCCGTGTAGTTCCGGCCGCCTAAATCAATGGACTTCTCATATGACTCAATGGCCTTGCTGTATTGCTGCATTTGCTCATACCGCTCGGCTAACTTGAAGTGGGCTACTGGGTCAGTAGGGCTTTTCTCAAGAGCCTTTTGTGAGTATTCAATTGCATCCTCGTCTTTGTGAAGGATGGCGTGAACCTCGGCTATCTGGGCGTAGTAGTCTCGCTCTCTGTTTGGGTTCTCTTCGGCGAGCTTCTTAAGTAGAGAAATCGCGGTTTCGTATTCTGAGTTAGAACGATAAACTGAAACTAGTTGGTGCTTTGCATCTAGGTTCTTTGGGTCCTTCTTAAGCATTTGTTCAAGGATGCGTTTGCTGTTCTTTACGTTTTTGGTCCGTTGAAAGAACTCGACCAATAGGTAGCCTGCACTTAAGTCGGGCGGTGTTTGCTCATATGCTCGTTCCCATTTGGCGACGCGTTGGGTGAGGTAAGAGCCTCGGGCCCGTTCCAGTAGCTGCACGATGCGACGCCTGGCCTCATACTCTAGGATTTTCGCTTTTCTCGCGTTTTTGCCCAGAGCCAAAACTCGCTCCCAGTCGGAGACAGCATCAATAAAACGCTTTCTCCTTTCAAACACTGTCGCTCGACCTCGATAGCTCTCCGGTCTATTTGGGGCTAATTTGATCGCATTCGTAAACGAGAGTAGCGCCTCGTCAAGCATGTCATGCTCTAAGTAAACTTGAGCTAATCGAGAGACCGATGCCGCATTCTTCTGCCTTGCAATCTGTTTCCAGGTGCGAACTGCTTTGGCGCTATCACCTTTTTGAAAATACTGCTCCCCCAGGTTTACCCAGTGACTAGGCTCTTTGGGTTCTATCTTTGTTAGCCGCTTGTATGTTTGAAGAGCCAGATCAAGACGCCCCCAGCGCACGTAGAGGTTGGCCAGAGCGGTGTGGGTGCCAGCATCTCGGGCCATTCGTTTCTTTAGACGAGACAAGAGGCTCAGCGCTCGCTTTTTTTCGTTGTTGTTCCAGTAACGGTCAGCAAGCTCTAGATGAAAACGGGCTTCGCCTGGCGCGACCTTCACTAGTTTTTCATAGCGGCGAAGAGCTTGCTCTTTTTGACCGGCGTCTTCCAAAAGATCAATAAGGCGTCTGTGGGTATCAATCTCATAGGGAGACTTAGCGATAGCCTTTGCGTACGCATCGATCGCACGGGGTTGGGCACCCGTTTCCTCGAACAGACTTCCTAGGGTCCGCCATTCAAAGTGGTTTCGTTTCTTTGCTGGCCATTTCTTTTCTAGAAGCTTGGTAAGTTCTGGTAGTCGTTGTTGTACTCTGTGAATGCCTACGATCCGTTCTATGATTTCCGTACGAAGGTGGAAATCACGGCGCATCAGTTTCGTGGCTCGCCAATATTCCTTTAACGCTTGGGCGCTGTTTCCACTCTCGTTGTACGCGTTCGCGAGCCGTCCAATTACTTCTACTCGCATTGCTGGGTCTGATAAGAGCTTCTTTTCTATAGCTTGGTATCGCTTAACAGCTTTGGCAGGTTGTTTGTGAGAGAGAAGGGCGTCAGCAAGGCTTAATTGAATCTGTAGGTTGCCCGGATCAACTCTTGATAGACGGTTTGCGTAGTTTTCCCCCGCCTCAATGTCGCCCTTGTCGAGTGAAATATTGAGAAGTCGCGTGAGAATGTTTCTTCTAAGCGTCTTGTCCTTGGTGTTGGCTAATGCTGTATTAAAAAGCGTTTCTGCTTCTTGTACCTCTCGTAGCTCAAGACTCAATGTGGCTGCTGTCATCGCAGTGCGTGCGTGCGTCGGCTTGAGAGCAAGGGCCTTCCGATAGGCATCTCTTGCCATCATCTTGTCTCCGCGTAATTTATGAATGTGACCTAGCACCACCCAGTCAGCGAACTTTCCTTTTTTGCCCTTGGCTTTCGCCGCGAACTCTTTCTGCATTTTCGCCAAGCTGCGGTGTTTCCTGTATAGGCTTGCGAGACTAGAAAAAGAACCTTTGTCGAATGGGTTTACAGCAAGCCTTTTCTTGTAGCGGGCAACGAGACGTTTATCGAAGGGGTCGCGTTTGACCTGCCAGTCTTGCGCTACGGTTTCTGCTGCCGGTACCAAGCCGAAGACCAGTACACATAACAAAATTGAGCCGAGCCTCTTCACGCCACCTGAGTATAGCGAGTAGTGCCTGGGACTGCTTGCTACGGGCCGTAGCGAGAGCAGGAACTCAAACTTGGTACCCCAGTAGCTGGATTTCCTAGGGTTTTTACCTTCAGGCCCAGCTTTCCGTCTTTACCGCAGCGCGAAAAGCGTGGTAGCTCCCGTACGTGCCCGTATACGAATATGGCTGCAAAGCCTGTGAGAAGAACTTCGAGTACACGCAGCGAATGAGCGAAGATCCGAAGACCGTCTGCGAAGAATGCAATGGCGAATTGGAGCGACTCATTTCCAGTACGTCATTCTCTTTGAAGGGAAGCGGTTGGTACAAAGATCTATATAGCTCCAAGAAGCCAAGCTCTAGCTCAGATAGCTCGTCCAGCTCCAGCAGCAAATCGGATAAAGGTTCTGGCTCATCATCTTCTGGCGGCGGTAGCGACTAGTGTCGGCTCAGATACTAGATGGGCGTGCTCTAGCAAAAACCGTAAGGGGAGAAGTCGCAGAAAAAGTAGCGGCTCTTCGTGCCGCCGGCACAGTGCCAGGTCTAGCGGTAGTTCTGGTTGGTGAAGATCCTGCTTCGACAATCTACGTGCGCAATAAGGCAAAGGCGGCCGCCGAAGTGGGTGTGGAAGCCTTTGACCATAAACTTCCAAGCAGCACGACCCAGGACCAACTAATGGGTCTCGTTCGTGAGTTAAACCAGGACTCTCGTGTCCACGGAATTTTGGTGCAGTTGCCGCTCCCCAAAGGGCTCGACGCAGAGGAAGTCCTGGATTCTATCGATCCTAAGAAGGATGTTGACGGTTTTCATCCTGAAAATATAGGTAGACTTGCTCAGGGAAGGCCTCGGTATGTTGCGGCGACACCGAAAGGGTGTATGCGATTAATTGCTGAGTCCAATATTGAATTGTCAGGTGCACACGCAGTTATCGTTGGACGTTCCAATATTGTCGGGAAACCGATGGCAATGCTGCTTACCAACGCGAATGCGACCGTCTCGCTCTGTCACTCGCGGACAAAAGATTTGGCAGCCGAGGTAAAGCGCGCGGACGTTTTGGTGGCCGCGGTAGGGCGTGCGAAAATGATTCCCGGAAGTTGGCTTAAGCCGGGCGCAACCGTAATCGATGTTGGCATCAACCGCGGGGACGATAAAAAGCTTTGTGGGGACGTCGACTTTGCTTCGGCCGAAAAAGTCGCTGGCGCAATCACACCTGTTCCCGGTGGCGTCGGGCCCATGACTATCGCCAGTTTACTGGCGAACACCGCCTTAGCTGCTTCGTAGCAGCTTTCCTTCGCTGAGGCTTTGGGGGCATACAACTTGCCTTACTTTGGGGTATGTCTCGTTGGCGTCGAAAGCCGGCCATCCATATGGTCAACGTTTTGGCCCTGTTGCTCGCCGTCTCCGCATCCAACGCGGTAGCAGGTGGCCGCTCGAGTGGCCGAAAATCAGTGCGCCCACAGAGGGTCTCGCCGAGTAAGAACGTAAGATACAAATCAACGAAGGGGCGGGAAGCCCTGGCCGACAGCCAGCTCATGCGTCTTGGCGGGCGCCCTTCTCCTCGCACCCCACCTGTGATTTTCTTCAATCGAAATCGGTATGACGATCTGGTTCCCGTTGTCCTAAAAACGCCGAAGCGCACCGTTGAGACGATAGCGGCCGCCCGAGTGACCGAGGCGAACGTTGCCGATCTCTTTCGACACGAATACCGACCAGGCCTCTTGGGCGCCAAGGCTGTTGTCGGCACTCTCCGTCGCGACCGAGAGTCTATCGCAGCCTTCTGGCTAACAGGAGTGGGTAAACATGGAGTGGAGTTTCACCATCGAGATGGCGCCGCACTACTCGAATTTGAGACCGCGACCGAGTTACGCAACAAGACCCAAATGTACGAGGTCATGATGGACGAGTTCGCGGGCGACATCACGGCGCTTGAAAAACAGCTGAAAATACTAAACCTAATGAGGAGCAGCCCAGTTTTGCGCGAAAAGGCGGACCAGTTGGTCGCCGAATCCGACATGGTCGAAGCGGGCGCGTCTATTGAGGGTGAAACGGTAGAGCAGATGACTCGCGTACTCTTTGGCGACCTCTTGCCGGTGGATGGGGCGCCCAAGTTGCGACGAGAAGTCCATCGCGAACTACGTACGATCATGGAATTGTCCAACGCGGGCAAACCGCGAGGCGGATTCGACTTTCTCGAGCGTAGCTTTCGTAAATCTCTTGCCGCTGCAAGACTCGCAAAGACGCTGGCGGACTATGGGCTCGAGGGGCTCGAGCGGGCCGACCGTTTAGAGCAAGAGGCTGAAGCGATGGTGAAGGTGCGCAAGCAGTCCACGTTGGGCGTCTCGCAACTCTTGCGATTCGTTGGTATTCAGATGACGGCAAAACCTGTTGGGAACCGTCGGCTGATCACAAAATTCGATGTAGATTCTTCCATCACCTCGGCGCAGACCGGCGATGAGTGGCTAACGCAATTACGGTCGCTCTCGGACCCTGAAAAAGAACAGGTTTCGAAATCGATGTCTCAGGCCATAAACTACGCGCACCTTGCCATAGATCCGGTCTTGCGGGGCTACAAGAAAATTCGAGTGGTACGGCTGGTTAAGCTCCTTGGCACTGGGTTGACGCTGGTACCGCCCAAAGGTCTTCGATTTCAAGAGCTACGCGAGTAATGGAAACAGGTGTGAATCCAGAAAGGAGAAACCCGCCCACGTGGGACGGGTCTCTCTTTTAACGGATAGATCTCGACTTCTAACTACGCCTCTTCACGACGTCTACGAAGTGCAACAAGGGCTATCAGTAGAAGAGCCACAGGGCTCGCACCCGATGACGTAGAACAACCGCCGGAACCGCTATTGTCGACGCTGTCGCACACGTCGCCGAATCCGTCTCCGTCGGAGTCCGCTTGATCTGCATTTGCATCGAGTGGGCAATTGTCATCGCCGTTGTCTACTCCGTCTGCATCAACGTCATCACCATCTGTGCTGTCACAAACGTCGCCGAATCCATCGCTGTCTTCGTCTGCTTGGTCTGCGTTTGCATCGACAGGGCAGTTGTCGTCCCCGTTGTCGACACCATCGCCATCGACATCGTTATTGTCGGCGTCGTCGCATACATCGCCGGTGCCATCGCTGTCCGCGTCTGCTTGGTCTGCGTTTGCATCAACTGGGCAATTGTCGTCACCGTTGTCCACACCGTCTCCGTCGATGTCGGCGTTGTTCACGTCATCGCAAGAATCTCCGACACCGTCTCCATCAGAGTCAGCTTGATCAGCGTTTACGTCAAGAATACAGTTGTCTACGATATCGCAGATTCCGTCACCGTCCAGGTCTTGGTTTTGCACGACTTGTTCGAAATTGGCTTGCGGGGCGGGGCCTTTAATGTTGCTCCACTGCATGTTGCAGTTCGCGTTATTGGCGCGAATTTGCCAATTCAAGCTGTCGCCAATTCCAGTAGGGTTCCATTCGGTGAACTGAACCGGGTGGAACACCGGACCGTTATGTTCGCCGGTCGAGCTAACCAGGCTAGTCCATGGTCCTGGCGCGGGGCCAACGAGGCTTGGGCTCTCTAATGCTCTTATTTCTCCAGGTGGAGTGTCTGCAAAAACCATCCAAGCGATTCCAGAAGGAAAGCCATCAGCAATGACTTTGAGTTCATACGAATAGAGAAACGTCCCGCTTGGCTCTGCTTCCACAGAGACGCGAAGCTCAACAGGGTGCTGGGCATGGGCCGTTCCCGCTGTCGCGAGAATTACGCAGGTAAAACCTGCTAAGCCCAATAAATAGGATGCGAGAGAGTTTTTCATGAAGCACACTCTAACGAGCTTTTATTTGGCCGTCATCAAGAGATTGCTCTAGAACAGATTTAAGGTCGGATATCGAAGGCGACACGAGGTCACCTTAGCAAATTACAGCCCGTCTTCTAAAATGACGGGTCTTGCAAGCGTTCGCAGTACGACACGGCGAAACTCTGCCGAGGAAGGCGGGTTAATCAGAACGTCCCACGCGCCGTATCTTCGAAGCTCGTTTGCCATATTCTGATCCTCTGCGATGAGGATGCTTGGTAAGGGCGGATTGGCGGACTGGCAGATAGACCAAAGAGTTTGGGTTTGTTCTATTTCGCCGTCGAGGTCAATGACCGCTAGATCCGGCACATCCCCAAGTAGCGGAGCGGCGGCACCCGAGGTCTTCGCGAAACCGACTTGGGCGCTTGCAACAGTGGAGCGAACGGAGCGCTTGAGGTTTTGACGAGTGTGTCTGTCTTGAGCAACAACGAGTACCCGCAAACGATCACCGTCACTAGTGTACTTTGCAACAAGTTCATCCGTGATATCCGCTAGCTTGGCGCTGACGTTCAATTCAACAGATAGACTGCATGGGGAAAGGTCGGGGTGAACCGCCAGGACTCGCGCATCATCGGTAATTTTGTTGTCGTCGGGAAGTTCGAGCTCCAGTCGAATTTCTTCCCCAACCTGCACCTCTCCCATTACGGGAACGACAAGGCTGCCGCGAGATAGGTGGACAGCGTATGAAACTAAAAACGAGGACGGCCCGCGAAAGCCCAGTCGCAATCGTTTCTGCTCTTCTTCCATCGCTCACAGCAGTATAGCCTCCTAGTAAACCCAGGCGGAGTTTTCAGGAAAGAAACCTTCCCACAGACGGTTTCGATAAAAGCTAGGGGAAAGAAACCTTCAGAAGAAGGTTTCGGTTAAAGCTAGGGGAAAGAAACCTTCATCTGAAGGTTTTGATCAAAGCAAGCGCTCTAGAAGCCGGTCGAGGTCATCGAGGTCCGCGTAGCGAATTTCAATTTTTCCGCCCTTGCCACCGCTCTTTTCGGTGAGCTGGACATGAGCCCCAAGGCTCTTCGTCATTCTCGATTCTAAATCTTTTACGGATGCGCTCTTTTCTGCCTTTGCAGCTGGTGCGCCCTTGGCAGTGGATCCTTGTCCACGAATTGCTGCTTCCGTTGCTCGCACAGAGAGCTTTTCTGCGACGATTTTTTTGGCGAGAGAAATAATGTCGGGCTCTTTTTCTAAAGCTAGAAGGGCCCTTGCGTGTCCCATCGAGAGCATGCCGGTTTCAACAAGCTCGCAAACCTGGGTCGGAAGTCGGAGAAGTCGCAAGCTGTTTGCTACGGTGCTTCTTTCTTTTCCTACTCGGGTTGCTACTTGCTCCTGCGTGTATTTGTACTCTTCGATGAGCCTCGCGTAGGCGTTGGCTTCCTCAATCGGATTTAGATCTTGCCGCTGAATATTCTCGATCAGGGCTCGTTCAAAGGCTTCTTTGTTAGATACCTCTTGAACGACAACGGGCACACGATCGAGGCCCACTGACTGGGCAGCTCGCCAACGACGTTCACCTGCAATAAGGATGTAGCCACCCTGCGAACGCTTTCGAACGATCAAAGGCTGAATGATGCCGTGCTCTTTAATGGACTGAGCAAGCTCCGAGAGCTCCTGAGGCGGAAATAGCCGTCGAGGCTGATCTGGGGCCGGATGGACCGTTTCTATATTTACGAATGATGGACCAGACAGAGAGCCTGCTCTTTTTCCAGCAATGGATGAACCGGTTTTGGCGCCTTCTCTTGGAATCGTGCTAGCGAAAGTCTTGTTGGCGGGCTCTTTAGACGAAGGGCTCGGGGAAGTGGCTCCAGGCTGCGGCACGGTTCGGTTTGGCGCAGCGTTGGGCAAAAGGGCCCCAAGGCCTCTTCCCAATGCGCGTCGCTTGTTGGAATCACTCATAGTCTTCTGTTGGTTAGAACTCATGATGCTGCCCTCTGGAGCGGTGTGGGTTCTTCGACTGCAGTGGACCTCGAAATGAACTCACGCGCAAGCTCCAGATAGCTCTGGGAGCCAGCGCACCGAAGGTCGTAAAGAAGAACGGGTTTTCCGTGGGATGGAGCCTCACTAAGGCGAACATTTCTGGGGATATAGGTCTCGAAAACCTTTTCTCCCATGTGCTGCTGAACTTCCCCACGGACTTGGCCAGCAAGGTTGGTTCGGCCGTCGAACATGCAAAATAAGATACCGTCGAGGGTGAGCTCACTGTTGAAGCTTTGGCGGACTTGCTCGATCGTATTGACCAGATCGGACAAGCCCTCCATCGCGAAGTACTCCGCTTGCATAGGCACCACAACTCCCTTGGAGGCAACAAGTGCGTTTAGGGTGAGCATGCCAAGGCCCGGGGGACAATCAATGAGGATGTACTCGAAGTCATCGTTGACTGTATCTAGTAGGGCCCTAAGCTGAAATTCTCGCTCTTCAGAGGAAATAAGCTCTACTTCGGCTCCGACCAAATCCATAGTCGCTGGAACGACGAAAAATGTAGTGATCCCGGTAGGGCGAATGCAGTCCGTCAAAGAGACGTCGCCGGTCAGAGCATCATAGATAGAAAGCTCAATTTGGCTGCGCGGGTATCCAACCGCGGAGGAAGCGTTTCCCTGGGGATCAAAGTCGATCAACAGGACCCGATTTCCGGCTGCTGCGAGGGATGCTCCCAGGTTGACTGCGGTCGTGGTTTTACCCACTCCGCCTTTCTGATTGACCACTGCTACTGTCCTCGCCATTTGAAAGCTGGGTAGCACGCAGGTCTGACTGGCCAAAAATTTGTCACCGGAAAAAACAGAGATTACTGTATGTATTCAAGAGTAGTCAGAGGTGCGCAGGCACTAGAATACAAGGACTTTCCAAATGACTCATTTCCCAAACCTATATAACTCCCTCGAAGAATTTGAAGAGGATGAACGTCGGTCGCAGGATGAGAGCCGGCGAGAGGAAAGTTCGGACAAGCAACAAGCTTCCGAGTAGAGTAGGTAACCGGAGTCTGGGCAGTTACGGATGTAGGACTAGCCAGGGGCTGGTGCCTGAACCCTGCCAATACACTGATATGAGCCACGTTCACTCCGGGGAATAGCGGTTGCACTCAGAACTGGTCATCATGGCTAGAAAAACGACTCTAACCAACTATTCGCGCTTTGGTTCGGCCCATCTGCCTGCAGAGAAGCCGGTGAAGAACTGGCTTGTTTGGCTGGGGATTTCATTAGCGACCGCACTTCTATGGGTCCTGACGGCAAGCCCTCTGCGAGCCCTTATCGAAAAAAACCCGCGGGCTCAAGGGCCCGACTCATCTGGGACTTGGATTGCGCCCGACTCGTCAGGTCGGTCCGCTACCCTTACTAAGTGATGAAACAGTTTTCATTTGTCGTCGCGACGATCTTGCTAGGAAGCATTTCTGGCTGTGGCGGCGGTGCAACAAAAACAGTAGCAAGCGCCCCTCAAGAAACAGCCCAGCCTCCTAGTGTTCGGGTGTCGTTGGAAGCACCGCCGGCGACGGGGGATGACGAAAACACCGATGTTACGTTGGTGGTTACCGAACGCATTGGGAAAACTGAACGGATCGAGTTGGGAGCGTTTCCAGCCCCTTGCAAAAAAGCAATGTCAAAACCGGCGCCTGCTATGAAAACCCTCGACGGAATCAACTGTGGCGTTCGTGGGTCGGCTTGGACTTGGTTGCGCTTAGTTCATCGCGACGGCCATATCTTCGTTCTTCGCGCCAATGTAGATGCTAGCGCAGACCCCGGCATCTTCGAGATCCACCGAAAAATTCCTATACCCTTTTTGTCGGTGGCAGGACCTGAAAACTAAGCGACTCTCGCTAGTTCTTGCGCCACCGACGTAGAAAGAAGTAACTGGCAAAAACACGACGAGAGCCGACGGCGTAGTAGGCCTTGCCTAGGTACAGATCTTTCTCAAGGCGTACAAGGTAGTCTCGGCGCCCTCGTCTTGGATCGAGACGTGGATTTCTTCCTCGCCCACAATCTAGTAG
>CAYPIX010000092.1:0-14003 GCA_964410875.1 uncultured Kofleriaceae bacterium
GCCGCTGCGTCCACGACCTCCGCCGCCTCCGCTACGACCACGACCGCCACCGCTGTCACGATCACCACCGCCGCTGCGTCCACCACCGCCGCCACCGCCACGATCACCGCCACCACCGCGACCGCCACCGCCACGCAGCCCGAACCCGCCACCGCCGCCACGGCCACCGCCGCCGCCGCCGCCGCGACCACCACGACCGCCGCCGCCGCCGCCGCGATAACCACCGCCGCCACCGCCGCCGCCGCGATAACCACCGCCGCCGCCGCCGCCTGAGCGTTCACGTGCTTCACTTACGCGAATCGCACGACCGTCCAGATCTGCACCGTCCATTTCCTGTACTGCTGACTGTGCTTGATCTGCAGCCTCAAAACTTACGAAACCAAAACCGCGAGAGCGGCCAGTGTCCCGGTCAGTTACGACCTTTGCTTCTGTAACACTTCCGAAACGTTCAAATGCTTCGCGAAGTTCATGATCAGTGGTGTCCCAACTGAGTCCACCAATGAATAACTTATTATTCGACATCGATTTATCTGCCTTACTATGTACTGGTTGTCTAGGTGACACGTCCCGTCGTGGCGCAGGACGACCCTGCGGCATTCGGTTCGGTGCCGGTCTGCTCGAAGGCGGTCGTGACCGACCTCCGAAATTGTTCGTTCTGGGCGGTCCCATTGGTGGGGGCTCAGAAGGATTTTGTGCGCGGCCTCTGGGGCGATGGCTCTCTTTGCGCTTCGATTCGTCTTCGTCGGACTCTTCGTGAGCTGCGTCTTCGAGTCCGAGCCACTCTTCGGACTCTTGGTAGGTGAATTCTTCATCACCCTCGAAAGTCTCGCTATCGCCTTCTCCCTTTCGGGCGCGTCGGACTCGTTTCTTGTTGGCCTTTTCAGCTTTTTTTCGCTGTCGCTCGAGCTCACGTTGCCGTTTGGCAAAGGCTGCTTGATTTCGACTCATTTACGACCCCACTGCTTGAGCGTGGCGCCGCATAGGGGGGCCGAAAGGGGTAGATATGAATTTTGGCTGGGGGTTTGTCGCCCCGCTATTCTCAATCTCAATTCGTTCTCTCGTGCGTTTCCAATTTTCAGTTACTAAAGCGACCCGGTAGCACTACAGAAGAAAAGACCAATAGGAGACCAAGAGCTAATTACTGAGGAAAACACTAGCACTTGGCGAGCATCGGGCAAACGCAAAAGAGCGTCTCTCACGACGAATGAAATGGGCCATTTACACTCTTGAAATCAGAGGGGTTTTGAGGACGACGGCCCTGGTAACGCGGGCTTCCGTACTGGGGCCCCCGGCCTCCACATGAAAGCACCGCTGCGTCAATGAAACCAGCAGCTTATGGATTGGAATAGCGCTTGCTCTTACATGTAGGTGTGCACTTTTTCCGGCCGGTCTTTCTCCTAATATGTCTGGTAGGTGTCGCACCAATTGAGTCCCACGCGGATGAACCAGAGCTGGGCTCGCAAGAATTTGCCATCTTAGGTGGCAGCGCCACGTTGGGCGATCCCGCAGTGGGCTTATTAAGGATTCCCAATGCCGGAAACTCACTTTGTAGCTTAACTCTCATCCACCCTAGGTTCGTGGTTACTGCTCGCCACTGTATTCAGGCATCGGTCGGCGGACAACTCTCGGAAGACGGTCTTCTCTATTTGCCGGAAGAGCTTCGGGTTTACTTTGGGGCGGAGCCAAGCGTTTCTGACTTTTGGTACGCGGTTGATGACTACCGGTTTCATACGGCCGCGGACTTGGCTGTTCTTAAATTGTCCGAGGAGGTTCACAACGTCGAGCCCATACCTTTGAATTTCTATTCTCTCGGCGCCATGATCGGGGCAGAGGTTAGGATTGTAGGTTACGGGCGAACCGAAACCGACTCGGGATCTACAGCAGGTACGAAGCGTTTTGGCTTTTCCCGACTGGAAAGAGTAACGGCAATAAACACTGTTGGTGCTGTAGCAGTAACAGGCGCGCCCGGTGACGGTGCCCGTTTATGCGCTGGTGATTCCGGGGGGCCTACTTTCATTACTGTTGATGGTGTTGAGTATTTGGCCGGGGTCAACTCTGCCGTTGTTCGCTTTAATTCGGCAGGGGCATCCGCGATTTCTGAAAGGGTACGTTGCGAGGATGATGATGCACGAAACGCCGAAGTTCGTGTGGATCGTTACGACGATTGGATCAATGGGGCGATAAAAGAGTTGAACGGAGGAAGCTTCTTTCTTACCTCGGGTTGCGACATGTCGCAGAATGGCTTGAGCCTGGTGCCATCACTACTCGTTGTTCTCTTTCTTTTTCGCCGCCGCCGTGGCTTTTCGCCTTAGTTCAGCAGCTGGCCCGTACAGCTTCTAAGGCAGTCTCGAGAGCTTCGTCGACCTTCGTCACGTCTTTTCCCCCGCCTTGGGCCATATCCGGGCGGCCTCCCCCTTTGCCGTCGAGGACCTGCGCGACTTTCTGCAGAATTTTTCCTGCGTGGAAAGTTTTGGTTAGATCTTTGGTGACCATCGCCAGTAAAGAGACGCGATCTGCGCCAACGCCTGCGAGGACGATGACCCCGGAACCTAGGCGATCACGGAGGTTGTCGCCGGTCTCTCTTAGTGCTTTGACATCGTCGACTTCGGTCGATATCGCAAGGACTTTTACACCGGCAATTTCCTTGACGTTTGAAAGTAGATCTTTTGAACCACCACTCGCGAGCTTGGTTTTTAGTTTTCCAACCTGCTTTTCAAGTCCTTTCATGTCGGACTGCATTCGTTGGACTCGATCTGCCGCCCCCAATGGGGCAACTTTTAAATGTTTACCAACGGTGTTGAGTTCATTCTCAACCGAGCGGAAGTGAGCGATAGCGCTAGGGCCGGTGACGGCTTCAATTCGTCTAACGCCTTGAGCGATACCGGTTTCACTCAAGATCTTCATAATTCCGATGTCACCGGATCTTTCAACATGAGTGCCTCCGCAGAATTCCAGTGATTCTCCTCCTATTTGAACCACGCGTACCGTAGCGCCATATTTCTCACCAAACATGGCCGTCGCACCTTTCTTTTTCGCTTCCTCGACGGGCAAGACTTCAGTCGTTGTTGACGTGTTGTCTCGAATCTGTGAATTCACCCAATCTTCGACGGCGTTTTTTTCGTCATAAGACATAGGGTTGAAGTGAGCGAAGTCGAAACGGAGTTTTTCAGGGGTGACGAGTGAGCCCTTCTGAGCGACGTGGTCGCCAAGTACTTTTTTTAGACCGAGGTGAAGTAGATGCGTAGCGGAATGGTTTGATTTCGTAAGGCGTCTCTTTGATTCTTCGACTCGTAGTTCAACGGCTTCGTTTTCTTTTAATGTCCCTTCGAGAACGGTACCCAAGTGTACGAAGACACCTCCAGCAGGTTTTTGAGTGTCCGTTATTTTGAGTTTGGATTGCTGGCCTATCATTTCGCCAGAGTCACCTACTTGGCCACCGGATTCTCCGTAAAATGGTGTCTGGTCACAAACGATAGCGACTGTCTGTCCAGCTTTAGCCGAGGGCTGGCGTTTGCCTTCAACTAAAACAGCGAGGACTTTTCCTTTGCCAGTGTACGATTGGTAGCCTGTGAAGGTCGTTGGCTCGAATTCATTGGCGAGGTCTTTATAAAGATCGGCAACAACAGCACTGTCGGCGCCTGCAAACTTGGAACGTTCTCGGGCTTTTTCGAGCTCTTTCTTGAATCCGTCATGGTCGAGCGAAAACCCGTTCTCTTCAGCGATTATCTCAGTTAGGTCGGCTGGGAACCCAAAGGTGTCATAGAGTTGAAAAACCTTCTGTCCTGTAACCGTGGTGGATTTGTTCTTCTTCAAAGTAACAAACTCTTCGTCAAGGAGAGATAGACCTCTATCGAGCGTGGATCGAAAACGTTTTTCTTCTTCTAAGGCAATTTCGTGGATGATTGCTTTTCTTTCCTGTAATTCGGGGAAAGCGCCACTCATCTCAGCCACAACGCATTCGCAGAGCCGGTGCATGAACGGTTCTTCTATACCGAGAAGTTTGCCGTGACGAACTGCTCGTCGAAAGATTCTACGCAATACATATTCTCGCCCTGTCTTGTCTGGAAAAACGCCATCCGCAATCAAGAAGGTCGAGGCTCGTGCATGGTCGGCGAGAACTCGCATTGATGTGTCCATAGACTCGTTATCGCCGTACTTCTTTTTGGCGAGTTTGGCCGCGACCTTTAAAAGCGGCAAAAACAAATCGGTGTCGTAGTTCGAGCTTTTCCCCTGCATTACTGCGGTAACCCGCTCTAGACCTGCTCCAGTATCTATGGAGGGGGCGGGAAGGTTATCTAGCTTGCCACCAGCCACCTTTCTCTCGTATTGCATAAAAACCAGGTTCCAAATTTCCAACCATCCTTCCCAAGATTCAGGTGCTGTAGTGGGAGGTTTTTTGTGGTCGTTGTTGGTGCAGAAGTGAATTTCCGAGCACGGCCCCATTGGCCCGGTTTCTCCCATCATCCAAAAATTTTCTGATGCACCCAGTCCAATGATCCGATTGTCAGGAAGGCCCGAGACGCTCTTCCATATTTCTTTCGCCTCTGTGTCGGCTCCTACGCCGAGGTCCTTGTCCCCGCCAAAGTAGCTTACGACCAGCTTGTCCGGATCGATACCGTACTCGTTGGTCAGTAACTTCCAGGCCCAAGTGATCGCATCTTCCTTGAAGTAGTCTCCAAAGGAGAAGTTGCCAAGCATCTCAAAAAAGGTGTGGTGCCGAGCCGTCTTTCCAACCTCGTCGAGATCGTTATGTTTGCCACCAGCCCTTACGCATTTTTGTGAAGTTGTTGCCTTTTTGTATGCGCGTTTCTCGCGCCCCGTAAACAAATCCTTGAACTGCACCATTCCGGCATTCGTGAAAAGGAGTGTTGGGTCATCGCTTGGAACCAACGAAGACGAGTGGAGACGCTCGTGATTTTCTGCGGCGAAAAATTGGAGAAAGGTTTCGCGGACCTTGTCGGCCTTCATGGCCGAGCAACGTAGCAGAACTAACTCGCCAGATGAATGGTAACCGCAGTGTGTGATTTCAGAGGCTTACGGAAGGGGCACTTTGGCGGGAGTGACGATATTTGTGAGTTGTCTGCGGGGAATCCTGACTGGGGCTCGAGAATTCGCGAAAATGCAGACGTAGTGTGGGGATTGGGGAAATCGCGCCGGGGGGGATACATCCTTGGCGCCCTACTTGGAATGTTGCTTGGTCCAAGCATGGCAAGTGCGCAATTCAGTATTGAGCAATACACGCTTCTGTCTCCAAGCGATCGGTTGCTCTTGTCCCAACCAACTGCACAAATCGCAAGAAAAGGCGCGATGAGTCTCGGAATACGAAGCAACTATTCGTTCCGGCCGTTGGTAGCGATCGACACTGAAAATATTCGCCGCGTTGCAGACGTTGTTCGAAACCGCGTCGCGACCGAAATCGCCTTTGCGTACAGCTTTGGCGTTGCTGAAATTTGGGCAGCTTTACCTGTGGTGCTCTTTCAAGATTCCATCGCCGAAGATGGTGTGATGCTCGAATCCTTTGGAGACCACGCAGGGCTTGCGGACGCTAGAATCGGAGGCCGTTACCGTATTCATGGAGGAGAAAAGATCACACTTGCGGCAGCGTTGGAATTTAGTCTGCCGACTCATTTTGAGGCTGAGTTTAGCGGGCAGACGGGTTTCACTGCGACACCTCAGGTGATCGGAGATTTCCGTGGCGAACATGCGTTTCTAGCAATTCGCGTTGGTGGTCGAGTCCGCAAGTCGCGACGGCTAGGGGACTTGAGCGTCGGACCAGCACTCTTGTTCGGTATAGGAGCATCGTATGCAATTCCGCGTGCGCCAAGCTTTAGGCCTGTTATTGAGCTGCAAGGTGAGATTGCCGGTGGTGTGGTTCGTCAGTCGCCGATTGAAGTCCGAGCTGGATTGCGGTGGGTATCGAAAGCTAGTTGTTATTCTGGTTCCATCGGATATGGACGCGGGGTTGCGCGCGGGTTCGGTGCTCCGGCTCACCGAGCAATGCTCTCTGTTGAGTGCTCGTTCGGTGGTGAGAAAAAACGAGGGCCCTTTAGGAAGAAAATCCAAGCAGAAGATCCTGATGGGGACGGTGTTTTGGGAACATCGGATGACTGCCCAAATGAACCGGAGGACTTTGACGGAAACCTCGATTTGGATGGTTGCCCGGAACCGGACAATGACGAAGACGGCGTCCTTGACGTGGATGACAAATGTGTTGACGAACCTGAAGACATAGATGGCTTCGAAGATGAGGACGGCTGTAGGGACGAGGACAACGACGGTGACAATATCGCCGACGAATTTGATAAGTGTCCGGTTGCCGCTGAGACTGTTAATGGCATTAACGACTTGGACGGTTGTCCCGATGCGCTTTCCTCAATTGCAAAAATCGTTGGCAAACGCATCGTGCTCTCAGAGCAGATCCGATTTGCCAAAAACAGCGCGAAACTATCGCAAGAAGCAAACTTAATTCTAAAGCAAGTAGCGACCCTCATCAGCTCGGATCCGACAATTAGCCAGGTGACAGTGGTTGGTCATACAGACGATATTGGGCCGAAGTCCAAGAACTATAAGATCTCGGTTCGCATGTCGAAGGCCGTGGTGCAGAAGTTGACGAGCCTTGGTGTGGCCCCTGCACGCCTAAGGCCTTCGGGTGCGGGTGAGAAGAAACCGATTACGAGCAACGAGACCAAGGAGGGGCGCGCAAAGAACCGTCGGGTCGAGTTCCTAATTAAATCGCGGGGGAAAAACAAATGAGGACAGTAGCCGCTGCAATCATTGCTCTAGCCTTTTTTCCGTCGTCAACGTTTGCGTTGACCGTTACTGGTACAGCGACTCCTAGTGAAATTGGTGCGGATGGTCTGGTGTCTTCTTCTGCGGGACTTCATGCTTTTTCTGTGACACTTGACGACGCAACCTCGACGCTTGTTGTCGACTACTCTGACTTTGGCGTGGGTCAGGGAATTGGTGTGGACCTGAGCTTGGTTGCACTTTCTACGGTTACTATCAATGGGGCAACGTTGGCGAGTGTTGTGACCGACAACATCTCTAAGACGGTAACGATAACGACCACTGCGGCATTAACTGCTGGTCAAGAGACAGTCGTTTCTATTGGAAATGTTCAAAACTCTCCGTGCCCAGGAGTTGGCCAGGTGGCTTTTCGTGGCGCTGTAGGAGATCAAGGAACGGCACCGTTGACTTTCACTGGAGGAATGCTGGATTCCGACGGTGATGGGCTGCCCAACGGCTTTGAAGTTTATTTCAGTAGCGGAAACGTCGTTGGCGATAGCGACGGAAACCCGGCATACAAAAACGCCGGACTAAATCCGAACGCAGGGTCCTCGTCTGGGGCGGACTCGGACAACGATGGCTGGTCGGACCTTCGAGAGTTCCTGGGATGTTCTAACCCGGCGAGTGCTGGCTCGGAACCGGATCTGTCTGACACGGACAATGATCGAATTTATGACTTCGATGAAGCCTACCCCGGGATATTGGTTGATACAGACTTTGACGGAACACCAGATTCGTCGGACGGCGATTCGGATGGTGACGGAGTGCCCGATGTGAGGGAAGCGGGAGATTCGATCTTAGCAACACCGCCGGTAGATACCGACTCAGATGGCGTGCCAGATTTTCGAGATACTGAATCAGACGGAGACGGGGTCCTTGATGCAGATGATAACTGTCGCGTCCTTGTGAACCCTCGCCAAACTGACTTAGATCTCGACGGACTAGGTGACAGTTGCGACGACGATATAGACGGGGATCTTCTTCCTAATTCAATAGACAACTGTCCTCAGGCAACAAACCAGGATCAGTCTGATGTTGACGGCGATGGTGCTGGTGACGCCTGCGACGGAGACATTGACGCCGATGGGGTATTAAATGGAGCAGACGTCTGCCCTTATGCATCGGGGGTTGTCAATTGCGTGGGAGACGAAGATGGCGACGGTGTGCTTGATGCGGATGACAATTGCAGACAGTTTCCAAACGCTTCGCAGCAAGATGCTGACATGGACGGAAACGGGGACCTTTGTGACAGCGATCGCGACGGCGACGGGTCGCTCAATGTGCTCGACAATTGCCCAGATATAGAAAACCCTGGCCAGGTTGATCTCGATGTAGATGGCGCCGGCGATCCATGTGACGTCGATACTGACGGCGACGGTGTTCTGAATACAGCGGACAACTGCGATTTTGTAATTAATGTCGGTCAACAAGACGCGGACGGAGATGGAGTGGGCGACGTCTGTGAGGGGGACCTAGACGGCGATACAGTCCCAGATGGCGTTGATAATTGCATTGAAACGCCCAACCCACCACAGGGAGACTCGGATGGCGACGGCCTAGGTGATCCATGTGATGGCGATGACGACGACGATTTGGTTGCTGACAACGTCGATAATTGTCCTTTCGATCAAAATCCGTTGCAGGCAGACAATGACAACGATGGAATTGGCGATCTCTGCGACGCGAACGATGACGGCGACGCATTTGCGGATGAGAGGGATATTTGTCCTAGAGATCCGACAAATACCTGCGATCCTGACAGGGATCTAGTTCCTGAAGACATCGACAATTGCCCAACATTTTCCAACCCGGAGCAGCTGGACAGCGACTTTGACGGCATAGGCGACGCGTGCGAGGACGATGACGACGACGACGGCTTGCTAGATGTGAACGACAACTGTCCAACGGTTCCGAATATTGACCAGGCGGATTTTGATGAGGACGGTGAGGGTGACGTCTGCGAAGGGCCATTGGTTCTGACTTTTGAGGGCGGAGGCTGTTCACATTCGCCCGGCTCTAGCTTGGTTTGGGTTTGTTTAGCTGTTTGTTTTGTGATCCGTCGTCGAAAAATCAGCACGTAGGCCCAATTTCAAGTACGGTCTCGCGACCTTGGCCGAGCCCACCCGTAAAAACGTTCGAAACGTCGCCATCATTGCCCACGTTGATCATGGAAAAACCACTCTGGTTGATGGTCTTCTTGCCGAAGCGGGGTCGTTTCGGAAAGGTGAAGTGGTTACCGAGCGGGCGATGGACTCCAATGATATCGAACGCGAACGGGGTATTACGATTACCTCCAAGTGTACCGCTGTTACCTGGAATGAAGTACGCGTAAACCTTGTCGATACGCCAGGGCACGCAGACTTTGGCGGCGAAGTAGAGCGTGTGCTTGGAATGGTTGACTCTGTTCTGTTGTTGGTCGACGCGTTTGAAGGACCAATGCCCCAGACTCGGTTTGTTACTCAAAAGGCTTTTGCTATGGGGCTTCGGCCCATTGTCGTAATAAACAAAATAGACAGAGAGGGTGCGGATCCTGAGGGGGCTGTTGACGCTGTTTTCGATTTATTTGGTGCGCTGGGAGCTTCCGACGAGCAACTCGACTTTCCGGTCGTGTATGCGTCTGCTCGCGATCGGTATGCGATGCGCGAACTTTCCGAAGAGAAAAAGAACCTGATACCTCTGTTGGATGCCATTCTTGAGCACGCCCCTCCTCCCCGAGCAAATGTGGATGACACACTTTGCATGCAAGTCGCGACCATGGGCTACGACGACTACTTGGGATACATGGCGATTGGTCGGATTCGCGACGGTAGAATGAAGGTCGGCGATCGGGTTCTGTTGGCGCATTTGGACGGTAAGCACGAGACATTCAGGATTCAAAAGCTACTTGGTTTTCAGGGGCTGAAGCGTTTCGAGTTAGCAGAAGGTCAAGCTGGAGATATTGTCGCTATCACAGGGATGTCTGAACTCAACGTCGGGGAAACTGTAACCAGTGTTGAGAACCCCGTTATCCTTCCAGCGCTGACGGTCGACTCTCCGACTCTCAGTATGGTTTTTCGAATTAACGAGGGGCCGTTCGCTGGTCGAGAGGGCAAACATGTTACGGCGAGGAATCTGAAAGACCGTCTCGAGCGTGAAACCAAATCCAACGTCGCGCTTCGTGTAGAACCATCCGAAGTCGGTGGCCATTTCCTTGTGAGCGGCCGCGGAGAACTTCACCTTTCCGTTCTGATCGAAACCATGAGACGTGAGGGGTTCGAACTGTGTGTTTCCCAGCCACAGGTGATTCTAAAGACCGGGGACAAGGGAGAACGACTCGAACCTTACGAGAATGTGGTTGTAGATGTGGACGAGGAATACTCGGGTGCAGTGATAGAGGAGTTGGGAAAACGCTGCGGAGAAATGAGAGAGATGAAGCCCGGAGGTGATGGGCGAGTGCGGCTTGAGTATCGAATTCCGACCCGTGGACTTATAGGCTACCGTTCCACGTTTATGACCCAAACCCGAGGTACTGGTGTGCTGTATCACCAGCTTGCGGACTATGGCCCTTGGGCTGGGCAGTTGCGATCACGCACGAACGGCGTTTTGATCGCGCTCGAAGAGGGCTCCGCAAATGCCTATGCGCTTTTCACACTTCAGGATCGCGGAGTCATGATGGTAGGCCCACCAACGAAGGTATATG
The DNA here is from genome assembly GCA_964410875.1 of uncultured Kofleriaceae bacterium. GTDB lineage: Bacteria > Myxococcota_A > Polyangia > Haliangiales > Haliangiaceae > CAYPIX01. The sequence goes on from CAYPIX010000092.1 coordinate 10,466, forward strand.
GTGGGATGGTCGTCGGAGAGCATTCTCGGGATAACGACCTTGTCGTGAATCCTTGTAAAGCAAAGAAACTAAACAACATTCGTACCCATTCTCATGATGAGAAGCTGATTTTGAGCCCGCCGAGGGAGATGACCTTGGAAGCAGCACTGGAGTTCATTAATGCCGATGAATTGGTAGAAGTGACCCCCGAGTCGATTCGAATTCGCAAAACGATACTCGATCATAACGAACGGAAGCGCGCTGAGAAGCAGACAAAGGGGTGAAGTTCGATCATGGCTGTTTGACTAGCCGTCAGTAGAGAACCCCGTAAGTGACGGCCCTTAAGAAGCTTTCCCCAGATTGTGGATCGGCTTGGTTGTGATCCTGGTCAAATTTGGTGTGAGCTCTCTTCCGCGTAACCTTGACGCAGGCTGTCAGTGAAAGGGGTTTCCTCTTGACTTGCACGGGGTTGGCTCGTTATTCACCTTCGGATAAACAGGTCCGAGTGCGGTGTTTTTGCTGCGTAATTTCTTGGACGAAAGAAGCCCATGAGAATTTTCGTCACCGGGGGAAACGGATTCATCGGATCCGTCGTCGTTAAAAAACTTTGCGAAGATGGCCACAATGTAACGTGTTTGCTCCGGACAACTTCGGACACCACTCGTCTTGAAGGGTTGCCCTACGAGCGAGCCCTTGGGGATGTCCGTGATGCCGAAAGTGTTAGAGCTGCTATGGAAGGGGCCGAGGGCTGTATTCATTTAGCCTCAGTCAGTTCCTGGGACGGCCTTGATTCAGGAGAATCTGGCGAGGTTGTTCTCGGAGGTACCCGGAACGTCTTGGCGGCCGCCAAAGCTCTTGGGGGCATTCGGGTCGTTCATGTTTCTAGCGTTCTCGGACTCGGGGCTAGCACTCCATCCACTTCCGTAGATGAGACTACCTCCTTCAATATTCCTTTGGAGGCGGGACTGCAGTATTCGCAGTTCAAACACCAGTCCGAAGAGCTCTGTCGGGCAGCAGTCGCGAACGATGGCGCGGATGTCGTTATTGTCAACCCCGGAGAGGTTTATGGCCCAAAGGATTTCCAGTTCATTACGGCAAAGACTCTGGTCGATTTCCTGAAAAGCAGCCCGGTTCTGGTTTGTGACGGAGGTGCTTGCATCGCTCACGTCGACGATGTGGCAGCGGGCACTGTGAGCGCGCTCACACAGGGAAAAACAGGTGAACGTTACATTTTGTCAGGGGCAAACCTCACAATCCGCGAGCTTGCGGAGCTCACGCTGGATGTGGCTGGGGTTCAGCGGAGAGTCGTTACCCTTCCAAACGTCGTTATCAAGGCGGTTACAAAGTTGGCTACCACCCTACGAATACCGTTACCTTACAACCCTAATATGGTTCCTTACGCCACCAGGTACTGGTTTGCTGAAAACCGCAAGGCTCGCGAAGAGCTCGGCGTCCAGTTTCGGTCGGCGCGGGACACTCTCGCTCCAACCATTGAATGGCTACGGGAGGCCGGGCACGTCTAGATGTCGAGTGCCGGTGAAAACCTGCGCGGTGGTGACATCGCAATCGTTGGTATGGGGTGTCGCTATCCAGGCGCGCCTAACCTAAGTCGGTTTTGGTCTCTGTTGAAGAGCGGCGCCGTCGAGGCACGCGCTATCCCGAAGGACAGGTGGCGCCATGAGTCTTTTTACGACGCCAATCCAAGGCGTTTCGATAAGACTTACGCCAACAAACTTGCATCCATCGAAAATGTTAACGAGTTCGCGCCAGAGTTCTTCGGGATCTTGCCGCGACGCGCACGCTTGATGGATCCGCAGCAGAGACTGTTCCTCGACGTGGCACGATCTGCGCTAGAGGACGCTGGTTACGGCCGTTCTTGTCCTGAACGCAACACCGGTGTGTACCTTGGCATCTCGGTTTCTGAGCATCACCAGCTAGCAGGGCTACCTTTGCTCGCAAAACAAATACAGGACGGTGATTTTGGGCGTGTTCCTCCGGGTCTTGAAGAAGCCTGGAACTTTATGCTCGAAGACGCGGCTCCAGTACAGGGCTACTCGATGATCGGGCAGATGTTGAATATGGCGGCGGCCAACGTGTCGCAGTCGTTTGACCTGCAAGGCCCTTCCTTCGCTACCGACGCTGCGTGTTCTTCTTCGCTGGTGGCTTTGGGGGAGGCGGTTCTGCATTTACGAGGTGGGCTCTGTGATGCTGCGCTTGTCGGCGGTGTTTACTTGGCTCTCAAACCAGACAACCTCGTATCGTTTTCGCGAATAGGTGCTCTCTCACTTGCGAATCAATGCCGTCCTTTTGACGAGAAGGCGGATGGCTTCGTGCTAGGCGAGGGCGCGGGGGCGGTTGTTTTAAAAAGGCTAGAAGACGCCAAGCGCGATGGCGATTCGATTCGCGCGGTCGTAAAGGGGTTCTCTATAAACGCGGATGGTCGCGGAGAGGGGCCAATGACGCCCCGAAAAGAAGGCCAACTTCGAGTTCTTCGAAGGGCTTACGAAGATGCGGATGTCTGCCCAGGTAGCATTCAGTATTTTGAGGCCCATGGAACCGGTACCCGGGTTGGCGACGCGACAGAGGCGGCGTCCATTTGTGAATTACTTGCGGAGCGGGGCGTCAGCAAGACCAATGCTCGACTCGGTGCGGTTAAAGCAAATATCGGTCATACAATCGCTGCCGCAGGTGTGGCCGGTGTAATCAAGACTGCTCTTGCAATGGAGCATGGTGTAATTCCTCCATTGGCGGGATTTGAGTCTGCTCGCGAGCTGGGTTTGGCCGACGCCGGAATCTCCATACCGACTGAACTAGAGGCTTGGCCTGATAAAGAAGGAGCGCCACGGCGCGCCTCGGTTAGTTCGTTTGGTTTCGGAGGGACGAACGTGCACGCGATTCTTGAGGAGGGTCAAGGAGGGGGTCGGAAACCGCTAAGCCGGTCACAGGTTCAAGTGAATGTTCCCAGTTCCATGGCTCCAATCTCGCACCTGATAATGCTTTCAGCGCCAACGTCGCCAGAGCTTCATGAATATGCTCGGGAGCTAGTTTTTGCAGTTCAAACACACGACCTCGCCCTCGAAGACGTTGCTTACACTCTGGCCCGTCGTGACCACAAAGGAGCGACGCGCGCTGCATTTGTCGTGCAGTCGAAAGAAGAGCTTCTAAAAAAACTATCTGCTCTAGCCGCTGGCCTTCACGAAGGCGTTTTGGTCTCGTCCGAAGAAAAGAGCGCCGACGATGAAAAGAAGGGGCTGCTCACCTTTCTGTTTCCGGGGCAGGGGGCGCAGACCATCAACCAATGCAGAGCTTTGTATGAAAGTTACCCGGCTTTTCGAAATGAGTTCGACAGGCTCGCAGCGATTGTCGATCCGAAAATCGCTCAGGCCTTGTTCCCGCCGTTAGGTCAATCTGGTTCGGAAGAAGAGCTAAGGCGTACAGAGATCTGTCAACCCGCTATGGCTCTATTGGAGCTTTCCTTATTGGCGCTGGTAGAATCGTTGGGCATCGTGCCTGATTTGCTTTTGGGGCATTCACTGGGAGAATTCCTAGCAGCAACAGC
>CAYPIX010000093.1:0-13959 GCA_964410875.1 uncultured Kofleriaceae bacterium
ATGGTGGTGCCGCCCAGGGTGATATGCAGACCCTGGTCTTTGCTATATCCGACGACTTGCACGCTACTCTCAATGACGGGGAGCGCTTTGTGGCGTTTGCTGCTCGTCTTGGGATCGAAGACGCGGATCAGCAAGTTGCTTTAAGAGCAAAGGTCGAAGGCTTCCTTCAGCAGTTCGATGGCTACAAGAACCGTTCTTTTCACGACGTAGACGGCAGTGCCACAAATCCTGGTCCAGGTCGTGTCGATGCGTTTGGCGTTATTCTCAACGAGGTAAGTTCTTTCGCCACTGGCATAGCGGCAAACAAGCAAACACCGACCGCACCAGTTAGCTACCCCTTTGTGTGGGGCTCTCCGCGCCTTGATTGGGTTCAATACAATGGGGTTTCACAGAATGCCTTTACGCGAAATATCGGCGAGGTTCTCGGCGTGTTTGGACGTATCCAGATGGATCCACGGAATCAGGACACGTATCTGGCCTCGACGGTCCGGTTCGACGAGCTACAAAAAATTGAGTCGACGTTGCGCAAATTGAAAGAACCCAGTTGGGAATTGGTGTTTGGCGAAAAACCTAAAGAAACCGTGCGTGGCGAAGAGCTCTACAACCTTCACTGCGAGGGGTGTCACCTTCGCGAGCCTGTGCTTGTTCCCAATCAATTCGGGGGCGAGTTCGAGAAAGTGGTTCTTGTCGATCTTCCTTTTATTAAGACCGATTCGCAGTTTATTCAAAATCTCGGCGCTCGTGGAGAGGCTGATATGGGCGTTTTTGCCGGAGCGAGTCCGTTGCGCTTGGCCGAAGGTGTCTTCGACCGGCTTTTATTCGTAAACGATACAGTCCGGCAGACAGCATTGGCCATTTTTGGCCAATCGCCGCCTCTTCCAGCAAGGACCAATTCATCTCGGTTGTTGGGTTTGACCACCCTAGCGCTGGCTCTAAAGTACATCGCAGACACTGGTGTCTCGGTCGGGTCCCCCGGTTTCTTCGATATAACGAACCGAGCCGGTTTCGAGCCACCACCGCATCCGACCAAGTACAAGGCTAGAGACCTCTCGGGGATATGGGCGACTGGGCCGTATCTACACAACGGTTCCGTTCGGACCCTTGCAGATATGCTCAAGCCTTGTGCCGAGCGAGAAAAAACCTTCCGAATTGGTTCGTTCAAATACGACAAAGATGGATTGGGGTTTGTCTCCGACGGGCCCTTCGTCTTTGACACCGCGGTTCGAGGTAATTCCAATTGTGGTCACGAATCGGCTGCAGACGATGAGCGAGATATCTTCGGAACCAAGCTTTCTGATGCAGATCGGGCAGAGCTCTTAGAGTTCTTAAAGTCGCTCTAAAGGGAAGCAGAACCGCCCCCAACCTTGTGGTTGGGGCGGGATCGTGAAACGCCTAATGGCAAAACCAGTCAATGGCCACTTGCCTAGCTACACGGAAGTTCGGCGGCTTGCGTTGGGGCCGTTTGCTCCTAGGAAAACCATACTGTTTGCAGGCCTTTAACGAGGTGGCAGCGGACACCAAAACCCGTCAAATCTGGTGCGAACCTTGCTCTGAGGGGGGGGATGTCCCTAACCAGGCTTTCAGCCCTACCAGTTCTTCTTCTTGCCCTCTCGTCCTGCCAACTAGAGGGTGCTGATGTCAGTTTTACCGGCGCGTTTGACCAGGGCGCTCGCATTCTAAGCGCTGAGCTTGAGCCCGATGCCGGTCCAGCTGGCGATCTGATTCAACTCAACCTGATGCTAGAGCCCGGAACCCAGAAAGCCCGTGGCACGGTATCCGCCTATGTTGTATCCGGCCAGGACGGGGAGATCGCGACTCATGTCACCCTTCCCGATACTGAAGAGTTTTCCCTGTATCGAGACCCAGCCACAGGGGTTCACCGAATTGAACAGATCTTTGAACGACAAGGTCAAGCAGGGGCCGATGAGCTGGTAAGCGGAACTGCCACGTTTGTGATTCCTTACAAGAGCTTGAATCAAGGTCCGGGGCGAAAAACCATTGGTTACGTTCTTCGTATCGAAATTTTCCAAGGTGGTGCTTGGAAGCCGGTTGCAGAGAAAGCATTCGCGGCGACAACGTTCGACGTGACAGATAAGTCGATTGCTAGGGTAAAAAATGCAAACACCGTAACTGTTGCCGGCGGCCGAATCGAAATGGTGCCTAGGAAGACGAGCGCATATTTTGTTGATGAATATGGCAACCTGGTGCAGCGCGAAGTGATGCTTGCCCTTCCCGGACAATCGCAGCGAGTGGAAACAAGAGCCCAGACCATGAGTACCGGAGGTCCAGCTACCATCCCAGGAAGCTACAGCCAAATAGGCACCGAGCGAGTGACGGAGAAATTCGACCCTAGGCAGAATCGCACAGTCTACTTTGCGACCAACCGACTAATCGAAAAGGTGCATTCCAAAAATGCTGATGCGTTTGGTTCGCGTGTAAGCGGCGGCGTCCACTACGGGTCTGCAATTGTGAATATTCCGCTCAAAACTCACGAAGTTGGCGAACTTGAACGCGGTAGTTGGTGGAATCGCAAGAACCCCGATACTGCATTCTTCATTGTGGACGGTTTCCTTCAGCGTTCATCAAAGGACGTAATTATGAATGCCGTCGGCAAAAAAGACGTGTTTCTTTACATTCACGGCTTCAATAATGACTTTGAAGAGGCGCTTATCCGAGCGGCCCAGATGCACCACGACATGGAATTCGTTGGAAACCCCATGGCGTTCTCTTGGCCGTCTCACGGGAAATCTCATAAGTACGGTGCGGATGAAACCAATGCCGCCCAGAGCACCGACGCTCTTGCTTCGGTCGTTGAAGAGCTCGCAAAGGGTGAAGGACGAGTTCACATCGTCGCTCACAGTATGGGTAACCGCATTCTGTTGAAGGCAATCAAGAAGCTCGTAGAAGAAAAACGCATAGGCGATGACGCTCTGGCCAGTGTGGTACTTGCTGCACCAGACGTTGGGTTGAATGTGTTTTCTGGCTATTTGCCGATGGTCGAACAAGCAACCAACGATTTTACCTTCTACTACTCACCTCTCGACCAAATCTTGAAACTGTCCGCGGTCAAGAACGGCGTACAGAGGGCTGGACGACATCCCGTGTTTTACAAAGGAATGGATACGGTAAATGCAGACGCTGCCAATTCGATGTTTGCTGGCGGCGGGCACAGCTATGTAGCCTCGAGCGACCGAATCCTTTTAGATCTCTATCTGCAGACCCGGTACGGATTTAAGGCTGAAAAGCGGAATCCGCCCCTTGGCGCGAAACAAGACGTGGACGGATTCCCACACTTCTCGTTCAAAATCCCGAATGGGATGAAGTCGCTAAGTTCTCAATAAACCAGCGTTAAACTGGGAGTAGGCCCCCCCCAGCTGGAGGGCCCTTTCTCCACCGAAAATGGCTGAAAATCATGACAGAGTGCCTACTTTTGCATACATGTGGTCCTTCGCGGTTTTGGTGTGATAGTTGCTGTATTGGAGGGGCATGAAAACGCCCCGGTTTTTGGTCCTTGGTCTCGCTCTGTTCGCCGCTCCAGGTTGCACAGGCGTCTTTGACGGCGTTTTTACAAACGGGTCTGGTTCATGGGCAGAACAGCAAGAAAGCCGACAGGCGGAGCATGCGGCTTATTTGGAGGCCAATGATGTCGCTTACACTTGGTTTACGGATGCGCCGTTTAGTCAAGAACAAGGGATTCCGTTTATCGTCATGCGCCTTTTGCCCGATGTGGCACCTGAAATCTGGGGCGCCGACGCGCTAAAGACTGCTGGTCTGTTTGACGATGCCCGTCAGCCGGCTTCTCCGGTACCGAGGGGTTGGGGTTGGAGTGGAATGATTCGGCCGGAAGCTGAAATCGATTCCAAGGTCGATGTTATGTCGACCGCCTGTGGAAGTTGTCACCTCGGTCGAGTGCGCACCGGGAACAACGAGTTCGCTTACATAGATGGCGGAATCAGCGCCCAGTTTAATCTTGTCGACTTCCGAGTAAAACTGAATCAGACCGTTGAGAGTTTGGCTCGCGGCGCTGTTGGTGATGCGGCTCGACTCAACCAAGTCACAAATGCATTCATGGCTGCTCTCGACAGACGAGTTGCTGAAAATCCGAACTACTTTTACAAGAACTTTGAATGGGGCGGCCGAACATTTGACGCTCTCTATGAAGCGAACCAGGTCGCTCTGTTCCGTGGAAATGCGCAAGCTGTTGTTGGTAGCTTTATGGTTCGAACCAGCCAGAAAATTCGAGCTTTTCAGACGCTCGTCACCGCAAACTATCCTGAGTTTATCAACGAGATGCTTGCCGGCTTCCCAGGTATGGCGGACGCCGCTGGCATAAATCGTTCTTTCACACATATTCAGCGTGTCGACGCGGGGGCGCCTGGTGTGCCCATGCCGCGAAACCAGAGCCTTGTCGACATCATGGCGGTTTGGCAACAAGACAAACGTGCTGGCGGTCAATGGAATGGAAACATTCCCCATCCAATGTATCGGAACTTGGCTGCTCAGTTGACCCTTGGTTTTGGGGCGACCACGGATATTCGAATCTCGGCGTTGGCGTCTGACCTTCTCGGAGGCCTTCCAGCGCCAGTTTACCCGTTTGATGTTGATATCGATCTGGCAGCGCGTGGCAAAGAGCTTTACCAAGCAAACTGCGAGGGTTGTCATCAGGCCGGGAACAATGCTGTCTATGACTTGGGCACCGATATGCTTCGGGCTCGAAATACTACCGACGCTAGCGTAGCGGGTGCGCAGGCCTCCTTTGTCGCTTTCTGCGGCCCCGAAAGAACGGTCGTGATGCCCGATGGAACCCAGCGAAAGCCATGTGCGGCCGCCGACGGAGGTGCAATCGCTCCGGAGAATGTGTTCCGACCAAATACAGAAACAGAAGGGTACCAGGCTACAGCACTTGACGGTGTTTGGGCCCAAGCTCCGTACCTCCACGGAGGATCGGTTCCAACCCTTTACCACCTTCTGGTGCCATCCCTGCGTCCAGCTACTTTCTACAAGAGTAGGCTCGACTACGACCAGACCAATGTAGGTTTTGCTTGGGACTCTCTCGGCGTTGACGAATCGGGTAGGCCTGAAGGATATCTCTATCGCGCCAATGCGATAGGGCCTCTGTCAAACGCTGGTCATGACCGTGACGTCCCGGTTGGCGACTCGGTTTGGAAGCTCGATTGGTCCGACGACCTAGAGGGCGCCGCAGCGATTGTCGAGTACATGAAGACCCTCTAGGTTGAAAAATCTAACGGTTTCCTGGGGCTGTACGAAAATTGCCCAAGAAACTGTATGTAAAAACCACAAAGTGCCAGAATTGTCCTATGGGTGATTTGGCTAGGGCGCTGGGTGTTTTTGGTGTTTTGTTCTCTTTTGGGGCTTGTGGAGACAATCTATCGGATGATGATTTGTTCCCGACTATCTCCATTCAAGATCTAGGCGGCGTTTGCAACGTTTTCTCAAACTCGCTCTGCGACCGGATTGATGCATGCGGCGTCAACGATGAAACGTTTGGTGTTGATTGCGACGCTACTGCGTTTGACTTTTGCTGTCAGGGTGGTTGCTCGGATCTTTATTCCGGCAGTCCGCAGACTCTTGAAACCTGCACCGAAAAGCTCGAGATGCACTCCTGTATTGACATCGTCAATTACTCGTATCCAGAAGAGTGCCAGCAGCTGATGCGCTAGGCTAGAAGCTTAGGAAGCGCATCGAGGTTAGGTAGGCGACGCAGAGGCCAGACCACGCGTCCGCTGGTCCCGCTTCGTCCTGGAGTTCCTCGAGCAGGGTCAGCGACGTTTGAAGGTCGTCGTCGGTAACGTTGCGGGTTCGATAAAACCGCGCGTGCAGGGAGCGCACCTGCTCGGCGACGTCATCTTCTGCTGTAACGATCGGGTCAGCTGGGTCGACAGCGTCGTAAACGACTCTATCCGCTTGAGCGAGACCGGACTCCTGCAGAGTTCGAGCGCCACATACGGAGAAAGCCATTCTCCTTGCATTGACTAACCACTGCTGGCTGGGCTGGCGTTGGTTCTGGAAACGGGTTGTGTAGTTGGCTCCACGGAACGAGCCGAGGGCGCCGGGCCAAAGGTCCTCATTGCTTTCGCCCAACCAGGGCGTGTTGTCGAGCGCCCGGTCGACTTCATTGCGTAGTTGCGTAAAAGAAAGCAACTGAACGTTTCGGTCGAAAGGGACTTCTGAGGCAAACCAGGACTCTCGTATGTCCCGATCTCCGGAGCCGTCGAACTCAGGGGATTCGGGCTCGGGAGGAATTTCTTCGAGGCCTTCCTCGTTGTTGCAGCCCAATACGGCAAGGAGTAGAGCGTAAATTGATAGTTGTTTTCTCATGATAATTACCTTGAGCAGAATTCCCCGGATGCAACCATGTCGGTGAGTAGAAGCTTTGCGTTGTAGCCGTTGGCCGTGAAGGATTCCGCCAAAGCGGCATAGAAATCAGCCTCTTCAAACGCAATGGAACGCCCGGTTAGTTTTTCAAAGAAGAAGTTTATCGTGGTGGCCTTGAATTCATTGGACTCAGACAGAATTCTTCCGAAATCCTGAAGACCACTTCCCGTCCTTGCGAGGAAGGTGCTTTCCACTTCTTCGCAGCCGTCAATATAGGAACCATCATCGGCGTAGCAAAGCGCGAAATTCGCAATATTGTCGACACCAACGACTTCGTCTACGTGGCACCCGCGACAGCCGGGGTTTTCCGCCAAGGTTTGAGGCTCCACATCACCTCCGTCGAAGCCAGGAGGTAGTTGTATCGCTTCCAGGATATAGGGACTCCAGGTGGCTATCATGTGTCCAGACCATTGCCGTCGGAAACCGCCAACAAAAGCGCTCATGTTATGTGTGGTTGACAAAACTCCGGCTGCGGGACGGTCCGTTACCTCGGTGACAGTTCCATCGACTTCAACGGTATAGGTGCCCGTGACAATTTCGCGGTAGTCCTGATCCTCGTTGATAATGTAAGCCGCAATACGGGCGGGTTCTTCGATGTCCGTGGTAATTGCGGTCAACAAGGTGGTTGGAAACTCACCGCGGTACCAGTTGAAAACCACCTGCTCGAACTCTGCTGTCTCTAGGTATTGTTCGGCGAAATCGCGAAGAGTGGTTCCCGACTCTAGTGCTGCTATGTCAGTTCCACTTGGTCCTTGGTCCGTTAAGACGAGGGATATCTTTCGGAGGCATTCGACATCGCTGATTGGGTTTACGGCAATGACCGGGGGAAGAGGTTCTGTCGGTGGACTGGGATCCGTTTCATCAGAGTTGCATGATGAAAGGGGCAGAAAACCGAGCAGAAGGAAACTGGCTGCTTTGAGTGCGTTCTTCTGAATCATGATGTTCTCCTAGGCCAGGACGGCTTCGATTGGTTCGCCGTAGTTATTGGTTGGAAGTCCGGTTGCAGCCAGCAATGTCGCCGCGAGATCGCTTGGTGTGGGAACTCGTCCTTCTTCTAGGGCGCCGGTGGCGAAGTCGGCTGGAACGCCGCGCGCAAGCGAGTCGATGGCGCCGAAGGAAAACCCTCGTTTGAATCCACCGCCAAAACACGCCGCTGAAGTCCAGCCCCAGTGCGGGGTTCCTAAACCATCTCGGTTTCCAGCGAGGTCCGGTGCGTTGGCACGACCGATTTCACTGAATACAACCACGCTGTAGTCATCGAACATGGTCCTAGTCGCATCGTAGGGCGATGGCGTGGTTTTTAGGGCAGTAAGAAGTTGGGCGATCCTCGGCATGACTCGCCCAGATGCTGCTGTTTGCCTCACAACATTGTTAGTGTGGGAATCGTAGTCGAATTCGTTTAGCGATTGCAGATAGAAGCAGTTTGCCATCTTAAGGCGAGCGCATTCATATGCGAGCGCGAGCTGTTGTTCAGTGCCGGCGAGGTCGATAAACGGTTCCGCTAGTTCGTCGTCTGTGAGCGCAAATTTGGCTCTGAGCTCTGGACTTGGCGGCCAGACTTGCGGAACTGGGTTGTCAATCAAGGAGTTTGACTGGTCTACAGAACCCGAGAAACGCTCTATGAAGTCCCTTTGCGTATCTTGTCTATAGGTTCGTGCGTTTAATTCGGCCTGACGTAGAAAGAGTTTACGTTGGTACGAAGCGTCTGGAAGGCCGGCGAGTGCATCTAACGAATCGGCAAACGCTTGGATTTCAGCTACACGTTGCGCGGCGGCGCTGGGATCCGGGCTTCTGTTGTTAACGCTGAAAAAACGAGAGAGAGCCGAGTCTCCGCGAACGACATGAGTGAGCAATGCAGGCGCTACCACGAATTGTCTTGCTAAGAGTTCAGACGACGCGAAGTTAAACCAAGGGAACTCGACTGCAGCCATTTCAGCCGAACTTCTAGTGCCAAAGTAAATCTCTCCTCCGCCCGTAAAGTGACCGGTTGCGCTAGGTATATTTCGAATGCTAACGCAATCCTCCATATGGTCTCTCATCTCGAACCAGAGAGGGTCGTAGTAGCGAACGCCGCTAGACGTGGTCGTTACCAAAAGCGGATCGATGTCCCGGTTCACCATGTTGGGAAGTGCTTCCGGGGCCAAGTGGTAAAGGGTGTCCATGCCCCCGAAGAGGTGGATAAAGAAAAAGCCCCTGCTTCCGCCCGCTTGTTGGGCAAATGATTGGCTTAGCGGCAGCATCTGGCTTGCCCCAGCGAGCGCACCCGCAGCAACCGATGATTTTAGGAAACCTCTTCTTGTAATTTTCACAGCGCCCCCCTTTGCGTCCAGTTAGGGATGGTACATCTGAACTCGGATGTATACAAATTACCCTGCACACTCTCTCTGCCAAGAACCTGTTTTAAGGAAAGTGGTGGAAAAACGGATGGATTCAGTGGGTTGGATTGGATGAAACTACCGAGGTGCTCGAGTCAGACATCATGCCGCCACGTCCGCTCACCCCGCAAAAGCGAATTCTGTGGGGGGCGACCTTAGGAGGCCCTCTACTTTTTCTGGTGGGCGTCGGGGCGCTTATCGGCTACCTCGCTTGGCAATTTTCGGAAGCAAAGTCAATTTTGGCTGACGGTGAACGTTGGGAAAATTCCGTGCCGGTGGAGGGGCGCGTTGAGGGGAGTCAAAGCTCTCGCCTTTTTATCTTTGACACTTACAACTTAGACGTCGAATTTGTTGACCCTGATGGTGTAGCTCGAACCTCCGATATCACTTTCGATACTTTCTTGGGAGGCCCCGAAGATAAAGATCCTGTCGAGGTCCGCTTCGACCCCAACCAACCCGATAACCCTGTGCTTTCCTGGGCTGTAGAATCTAGCGGAGGGCGCTGGAGGGCGACGGTATTTATGATCCTTGCAGGTCTCTTGGTAAGTGTGAGCTTTTTGTTCCTGGGTTGGAAGTCTATGAAGTTTGGGCGCGCGGTTAAGCGGGCCGGTCGAGATTCTATTGAGGTCCACTGCGCCATCGAGAAAGTGGACGTGTCATCACCAAACGGTGTCGAGATCAGCACGTTTCACTACGAGATTACCGGCGGCTCGGGAATCCCCAACGCCGCGATAGGCAAACACAAAGTTCCGTACGTTACCGGGCAGGGGAAACAGCCGCTCCTCGTCGGCGACGAAAAACTGATTGTCCTTGTGGCGCGAGATTCCCCAAAGACTCCCGTCGTTATCCGAAACGACTACTACCCGTTTGCGTTAACGGATGACCAAAAGTCGGGAGTTCAAGAACGCCTTGAACAAAGTCGTGCAAGTGTGAAACCCGCGGTCAACCTGTCCCTCTAGCTAGGACGCTAAGGGCTCGGCCGTCGCGCTCGCTGGATTAGAAGAAACACGGTCCAGGGTTTTCATAAACGTTTCCGATGGGTTGTATTTGCTGTTTTTCAGAGCAATCTGTCGCGCCGCGTTGTTCATTTCGGCGTCGCCGAGCATGGCGGAAACGGCTTCTCGAACCGACTCTTTCGTCGTGAGGCCAGACCGAAGCAATTTACCAGCGCCGGCTTCCTCGATGGCGGTCATGGCAAGGTACTGGTCTAAGTTGTCTGCGATCCCAAGAACCGGCGTGCCTTGCCCTAAGGATTGGTATCCTGTACTGCTGCCGCCGTTGCTGATGACCAGGTTAGCTCGCTTGCACGCCCCGGCGCCGGGAACGTAGTCAGACACGTGAAAGTTTTTGGGGAGTTTGTCGAGTGAAACGCGGCCAGCGGTGGCAACGATAACGTGTACAGGGAGATCCTTAAGTCCGTCGAGCACGGCTGGAAGGTTGTCGACTTGACCCGAAGAGCCCAGTGTCACGTAGATGGTAGTAGCATCCGCTGGTATTTCGGCCCAGGATTCTGGGGGGGGCGACGCCGGGGACCAGTCGACGAAACCGAGGAATTGGTTTTCCTTGGGGAGCCCTTTGGTTGGAATCAATTCCGCGATGTCTGGGAAAATGGTTGCGTCGCCATATGTTAGTACTTGCGCGAGGCTACCTATCGCTGGAAGTTGGTACTTACGCCGGAGTCGGTTCACAGGTTTGGCAAAATGCTTGAATACTGTCGGCAAAGCTTTAGGGAAGTGTTTGCTTGCCATTTCGACTCCAAGCATACGTACGATCGGGTGCTCTGGCATGGGCCAGCCATTTGGCCTCCTAGCAAAAGGAGACCAGTATGCATTTATAAGTGTGACGAGTGGGATGCCTTTAGACGGAGCCGATGCGCTGAGGCTTAACCGGAAATCGCCAACTACAACGTCTGGTTTGATCTCGTCGAGGAGTTGGCATTCTTCCTCGGCATACTTCTTCAGCAGCCCGTATTCGTAGAGTCTCTTGCCGGAACGAAGGCTTTTGAATACTTTTTTTCGGTCGACCGTGAATATAGACCTGCGCTCGAGGTTCGTGTCCTCAAAGACCAGTGGTTCAAAGTTGGAGCACGCAAAAAAAATCTCGTACCTGTCTATCGGTAAAAATTTGGCGAGAGTTACCAGACGTACGACTTGGGCAAGAGTTACGTCTTCGGCGACAAACAGGACCTTTGTCCTCTGGCTCATAGGGAAACCCCGTTTGGATGGCTTAAAAATTCCAGCGTCTCGGCAACGCCTGGGTAACCCAAGTAGAGCCAGGTCCACCAGCCAGTCATCATGATGGCATGGCCTATCAGAATGAATACGTGACTCCAGGCTTCGACGCGATCGGTGTCACCGTTGATGTAGCGTCGCCAGTGAAAACATTCATCTACAAGGCTGTATACAAAAGACAGGAGGGTGAAAACGGCGGCTGGAATGATGAACCAGTGTGGGTAGTCGTAAGACAGGCAAAGAAGTACACAGCTGCCGATACCGAGGAAAATTGTTATGGAATGCACTAGTCCCTCGCCGCTGTCGAGGGCTTCCGCGTACACTGTTCTATGGCCAATCGTGTCGAACGCAATCGCCACCGTGAAAATGCCAGCTCCGATTGGGACGAGCCAAGCCTCCGCAGGAAATGCCGCGCCTCCATAGAGTCCAACAGCCAAAAAGCCTCCGGTGGCGAACACCAGCCCAAGCATCAAACCCACCCAGAGCACATAGTAGGTCCAGTCCGCCCGCGAAAATTCGCGAATGCGAAGAGAGTAGGTCTTTATGTCAGCGAGAAAGGATGTCATCGGGAAACGTCAGGGTCGTACTAGGTATGTGGGGACGGCCAAAATTGAAGCGAAGCATGCTTGCGGTCGCTCGGGTTACCAGCAGGAACTTTCGCCAGCCAGGCACGATGGCTCGGCCAACCATAGGGTTGAAGCCTTGTTTAGCCAAGACTCGGCCAATATCTGAGTAAATTCGCTGGGCGGCGTCGACGGCCCATCTGCAACGCCAAGAAAGAGCGGGAAGACCTCTTCGCCCCTTTTGGTAAAAGTCTTGCGCCTCGATTAGTAAGTGTTTAACGCTTGGCGGTGTAGCTCGAGCAAGTTCAGCACTACCGATTCGCTTGGGGGACATGGACTGCGGAAATACGTCTTTCCCCGGATCTTTCTCGGTCAAAACGTCTTTGGGAATGTATATGCGGCCGAGGTACCAGTCTTCCGCGACGTCCCGGCAGATGTTGGTGAGCTGCATTGCAATACCCAGATGGGCAGCGCTTACGAGGGCTTTTTCACTCTTGACTCCCATCACATGGGACATCATGAGTCCAACAACACCGGCGACGCGGTGACAGTAGAGTAGCAACTCGTCAAATGTTCGATAGGTCGTACCGACCACGTCCATCTCCATACCCAGTAAGAGCTCGAGCGGGTACTCCATAGGGATTTGGCGCCTTGAAACCACGTCGGCGAAAGCGATAAGAGCCGAGTCGGTTTGAGGGGTTCCATTATAAACTGATTGGACTTCCGCTCTCAGTCGGTCGAGAGCGGCTGGCCGATGCTCTGGAAGGGAGTCATCTATGGCGTCATCTGCCCTTCGGCACCATGCGTACAAGGCCACTGCGTCGTTCCCGAGGTGTTTCGGAAACAGGCGAGACGCCCAGTAGAAGCTGCGTGAGTTGTTTTTTATCGTCTCCTTGCAGGTTCGGGTGACTTGCTCAGGTACCTGTTGGGCCAGGATGTTCATGCAGCGTAATCCTCGGCAATCAGGGAGAACGTGGCCTTCGCAGAATTGATGACGCCAGGGACCCCGGCGCCGGGGTGGGTGCCGGCGCCCACGAAGTACAGACCGTCAATCTTGGGGTCACGGTTGTGGGGGCGAAACCATGCACTCTGTGTTAACAGCGGCGCGCATGAAAAGGCTGATCCCATGTGGGCGTTCAGCTTGTCGGCGAAATCATTTGGAGTAAACCACCGCTTTGTGACCACATTCTCACGCAGGTTTGGGAGCACTCGCTCGAGATATTCGAGGATGGAATCAGCATACCTTGGAGCTTCTTCGTTCCAGTCGATTGGGGCTCGGCCTAAGTGGGGAACCGGCGCGAGGACATAGAACCCACCGCACCCGTCTGGTGCCAAACTTGGATCTGACACCGTGGGTGCATGAAGGTAGAGGCTGAAATCCTCGGGTAGTTTATTCCCCTTGAAAATCTCAGCGAGGAGCTCGCGATAACGGGGCCCGAAGAGCACTGTGTGGTGGGCTATTTGGTCTGAATAGCTGATCTTCGTTCCGAAGTAGAGGACGAAAAGGCTCATGGACCATTCTAAGCGTTCTAGCTTTCGTGTTGTTTTTTGGGCTTTGGGTTCTCCGCTAAGGAGAGTCTTGTAGGTGTGATGGATGTCTGCATTGGAGACCACAATGTCGAATCGCTCCCCTTGCTCGGTTGAGCTGTCTACTAAGTGACCATTCGAGTCGGGGGTGATTTTCTCAACGGGGCAGGAGAGGCGGATCTCGCCGCCCAGTTCCGTGAACAGTTTAACCATGGCGTTGACGAGCGCCCCCGTTCCACCTTTTGGGAAAAACACGCCCCATTCTCGCTCTAGGTAGTGGATGAGTGTGTATATGGAACTGGTTGAAAAGGGGTTCCCGCCTACAAGAAGCGAGTGAAAACTAAGAGCCTGCCTTAGGTGCTCGTCTCGAACGAACTTGGAAACAGTTCGGTAGACGGAGCGGTCCGCACGCAGGCTTGCTAGTTGAGGGGCGACGCGAACCATGTCTCGGAAGCGGAGGAAAGGTTGCGCTGCGAGCTCTTCGTACCCGGCTTGGAAGACACGTTTCGCGTACGTGAGAAACCTCTCGTACCCGTCGAGATCCTCCGGGTAGCGCTCTTTGATTACGTTAGTAAGATTGCCGTCATAGTCGAGCTCGTGGCCATCCTCCCAGTGCAAACGATAAAATGGTGTGACCGGCAGAAGTTCTACGTAGTCTTCGAGTCTTCTGTCTGCTGCGGCAAAAACTTCCTCAATACAATGAGGGGCCGTTATGACGGTAGGGCCCGCATCAAAAGTGAAACCGTTGTCTTCGTACACATAAGCGCGACCGCCAGGTTTGTCTCTGCCCTCGAACAAGACGACGTCGGCACCGCTGGCCGCCAGGCGAATGGCCACAGCCAGTCCACCAAATCCGCTTCCTATTAC
>CAYPIX010000094.1:0-13706 GCA_964410875.1 uncultured Kofleriaceae bacterium
CTCCTATAAAGGAACACATCGTCGGGGGTGTCGTATGCGCCGTCTTGCCCGGGAGAGCTTCGTACGACGTACGACGTATTGTCCCGCCCTGAATTGTAGTGATATCGGGTTAAATTACCCAGGACGTCGTCTTCCGTATCTTGAAGCGAATCCTTCCCAGCTCGATAATACTGAACAGAGATCCTCCCGTCGTAGAGCTGCCCGTCGCAATTTGCTTCGCACACAGGAACGGTTGAGGAAGCGTCGTAAAACCGAAATAACTCACCGTCTTTGTAACCAGTAAAACTCTTTGGTCTATGTAGGACAGTGAAGAACCTGGCTCTATAGTTTAGGCGTTCGTTGTTCTTAGACTCGACGTCGTCCAAAACTATGGTGTAACGAGAGTTTACGGAAAGAGGACTCTTAGGCCGTAACTCGACAGAAAGCCCGTCGGCAGAAAAGAGTACCTCAACAGGAACCACTCTCTTTGACTCCCTCTGGTAGAGCCGAATTGTCGATTCGGTAACACTGGCAACGTTCAACGCTTCAGAAAACGTTAGATAAATTGAAGAGTCTGGCGAAAGTAATGTTGCATCCGTTTCTGGGAACATACTTTCAACAAAGAAATTGGCTGGTGCATGACCTATACGACCCATCGTGTCGCTTTCACAAGCGACACCAAAAATCGAGCACAACCCAACGATTCCACACAGGCTCCCTACCTTCATGCTCGGAAACTAGCAAGGATTGCTCTCAATGGCGACCGCTCGCCATTTACTCCTTCGGAAACCAAGGAAAAAACGGTGAGGTCTTTTCTATGTACTCAGAATAGGCCGGCCGCCGTTGACCTATGTCCTTTTCGAGAAGGGCTACCCCTGATACTCGCAACAGAAAAAACGTCATTATCGCTGGTCCCACCGCAGTCCATGCGGAGTCAACCGACCTCCAAGACAACAGAAAGAGGCCCCACCAAACCATAAAATCGCCAAAATAATTGGGATGACGAGTGTATCGCCACAATCCTTTGTCGAGCACCTGCCCCGAAGTCCGCCGTTTCCTGAACTGTGCCAGTTGAAAGTCGCCGACGGTTTCAAAAAATAGCCCTACGCTCCAAAACGCCAGTCCAAGCCCATGAATGGCCATAAATCCTCTGCCGCCCGAGAGCAAGCTAACCTGGACGGGAAGTGACACACACCACATAACAATCGCCTGAAGAACAAACACACGGAGAAAGCTCGTAAGCCAAAAATTAGACGACCGAGAGCGCATACTGACGTAGCGCGGGTCTTCCCCTTCGCCCCAATTTCTCCAAAGAAGATAGAGGGACAATCGAGCTCCCCAAACAGAAACGGTTATACAAAGGGCCCAGTGCTGCCATGTAAATGCATCGATCCCCACAGTTCGCAAACTGCTCATCCAAGCCAGGTACACAAAACCTGCGCCCCAGTAGATGTCGACAATGCTCACGTCGCGCAAAGAGATACTGAGCCCCCACAGAAAGACCATAGGTATCAGTGCAAGACCCAAGTTCAAAAGTAGTTCGGATGCCATACCCTCCGTGACAGTAACACCGTGTCTTGCCGTCTCTAGGAGGTTATCGATATGAATGTTGTGGAGAGGGCTTATTGGCCTGGGTTGTAGCCACCGAAGAATGTATCTGCAATGACTTCATCAAGATCTGCGTCGTCGGCTTGGCCCAAAACGTCGTCAGCCGTGGTGTAACTCGTTTCGACTCCATAGGCGTCTATTCCGAAATCCCCTACAGGCTGCACTCCCGGTTCAACCACACTGGTTAGAAGATCAGCACCGAGCTCGGCGAAGTCTACCTGCCCTTCAAAGACACCAGACAGCATGTCAGATTGTTCCATGCTGACGGTACCAAATTGCTCGTCAAAATCCTGCGCGCTATCGGCTACGTTACCATTCGTTTCCAAGCCCAGAACGTCATTGAAAGCGTCCGGACTGAGAAACTCTGGAGCACCACTTAGTTCTCCGGGAACGACAGCAAATTCGTCGTATTGAGGTATGGAAAATTCTGAAACCGCATGGTCTGCGTCAAACGCCAAGTCGGCATCAAACTCTTCGAAATTTTCTACGTCCAGAGCCAGAGCGTCGGAATGAAACTCGGCACCGGCGTAAAAATCACCCAGCCCCCCGCCATCGTACAGACTACCAGTAACCACCATGCCGGCTTGGTAAAGCCCCTGGTCCGCAGTACCACCGAAGGCATTAACTCCTCCGTCTCCGTGACTACGCCCCCGGTTCTTCGGAACACCAGCGTTGGAGCCACCGATCACGCGATCCAAATCGATTGGTGCGTATATTTTGTTTTTGTGGCTCATTTTCAGGGGTTGCAGCCAGAGTGGCTGCCTCCTCTAAGTTTCAAGATCTGAACCAATTACCTCAACAGGCACCAATGAGAAAAACCTTCTCATATCAGACTCATAGGACATGCTTTGACATAGCAAAACGCAACTAGAGTTCGCTTAGTTTTTTTACTGTGGGGGAACAATCCCCTGTTTGATGCACTGGCCCCCCTTAGCCCCTGAATTAGCAAAACTCCGGCTCCCGTAACAGGGAACACGGAGCTCGCATTCGGTGACTACGCCTTAACTGCGTTTTGCTCTTCTACGCCTTCGCCGTTTTGGCTTCGCTTTGGATTTTGCCGCCGCCCTTGTTTTGGCCGGCTTCGCTTTTGCTTTCGCAGGAGTCACTTTTGCCAAGCGATTTCCTTTTGCCTTAGTCGTTTTCGTTTTGGTCACCCGCTTCGACTTTGCCTTGGTCGTGCGTTTTGGTTTCGCTTTGGTCACGCGCTTTGGCTTTGCCTTGGTCGCGCGTTTTGGTTTCGCTTTGGTCACGCGCTTTGGCTTTGCTTTGGTCGTTCTTGCCTTGGTCGCGCGCTTTGGTTTTGCCTTCGTCGTTTTCGCTTTGGTCACCCGCTTCGGCTTTGCCTTGGTCGTTTTCGCTTTGGCCGTGCGAGTTGCTTTTGGCAGGTTGTAGGTAACCGATTGGTTGTACATGGGGCTTTTTGCACCATGGATGTGCCAGTAACTCTTCCGCCAGGCCGATACGACCTCAATGGGCTGACCAGGCTTGAGCTTTGTGGCTTTCGAGTACCGAACCGACAACGTCACGGTCTTTGGGGTTCGTGCGTTTACGCCCGAAATTTTTCCAAAACTGTGAAGAATATAGTTTCCCGACACCCCTGCTGCAGCATCCCGCCAAACGTGATAGCTGTTTGTATTTGGGAGCGACCCTGGATTCCCTAGACCCACTCGGACTTCCGTGTAAATCGTCGGACGCAGCGTCAAAGTGACTTTTACGCCAACCGTCTTTCCTTTTTCTTTCCACGGTTTGACGCTGACACGCTCGTGAGTTTCCGCTTTTGCATTGGCACTGCCGCCAACGACTATCAACGCCGCGGCACCAGCCAAGAGTAATTTGTAGAGATTATTTTTTTCCATTATTTGCCATTCCACTGGATTTCAACACCGCGACCAGCAAGTGCGTTCGCACTACCGACCACACGTCCAGATGCATCAGTCCTATCGACGAAAATCGTATTGCTCCCCGGCTTCAGAGTCGCTGAAACCTCAACCGACGTAACCACTTTTGATTGGACACCGTCTTTGAGGACCTCGGTCGAACCGTCGGGATAGCGAATGCTAACGCGCACTCTATCTGATTTGACTCTTTGATTTATTGCCGACTCATACGCCGCATCCGTCATTCCGTCGTGATAGAGGTCGTGACCGCTGACGTTGTTCATCACCGTCACCCGAATCTTGCCGTTCTTCCCCACCCCTTTGGTGAGTTTGACGGCTTTAGATTGATTGGTCCCACTACCGTAGGAGTCTTCTCGCGTTACTATCGCGTTTACTTGCGGCTGGAAAACAAGTTCTGTGTATGAAGCCATGGCTTCATCCCAAACCCAGGCTTCCATCTCTTTCCTCTTTTTCTTGACCGCTTTCTTGTGAGCCTTCACTGCTTTGGCTTGCTCTTTGGCAGTTTTCGCTTGGGCGTTTGGGATAACCCGATTCCCGGTTAGCCTCGTTGTCTTGTTTCCCGCCGGCCGGTTACTTCGCAGCGTCTTCGTGGTTGTTTTGGGCAGTTTGACTTTACGCACAGCCTTAGGCCCGCCACGCCGAGGGCGTCTTGAACGAGCCGCTTCACTAGACGCTAAGCTGAGCCCGAAACAAGCCGCGATGACCAAACAGAATATTCTGCGACACGCCACTTTCTTTTCTTCCCCAAAGCCCATTTTTATCGCTTCCTCCGAGAAGCAACACGAGTGCGAGCTTTTGCTTTCGCAGCAGTCCTTGCCTTAGTGCTGCGTCGAGAAGCTCTAAAGACTTTAGCTCTTCTGGAAATATTTACGCCCTTTGCTTTAAGAAGGCGTCTCGCTTCAGCGTACTTACTTCCATCAGCCTTTGTAACACCGAGGAACTTTGAGAATGCCAGACCCATTCGATCAATGTTCTTGACGTCCTTGCTCTTTGTGAACGCGGGGTTGCGAGTGTCAGACGCCTTATGAGGGCCTTTCCATTTCTTGGCCGCTTTGAGTCGTGCTTTTTGATTCTGAGTTAACTGAAGAGACAGATGTTCCCCTTCCAACTCAACGCGACCAAAACTAACGCGTTTGCCCTTTCCGCCTGGTTTGGTGGAATTTACTTTGTCTATCGTAATCTCACCCGCAGTAACCCAGGCGCCACCTTCAAGCTTCTGCACTTCATAAATTGCGCGCTTCTGTTTGATTTGCAGCTGCGGAATCAAGAAATCCCGCGCCTTCATTCCAGGAAACAGCCGAGGGAGTTCCCTGAGAGGGTTGTCACGTAGCCTTGTGTTTTCTAGGAAAGCCACGGTTCTTGCAGACATTTTCTTACCCTTGTCGAATTGGATGGCGATGCCATTCTCAATACGGTGAGCCATCCCACTAGGGAAGCGCTGCCCGCCTGGTGGCTTGAAATTGACTTGCGCGATTCCATTTTCGATACGAATGCGAAGACTCGCACCAACACTAGCGAGCTTGCCATCAGGCGTGTCCATGTAAATGTCTGCAACTCGACGGGGCGTTTTGTTTAACCGTACGACCCGGTACCCCTTGCCGAATACTTTCGCTGCGGCCGCAGGGCTACGAACAAGACGATCAACCTTCTTCTTGGCCTTTGCCAATTCGGTGAGCGGTATCGTCGCTTGCAACTCAGTTTCTAAACGACTCTGAGCATCCGCGTAGGGGCCAACTCCGTACTGTTGAATTCTCGATTTCTCAAGCCGATCAGAGATCGTGTGACGCCAAACTAGCGGAGGTGGGTCACCTGCATACACTTCGCTGGCAAGCAGAACTGAAACCAATACAAAAACAGCATTTCGAATAGCACTAGACACAACAGTCTCCTTTGGAAAACAGAAACAGAAACAGAAACAAAACGCACTGCACCTACCGCGCCATCGAACGCGCATTTCGTATTGCGTAGTTAAACGCGGTTTGATCGATCCAAGGTTGGGCTCCTGGCGGAGGTTCCTGTCACTAGCTGTGACGAAACGGAACAGATAAGACGTCTACTCACGTAACCCAAACACACCGAATTACAGCAAGTGCTTTTGCGAAGTTCCTTCCGTGCGTATTGGCCTACAGACTGCAGTATTTTCGAGCGTCTGTGTAATTTGAGAGGAGTTGTGTGTGCTGTTTCCAAGATTCCGACGCGGGTTTCTTCCGCTGACCCTGCTTTTTTCTTTTTTTCTGACGCCAAGCCTAGGCGTAGCCGGTCCCCTCAACCCTATTGAGGGATATAACACTTGGCGCCAGAGCAGAGCTCTAGCCCGAGCTGCAGAAGGACTAGAGAGCAAGTTAGAAAAGTCGCCTGTTCTAGTCGCATCTGAACTCTACCTACTTGAGATTCGAGCTCTTACCCTTCTTGAATCGATAGGAAACCGCGGTGGTAGCGAAGTAAAACGCAACGAAGCGTTGTCGGCGCAACGGTCAAATATCCGCCGGATTCTTCGTTTGAGTGAGAGGGTTCGCAAATACGCGATTGAAAAAGCTGACGAAGTCCTGACCCCCGAACCGGACCGGCAGCTTTCAAAAAATGAAGAGGGCGTCGACCTGTACAAACCGATCTACCGAGGGCTTCCGGAACGTAAAGATGGCAAGGAACGCACCGGCAAAGAAGCGATTCAGTTAATGGAGAACGCTCAACGCAAAAAAGGAATCGATACCTCTCAGGTTCATAATATTGGCGCCGATTCTATGGCGCAGCTCGAATCTGGACAGTTAGCGGAATGGGTTCAATTAGCCGGATCCGATCGGATCATCTTCAGTAAAGATGGTGCAAAGCATCCCATTATGGCGCGCGGGAAAGAGGTTCGCGGAGCCGGTTCCTTCAAACTGTTCAAGAACAAACGTGGCGAAGTTCTTCTAGCTATCGTTTCGCCCACCTCTGGGAACTACAAACCCGGTCCAGGCTCGACAGAAGCTCTTGTCCAGTCCCTTGCCAAAGCAGGAATTCCAGAGGGGCGGATAATGGTCACTGAAACTGCACCGGCAGACACCTCTACGGTCAAACTCTTGATGCGAGTCATGAAACACTCCAAAGAACAAATCAAGACGCGGATAAACAAACTAGAGCGCTACAACCCCAAAAAGAAACAGCGGACAACAATGAAATCCCTGTTGTCGATGATTCCTCGCCCCCGGATGACCTGGAAGAAGAAGGCGCCAGCCTCTCCGAAGAAGGCTCGTGCCAAGAAAAAAGTAAGACGCCGGCGATAGGCGAATAGCACAAGTCTCAAATAGAATAAGCCACTTGCCCTTGTGGTACTTCGGTATCGCACCATGTGGTTTATTTTCTTTTCACAGAAGTTTTCGACTACCGTGCTAGCTTGAAGCAGGTGAGGTGGTTTTGGGTGCCAGGGTTGGGAGCACTGCAAGCGTTTTGTGCGTGCGTTGGAGGTTCAATAGACGATGCTCCCCGGTCGACACCCCCGGATATTATTTCCAATCCGTCGACGTGCACAAATTCAGAAGCAGGCCAGTTACCCGCGTTTCCTGGCGCTAAAGGATTTGGTGCTTACGCCACCGGCGGGCGTGGTGGACGAGTAATCAAAGTGACAACGCTTGATGCCTCAGGCCCAGGGAGCTTGCAGTCAGCCTTGAACGTAGACGAGCCACGCACGATTGTCTTTGAGGTTAGTGGGGTGATCGAAGGCGACGTTGAGGTTCCTTACGGCAATGCAACCATTGCCGGCCAATCCGCGCCAGGGGCGGGAATAACCATTAAAGGCCGCTTGACTGGCGCTTACAACTCTCAAGTTGGAAATATCATTATCAGGCACATCCGGGTTCGTCCTGAATTCAGAGGTGGAGATGGCAACCAATTCGATGCGATTCAGTTTTCGCGGAACACCAATCTTATTTTTGACCACGTCTCCGCGTCCTTCGCCCTAGACGAAACCGTCGATATCTATTCAGCACGAAACGTGACCATTCAATGGTCAACCATTGAATCAAGTGCCACCGAAGGACACCCCGAGGGCGAGCACAACTATGGGCTAATCAGTGGTCCCAACGGGTCCCGAGTCACTCTTCATCACAATCTCTTCGCCCATCACAAAAATCGAAACCCCGCACTTGCAACCGGCCCAGCGGAGGTCCGAAACAACGTCATCTACAACGCCCGCCACGGTTTCGTCCACCACAATGCTGCAGACGGAGAGTTCAACATCGTTGGGAATTACTTCCGGAAGGGTCCGAGCAGTCCTCTAATTCCCTTCTTCTTTGACGACGAGAACAACTTTTCATCAAACACCCTCGGGTATTTTTTGAAGGATAACTTTGTCGACGATGACGACTCACCCTGCGCGGGAACGGTGGACAATCCATGGGAGGAATGTTCCCAAGACTTGTACGCACCAGTGACCCTTCGAGCCGAAAACGAATACAGTTTCTCCGAGAGCACCGATTGCACGGCAGTCGAAACCCAACCCTCCCCGGAAGCTTATGAGACAGTACTTAGCTTTGCGGGAGCTTTTCCTCGTGACGCAGTTACCAAGCGTTCCATTGCAGACACGCGATCGAGAACGGGAAAGTGGGGGGTCTATCCTGTCGACTTGTTAGACGGCTTAGTCGTAAGCCAACCGTTACCTGACCAAGACAATGACGGCATGCCCGATCCCTGGGAACAAACCATGGGTCTCGATCCCGAAGATCCCAGTGACCAAAATCAAGTACTGGCTTCAGGGTACACAGCCGTTGAAGTCTATTTGAACCAAATCGCTGTTTCGCGTCTTGAGGAGTAATCACACCAAAGTAGCCCCATGCTTTGTATCGCCGCCTTATGGCGGCGTCTCCTCTATCCAACGCATTTTCTAACGCGTTGTATTTCCAGACTGTTAGCAAAGGTATGTCACGTGCATGCGAAAATGACTGTGAAAACGCTCGGGTCAACGCTTTGTTTGGTTCTGGTCCTGTCTGCTGTTCCAGCCAATCTCTTAGCCAATGATGACGTCACCGAAGAGGCCGAGGTTGTAACCGACTCTGAAACTAAAGAGACCATTGCGCGTCGGCCAGCGAGAAACAACGTAGTAAGAAACCTGCGCCTTCGGAGCAAATTGCTTATCCGCACGTTTCTGGCAAATCGAGTACTCCGTTTAGGGAAGAAAACGGCCAAACTCCTACTGAGCAGAACGGTTTTTAAACCAGCTCGCAATGTTATCCTCGGTTCAGCCATTCTGTTTGGCGGTCAGGAGTATCTCACCCCCGCTGGTGGCCGCACCGCGATCCGAAGCATCGTTGAAACGGCGGAATTCTACCTAGGCCCGACCATAAGTAAGGAATCGGACCGTTTCCGGGACCTTTACAAGCGGCGAATGCCCCCTCCACCGGGTACGGGCCCGCCAGCCAAAACAAGTCCGCCTGAAACCACTTTCTCCAAGATCAAAGAGCGTGCAATGCAACATGGCGCGACAACGAATCAACGTTTCATCAATTGGCGCAAGAAATACCTTCCTTCGAAGAAACCGAAGAAGGTCAAAGTCCCAAACACAAGAGCAGCGCGTCGCTAGCACGCGTTCTACGGTTAGGGTGGGGTCATGATTGCGCTTGAGAATCTTGTTAAGTCCTTTGGCGGGCTCCAAGTTATCGATGGTATTTCCCTCAACTTTGAAGAAGGGAAAACTCACGTGCTACTAGGGTCAAGTGGTAGCGGAAAGTCAACCATTCTCAGGCTTATCCTGAACTTGACCACGCCGGACTCTGGCCACATTCGCCTCTCTCAAGAATTAGGTGGCAGAGAAAAAATTGGATACGTCGTCCAAGACGGAGGACTTTTCCCACACCTCACCGCTGAAGAGAATGTCGCGCTCCTTTCTGATTTACGTGGAGTACCCAGAAAGCAAGTTACCCGCCGCACCAAAGAGCTCGCGGAACTCGTTGGACTCGCACCTGATCAGATCGAAAAATATCCTAAACAACTGAGCGGTGGGCAAAAGCAACGAGTCTCCTTGATGCGAGCTTTGATGTTAGATCCTCCTGCACTTCTATTGGACGAACCGCTCGGTGCCCTAGACCCGATCATCCGTTCCGATCTTCAGGAACAACTGCGGACGATTTTCCGTGAGCTGAAGAAAACGGTCATTTTGGTCACTCACGACCTTAACGAAGCCGCATACCTTGGAGACAGTATTGCCCTCCTCCACAAGGGCAGGGTTGCGCAACGTGGCAATTTCTCCAGCTTGAACAAGAACCCAGCCAACGAGTACGTAAGGAAATTCCTGGACGCGCAGCGCCCCCTCGCTTCAACCTGATCATGACAAAATTCAAAGTCATACTCTCGTTGTTCTCACTCGTTTCACTCGCGTCGTGTAAAACAAACGAAGCCGTCACTGTAGGCTCCAAGACTTTCACTGAGAGCTATATCCTTGGTGAGGTCCTTGCACAGTCACTCGAAGACGATGGTCTTCAAGTGGAGAAACGTCTTGGCCTGGGCGATACCGCTTTGGTTTTTGCCGCCATCGAGAAGGGTGACGTAGACTTTTATGTTGAATACACAGGGACTATTTCTTCTGCTTTGTTGAAGAAAGCCCAGCTGACTTCCCCTGCTGAAATCCGATCTGCGTTACGAGCCAAAGGCTTGACCATCAGTGACCCCATTGGTTTCAACAATACCTATGCGGTGGTCGTAAGGGAGAGCATTGCAAAAGAGAGGAATCTAAAAACAATAGGTGACCTAAAAAGCCAAACAGGCCTAACCGTCGCGTTTACGCCCGCCTTTATGGAGCGCCCCGACTCATACCCAAAGCTCCAAGAAGTCTATGGGCTGGACCTACCAAACCTAAACGGAATTTCTCACGGGCTGAAAGCAACAGCGCTGACAGAAGGGAAAATCGACGTAACCGACCTCTACACGACAGATGCTCAACTAGCGGATCTAGACCTTCGAATACTCACGGATGACAAACACGCGTTTCCCAATTACGACGCAGTTGTTCTCGCTCGTATCGAAGCCACCGAAAAATTCCCAAAACAGTGGGCGTCATTGCGCGAACGGTTAGAAGGGAAGATCTCGGAAGCGGAGATGATTTCCTTTAACGCCCGCGTCGAAACCGACGGCCAAACTTTTCCCAAAGTTGCCGCTGCGTTCCTAGGCAAAACGGCGCCCGAAACTGAGGCTAAGGGTATTCCGTGGACAGATTTATGGCGTTGGCTCACCGAACATCTATTTCTGGTTTTCATCCCACTCACGTTCTCTGTCCTGGTTGGGGTTCCACTGGCCGTATTCGCGCGAAATCGAAAACTTCTGGGCCAATCCATTTTGCTCCTCACAGGCACTGTTCAAGCCATCCCCTCCTTAGCCTTACTCTGCTTTCTCCTTCCACTACTAGGTATTGGTTCTCTTCCAGCAATGGTCGCGCTGTTTTTGTACGCCTTACTCCCAATCGTCAGGAATACCTATAGCGGGCTCGTCGATATCGACCCGAAGCTCTTAGAAGTTAGTGATGCTATGGGGCTCTCCCCTCTCGAGAAGTTGCGAAAGATTGAATTGCCACTAGCATCACGGTCGATAACTAGCGGAATCAAAATTGCGGCGGTCATTAATGTTGGAACCGCCACGATCGCGGCGTTGATTGGCGCTGGCGGATTTGGTCAACCAATCGTCGTAGGCCTGAACACCAACAAATTGGAGTTGGTTTTCCTGGGAGCGGTACCTGCCGCACTACTTGCATTGGCTATACATGCACTCTTTGAGCTCTTCGACAGAGTCTTAATACCTACCGGGCTTCAAGACTAGACAGTCCGTGGGGGTAAGAGACGGTTAAGACATTCTGCAACTTCCGAACCCATCTCAATCAACTTTGTGACGTCTCACCAAATCGCACCAACGAGGGGAATGAACGCACCAAGAATCTCTTACAGGCCTAGATATTATGTACTTGGGCTCTTTCACCAACTTGTAACGGACGAAAACACGCAGAGAAATTCGACCAGGCTTGTCAGTTTTTCGTCATACCCGTGCAGGTGAGCGCCAAACGTTCTATCTTATGGGTTGTGAGCAACCCAGCATCCATTAAAGAGCTGCGCCAGGAACTTCGCGCTGCATCCGTTTTTGAGAATCATACGGTTGCTACGACGTTCAAGTACATCTTCTTGATTGGGATTGGCGTCGGACTTTGGATTGTTGCGCTGCAATCTCCTGTCTGGCTCGCTCTTTGTATCGCTCCAGTTGCCGCGATTCCGCTCGCTTCGGGGAGTATGATTGGTCACGAAGGAGCTCACGGGAGCTTTTCTTCTGACAAGACTAAGAATGAAGTAATGCTCCACGTTGCTTTTCCGTTGATGGGCGGACTAGGTGCTCTTCATTGGAAACAAAAACACAATGTACTTCATCATGGGCACCCCAACGTACACGGCATTGACGACGACGTCGCCCTTTGGCCAATGGCCTTATGTGAAGCTGGGTACAAGGATTCTCCTCGCCCGCAACAGTTTTTTCAAAAACACCTTCAAGGCTATCTTTTCTGGCCCCTTACTCTATTTCTCTCATTCGTAATGCGCTGGGAAACCGTCAAGGGAAGCGTTCGCTACGTCCGGAAGAATGGAATCACAAAGGCCCTGGTTGCTGATGTCTCGTGCCTTATCATCCACTACTCGCTCTGGATTGGTCTTCCCGCAGTGCTGTTTGGGCTTTCCAAAGCACTTATCGTCTACACTAGCGTTTGGGCGGTGGGCGGACTCCTGTTGGCGCTCATTTTCGCCCCAGCTCATATCGGGCTTCCGATTGTTTCCGATTACGAAAAAGGTTGGAAACATCAGCTCGCAACTACGAGAAATCTCAAACTACCTAAAGTCATTTCATGGCTGTTTATCGGCCTGGACTATCAGGTCGAGCATCACCTTTTCACGAAGATTCCCCACCAAAACCTTCCACGTGCTCAAGAGATTATGAAGGCGTGGTGCCATAGGGAACAACTGCCGCACTTCGAAGAACCATATCTCGTTGCGCTTAAAGATACGGCAAGCTATTTCTTTTCAGCTTGGCAAGCCCCACCTTCCACGGAAGGTACCGGTAGTACAACAGAGCCCAGCAAAGATACTCCGTTCTCCGGGCAAGATGTCGTTCCAAAGCAAGCCTCCGTCGGTTAATTGTGCTCCCAGAAACCGTCACCCTGGCGCTCGGCCTTGACGATGACGATGATGATGCATCTCTCCGAAAACGGGTAGCGAAGCAACTCAAAGTCGACTCATCCGAACTTCCGCACCTCCGAGTTCTCAAGCGATCAGTAGATGCGAGACATAAACGGATTCGCTTCCAACTTGTTATTGGCCTCAAGAAACCAAAATCCTCGACTCTCGGCACACCCGAACCCAAAAGAGTCACTTCCGATCGCCATGCCTTGATTGTAGGCGCGGGACCTGCCGGTCTATTTTGTGCGTATCAACTCGCGCGCGAAGGAATTCGTTGCACAGTCTTAGATCGCGGGAAAAACGTTCAACCTAGGCGGCGAGATCTAAAAAAGCTCAACCAAGGGGGAATTGTAGACACGAACTCAAACTACTGTTTCGGCGAAGGCGGCGCCGGAACCTATAGCGACGGTAAACTCTACACTCGCTCTCACAAGCGGGGTGACGTCCGTGATGTAATTGAGATTCTGGCCCGCCACGGCGCTCCTGAAAAGATATTGACCGACGCCCGGCCACACATCGGCTCCAATATTCTCCCCAAAGTCATCACCTCAATGCGCGAGCTTCTAGTTGAATGCGGAGTCAATTTTCGCTTCGGTGCTCGAGTTGTTGACCTTCAGAAAAATAACGACCGCCTAACGGGCCTTCTTCTAGAAGACGGCGAAACCGTATCCGGGGACGCAGTGGTACTCGCTACGGGGCATTCCGCCAGCGATGTCGTCAAAATGCTTGTTGATAACGAGATTGCTGTAGAACCAAAAGCGTTTGCGCTTGGAGTCCGCATCGAACACCCTCAACGACAAATCAACGAACATCAGTATGGGAAGCACGCGAGTCATCCCAAATTGGGCGCCGCTCCATACCGACTAGCTACTCAGGTCGACGGACGCGGAGTCTTTTCTTTTTGCATGTGCCCAGGAGGTTGGATTGTGCCGGCCGCCACCGAGCCCGACGCTGTCGTTGTAAATGGGATGAGCTTAAGCAAGAGAGATTCGAAGTTCGCGAATTCGGGCATTGTCGTAGCCATCGAGCCCGAAGATCTGAAAAACGC
>CAYPIX010000095.1:0-13681 GCA_964410875.1 uncultured Kofleriaceae bacterium
TCGCGAGCATGGCTTGAACCACATTGAACAGCCACTCCCACACCGCGTCGTCCTTGGGCCGAGTCTTGATTAGCTCCCTACGAACATAGATGGTCTTGGCCGCTTCACCCTTAGTTAGGTAAATGGAACCTAGCTGTTTCAGCATCGTAAAAGCGTAGGATTCATCTACACGGCGGAACAATTTGTAGGCTTGCTGTGCTTTCCCAATTTCCGCGTACGCTCGTACCACGTCTTTCTTCGCAGCCTTATTTAAGACCTTTTGCTTCTCGTCTCGTTTGGTGAGCTCCGCAACCTTGGAAAAGGTGCCTAACGCTTTCTTGAAGTTCTGCCGGTTCAACTGGATCCAACCGGTCTTATAAAGAGCGTAAGCATAAGAACGAGACTTCGGAAATTTCAGAACTTTCTTGTAGAAAAGATCGGCGTTCTCCAAATCATCGGCTTCAAAGAAGCCGTCGGCTAGCGCCAAGTAACCGTCGGCTACAAAGCGCGAGTCAGGATGCTCGCGTACAAGTTTCGCGAAAACCTTCCTGGCGGCATCTTCCCTTTTTGTCTGTCGCAGGGTGTAGGCGTAGTAGAAGATGGCTTCATCTCTGCGTTTGTAAGACCGGAATTTGTCCTCGTCGACCAAGCTCTTGTACGCCTTGATCGCGGCAATGAGATATTTTTTCTCGGAATTGAAATACGCTTTCTGCTTTTTCTTTAACTCTGCCTTTTTAGCTTTGCTCTTCGCTTTGTCAATACGCTCAAACGTGTCGAAGGCAGTGAAGCGCCAAAATCTCGAGTACTCGGCGTTTGTTCCTGCTAGCCTTAAATAGAGATCGGGTAGGTCCGGATCCGTTCGAAGCGAATTGTCGATGGCGTCTTCAATCGCAATAATCGTCGCCTTCTTGATCTTCTTGGCTTTGGCTTGGCCTAAAATCACGTCATCTGCCGTGACTTCGGGAGCAACCGGCTTGGCGACCTCTTCTTTTTTGCTCTTGAGCCCCTTGGTGCGCTCCGTCTGCTTCACATTAATTTTGACCTTGGGCCCAGTCCGCTGATAGCGCCCCTGCGCGTAAGCCGCACCTGGGAGGCAAAAACCAACCAAAGCCAAAATGCCAAAGATCAAAGTTTGCTGAAATTTCAATTTGTTACCCTCTTCGCCCGTACACCGTCAGCTATTACCCCAAGTCTTTCCAGTAACCACACCGGAAAGAATGCCCATATTTGAGCACGAAAAGGAGCGCCGCGCTAACCACTTGGGCGAAATCCGGACATGGACGCGATCCCGGTTTCGGTTCACCAAAACCATATTTTTATTCTAAAGAGAGAGGCTAGAAGCTACTTGGCCGGGCACTCAGAACGAATCTTGAAACGATAAAAGCCGAGTTCGTCTTTCCAGTACTCGCCGTTGAACTTCCATTTGAAGTGCTCGTCATCGACGACGATCGGCTCGGTCCTAACATCACGAGCGATCTGCTCACCTCGAGCCCTGGCCTCCACGCGGCCTCCCTGTTTTTCAAGAGTTTCGATTTTGATCTTTGAGCCATCTCGAGAGAGCTGCCTGAGTTCTTCGCTTAAACGCTCAAGCCTCTCTCGCGCCAAGCGTCCTGCATCCGCCTCAGCAAGAGATTTTTGCACCGTGAGCTCTTGCAAGACTTCCCCACCAATCGCAGTCGAAGACCAAGCCTTGTCGGATTTGCTGTGTTGGTCTATTTCGCTATCCAACTCTGTGACCCAGTCGAAGTTCTTTCGAAGAGTTCTATCGCCCAAAGCAGAGAGTGTCAGCCTTTGAGTTTTCTCATCGAGACCAGCTTTGCCCTTGAACACTTTGCGCACGTAAGCGAAGAACTCAGCATCGTCTTGGAACTTCGCCAAAATACTATTTAGTTCTCGGCGAAGAGGTCGGTAGACTGCGTTGTACTCAGCCACCGACTCGAGAGCCTGCTCGTAAAGACAGTACCGGTAAAAAATTACCGCTTTCAGTAGGACAGCCTCTGCGATGCCCACGAAGAATTCGTCTTCGAAATAAGGAGCCGTTAGCGTGTGTACATTACCAAGGGCTTTCCCGTTGTTCCCTCGCTGGAAATATGCCCATGACGCTTCGAACAGGGACTCGAGCCAGTCCGGCGAGCGCTGAGGAATTTTTTCAAAGTACTTGATAGATGTCTCGTATTTCCGGTTGGAATAGAAGATCCGCGCAAGCTGTAGGTTAGCGAGTTCTTCGAATTGTCGAATTTCGTCTTCGCTGTAGTAGTCAGGACGTTTTTTCCCAATTACCAAGATATCTTTAAACGCAGCGACGGCGGGCTTACCCTTATCCTGACGGACGTAGGTCACCGCTTCGAAGAACTTTGCCTTCACGTAAAACGGACTCCGCACCTTAACCTTCCTGAAAAGGCGCACCGCTTTGGCAAAATCTCCTTCGCTTGCTCGGCGGAAGAAGTGACGCCCTAGCAGATAGTAGAGTTCGTCGCGAACTTCGTTTAGAACTTTCTGTTCGAGCGCGCTTTCCTCATAGGTTCCAATCTTTTCCAAGATACCAGCGGTTTCTGGCAAGACGCGCGAAAGAGCAGCGAGCCACTTTAGCGTTGGAGGGTGAAACGCATGACTTCCGCCGACGGAGACGATCCTATCGAAGTACGCAAGAGATGCCGCGAAGTAACCCATCTGGAAAAGAGCCTTGCCCATGACAAACTCAGCTCGCTGACGATTTTTCCGGTCATCTCGAGTTTGTTTGGCAACGACCTTGTAAAGCTCTTGCGTTGCAGCAGGGTACTTCTTTGCGTCGTATAGTTTCAGTGCTCGAGCCAATGTCTTGGAAGGAGCTTTGCCGGCACTTGCATTGAACTTTGCGGGTTGCGTTTTCGTTGCGGTTGGAGGGGCTGCCTTCGGCTTGGAATCCGCTTTGGACTTGCGCTTCTTACGCCTTTTCCGTCTCTTGCTCTCGGTCTTGTCATCCTGGGCTTGAACCGTAAAAGCCGACGTGGATAAAAAGGCGGCGCAAATAAAACCAATCAGAAGCCGAATCGTGGCGTGGTGCATGAATTCTCCGTTTTGATGGTCGGCGCTCGAACAGCACCGACAACTCTTTGGGATCCTTGGTTATGCCCGCATCGATGTCAAGACATCCCCCTTACTACTGCATTCCAGCTGGCGCAGCCTGGATGGAACACAGACGCTGTTTGCTAGCAGTGAATCACAGTTTTGTCTTATGATTTGCCGCAATGAAGCTCGCTCTCGGTTCTAGCACTCTCTTCTTACCAATCGTTCTCATCATGGCGTCCGCGGGCTGCTCCAACACACCCGTGGGAAATCCCTGCTTCCTGGGCGGCGACATCACCGTACCCGGTAACAACAACTCTATTGTCTCGTCCCCTGTAGTCGACTGCGAATCCAAGATTTGCGTGAGAACACCGCAAGTTGGCGAGCCACCGGAGGGTTTTATGGGGTCCCAAGACTACTGCTCAGCTTTCTGCGAAAGCGATAACGACTGTAGCGCTGACGGAGCCAACACTTGTATCACTGGTTTCTCCTGCCTAGTCGCTACCACCACAACTCGATTCTGTTGCCAGAAGCTCTGTATCTGTAACGACTATCTAGATTCAAGCTCAACGCAACCTGAAGTCCCTGAAGAGTGTGACCCGGACAACCCGGTCAACTTGTGCGTGAACTTACCGGGCCGCGAATAGCCCCCCTTTCTTTGCGCAACTTGCGGGCATTTCCTGCGAGAAATACCCGTGCCCTCAACAGTAGGTCGCGGCCAATACTACGAAAACCGAGCCGCTCGTTTCTTACGTAAACGCGGATTCACGATTCGACATCGGAATTTCCGTGCGCGCAGAGGTGAAATAGACATTGTCGCCGAGAAGGAAAGGGAGCTGGTTTTCGTCGAAGTACGTTATCGAAAAGGTGCACGGTTTGGGTACGCCTTTGAAACCGTAGATCTTCGAAAACAAATTCGCCTCGTGCACGCGGCGCGCTCCTATCTAAACTATCAAAAGCCCGTCTTTGAAGCCGCTCGTTTCGACATCATCGCATTTACAGGCAAAAATGCGGCTCCCTCACACCTTCGCGATGCATTCCGAGTAGAAAACGTCCCAGGACTAAAAGCAGTCCCTCTCTTGTAAATCTAACCAAGCAAGAAGGCGGGAATGTTGACAGCTTCCTCTTCCGCGTCGGCACAACCCACAACTCTGACCGAATCGACCGTAGCAAGGTCCACGGACGCTCCATCGACCTGTTTACCGTTTTTGTCACGAATGACTTTTACTCTCGGAAGTGCCGGATCGCCGTTCTTGCTAATGCCCACGACAATCGCCGTTTTTCCATTGGAAAGAGCAACAACAGAACCGATGGGATACATCCCAACGGCGTTTACAAGTAACCGAACCACCGCCTCGTCGTAGCGCCGACCTGCTTCTTTCAAGATGACCCTAAGAGCCTCATCGGGCAATAGCGCGGGGTTTTTCTTCCCGGGCGATGTCAAACGATCGAAAGCTCTAGCGACAGCAATGATCTTCGCCTGAGTCGTTACCTCATAGGGGTATTCTTTCTTAGAGCCTGCCCATTGCCTCACCTCGTTACAAATCACCGCTCGGGTTGCGCTATTTTGGTTGGGCCAAAGAGCCACCCTCCTAATACTCTCCTGCGCTCGGTTATACTCGAGCTCCTTCGCAGAGCCAGTTCCGTCGGGATAATAAAGACGGCCGACGTCGTGAAGCACTGCCGCCATAGCGAGGTTGAGCAGCTGACCTCGAGGTAGTCCAAGCTCGACTCCCATGACAATGCTGATACAAGCCGCGTTTCTCAGGTGAGTATGAAGAGGCCCCTTGTTGCGTTTCAGTAGAGTCAATGCAATTAAAACATCCGGACAGGACATTCCTGCCGAGGTCAGCTCTGCCAACGGTCGCTTGACCTCTAGAAGCTGTGCTGGTTTGTCCGCAAGCACCCGTTCCATAAGACGCTCGGCCAAAAGACCACAAATGGTATATGTCCGCAGAGCGTTAAAACGGTCTGACACTTCCACCCCATCCCCGTCAACACCTTCTTTTCCGTCCGGGGGAAGGATTCGGATTCCGGGAATTTGAATGTCGAAAATCTTACTGTATTCGCTTTCGCCTTTTGCGAAGCGCCGAAATTCTTTAATGACCTCGAGCCATGTATCACCGTCTGTTTGACTGTTAACTACCAGGGTACCTACGCCAAACGCGCCCCACATACTGGTTACGTATTCAATGTGCTCGTACCGACGACCACCGACTTTCACAAGTTGGCGATTGACGAAAATCCCATCTGGGCGAAATTGCATTACTGCTTCACCACCATGAAGAAGAAACGTGCCGTTAGCAGCATTTGCGATTCGATCGCACGCAGCATGAAGGGTAGGATTATTTAGATCAAAGACAGACCCGCTCTTCATCAAGACAAAGAGTGAACTCATGAACTCCGCATGAAGAGCGTTGACCGCCTTAGTATCTTCAGGATTCAGACCCTCAATCTGTGAAAAGGCGATAGTCTGTTGGACTAAAGTCTTATTACTGTAAGCCGTTTTCGTAGCACTGAAAATGGTGTCGTCACTGCTCATTTTTCACCACCGCTGTCTTTTTATCTTTTTAGTCGAAGCTTCTTTTCACGTTCGATAGCTGCCGAAGTTGACGTTTTCTCGCCCGCTTTTTTTTCTGCTGCTGACTTCTTGTTGTTCCTTTTCTCTGTCGAGGTCGATGGAGGCAGGCCCTTCATCTTTTGTGACAGACGCATAGCTTTCTGCATCGCACTCTCCGCAACAGGCTTTTCTTCTGGCGCACGACTCGACTGCTTCGAGACGGTTTGATGAGAAGTCTGGGAACTTGTGCCTGGGTTCAGAAGTATTCCTCTATCCGGGCGTTTCACCCGAACGACCGCGACGGGAACTTCCTGGGCTTTGGGCTGAGGCTGAACTGGCGCTCGCTGGGGCGTGGCCACCATCGCTCCGGCGGGTTCTGTCCCTTCGCCCACCTGTTGTCCCTCAGGCAATGCATGGTCCTTACTCGGCGTACTTGGACTGAACCCCTTACTAGCCGTATGACCGGTGGCGCGAGGAGCCCTTCGACGGACTTGTTCTGCAGCCGGTCTGTCAATCAGCCCCATCGCATGTTCGATTTCATCTTTTACTTCTTTGGGCGTAAACGCAGAACTCGCAATGGAAGTCAGAAGGTCCTTTGAACCAACGGAGCGAACATGAGCCAATGCTCCGACCGCACAAATGGTCGCTTCTGTGAGTTTTTTTTGCCGAAACCAATTTTTCTTAGAGACGATCTCCTCTAAGTGTTCGATGGCTTGTTTGCCCGAAACGGCGGCCCACGCGATGTAAAACCTTCGTTTTTCGGCTAGGTCGCGATAGGCAAATTCTTTGTCTTCAATCTGCTCTTGCAAAAGCGTCGAAGCACTCTGGGGTTTGGTATCGCGAAAATACTCCAACGCGACCTGCCTAACGAGACTATGCTCATCGTCCAGAGCTTTAAGGGCTACAGAAACTCGTGTGCCGGTTTCATCATCATGCAGAAGGTGACGGTAAGCCAACTCTCGCGCTCGAAAAAAATTATGAGCGGTGACTTCGGTCAGTCGCTTTGAGTTATCTCCACCTATTCGCGCAATCAACTCAGTCAAAGCCAAAATCCGAGTTTCGGAAAACTTCGAAATCAGCCCAGTTAGCCCAGTTAAGGTCTTCTGGCCAAAATATTCTAGGACTTCGAATATAGGTTCTAAGTCTACGGTTTCCTCGGCCTTTAGGAGTTCGGGCACAATATAGGACACGTAGTCTTCCAGCTGCTGCAGGATCCTTCCGACTGCCTCTAGGTCTTTCCCTTCCGAAGAAAGAAAGGCCCGAGTAACAGCAGAAACAGTATCGGGACTCATAGCCGCAGCCATGAGATCGCGTCGCTCGCCGTCTTCACCAACGATTTTCTCTACGACGTCGCTGGCTGAGACAAAATCTCCATTGAGAATAGCGGCTCTTAATTTCTCAGAGATGAGAGCGACTAGACTCAACGATTTTTCGTCTTCGAACTGCCCACCAATGGCCACAAATATCGAGGTCGTGTACCTAGGTAAAAAATCCGCTGGGTTCCAACCAGCTAGAAGCTTGTCTCTTTCTTCCTGGTCTTCTTCGAGGAATTGTTTTTCTGTATCTTCGGAACGCTTGGGGATTTCGTTAAGTGCCGACAAGTTTTCACGCTGCAAAAACTGTGTGTCCATCGCTGTGGCATGGATCGTGACTCTCGTTACCAAGTCGCCCTCGGCGTATTCCTGACCAAAAACGTCAGCGCGAGTTAGAAAGTCTTCGGCACACGCGTTCCCTCCACTGGCCTCGGGGTTGTGAGAACCGCCTCCATTGGCGTACATCTCGGCCTTCGTTAAATTCGGATCCATGTTGGCATCAACCATGTGATCAACATTGTCCATGAACCCGTCCGGCATCATGTCGCCAAGGTTTGTTTTGGCAAAATATTCCAATCCGTAGATATCTTCTTCCCACAGAGCAATGAGTGGATCGTCTTCAGGATCAAGTTCATCGCCCTTCCCTCGAAATCTTCCAATAATCGTTAGGAATTTTTCAAAGTCTTCCTGCTTTATTTCATCCAACAGGGAAACGCTTCGGCAACCTGCAGAAAACAACGGAAACCACGAGTTATCCTCGACTTTATCGGTAGTAATGACTGGAGTGCCTTCCAGATAGACGCTCTTCGCTTCGAGAACAAATTTGAATGTTTTGTAGGGCTCCCAATACTCCTGAAGCCGCATCCAGGCCATTTCCATACCGCGAGCGAGAGTCGGATGACCTTCTGGATACGAATGCAAATTTACAATCGCTGCGTCAAAAGCCTTCAATGCAGCATTTGCAGCAGCAATCTGTTCTTTGCTGATGCTATCGTCTGCGTTATTGCCACGTAACCGGGCCAGATCGGCCATGGCGGCATTGGCGCCGCCTTTCAATTAGGCCCCTCGGCATTGCCTCCACGAGCAACCGAAGCGCTTCCCGCGGTAGCAACAGCCATTCCCTCACGCCAACCAACGCGTTGGGCAAGATCAAAAGCTAACGTGAACTGTTGCTTCGCGGCATCAGGGTCGCCTGCTAACAGGTATAGCGTACCGAGATTGCTCGAGTGCCTTGCTGCTCCTATTTGGTCTCCGGTTTCCGAAGCTAGAGTAAACGCACGCTCTACGAACTTACTGGCAACTTCGTAGTTTTCGCGCGCGTGGTAAACACCGCCAAGGTTTCCCAAGATCTTTGCTGCAGACCGAGATTCTCCCAGCGTCTCCGCCAGCGTGAGAGCTTGCTCAAAGAAGCGCTCTGACTGATCTACTTCACCGGTACGGAGAGAAATTCTTCCCATCGCCGTCAATACACGAAGGGAGAGCTTTGAAACCGCACTCGCGCTTGAACGCTGCACCAGCTCTAGTGCCCGCAAGCAAACGGTTCTTGCGCCCTCGTGATCGCCAGACTTTTCTCTAGCTTCGCCGACGTCGGTAAGAACCTGAGCTTCCATGTCTAGGTCCCGTAGACCCGATGCACAACGCAGAGCTTCTTCAAAACTTTCAAGGCCTCCATCTATATCGCCGTCGGACATTTGCAAACGGCCCTTGGTTCTCCATAGGCGGGCCACGAGAAGTACCGAAGCAACAGCCTTGGCTAACTCCATGCCCTCATCGATCTTGGCTTGAATCCCTTCTCTTCGCCCCATGTCTACGGAAAGCTCGCAGAAACGAGTGAGCTCTTCGGCCAACCGAGTGGCTCCAGAACGGGACTTTCGGCCTCCGGCGAGCTGAAGCTGACCGGCCGCAATGGAACTGTCTAAAACGCGTAAGAGGACGAGATCATCTCCTTGTTCCTCAGCTTCTTCCAATGCGCGGGCATACCAAAGCATGGCGGTCTTCAAATCTCCGCCAAGTTTTAGGTGATCGCCAACGTCCCCTGGCGCGGTGGAGAATTCTTCGTTTTTCGATGCCAGAATAGTGCCAAGAGCTGCATGCAGCCTCGTGCGTCCCGCTACAGGCATCCGCTGGTAGATAATTTTTCGCGCGGAAGATTCTGCGAATCGAAGCGTCGCTGGTTCATCGGTTTCCACAAAAAAGCCTCGATTCAAAAGGAGGCCAACGAGGCGCTCCGGCGAAGAAGCTCCGGTAGCAAGAAGTACATTAATTATGCCTACCTGAAACGTATCGCCAAGGGCCGCCGCACAAGCGAGAATATCCCGTGCTTGACTCGGCAACGAATCGAGTCGAGCTTGAAGAACCGAGCTGAGACCGTCTGGTAGCTCAACGGTCTCAACCTCTGGAGCAAAGCGCCAGAAGCCGGCGGTTTTCTCTATATGCCCTTCATCAATAAGGTTGCGCACCAATTCGAGTGCCACAAGCGGAGAACCGGCAGACCGCTCAGCAATTCGCGGCGCGAATTTCGCCGGTGACGTACTGGGCCTGAACAAGCCCTTTAACATTTCCACCAGGATTTCGCGCCCTAAGAGAGGGAGAGTGAGCATTCGTACGTCAACCTCACTCTCGCCACTCCATGGCATCACCCGACCTGTTCTTGCCGAAGTGACCATCACGACTTTGTCCAAAGGAACTCGCGCGTGGGCAGACAGAATCTCTCGAACGATCGGGTCGCAACTGTCGGCGTTATCAATCACAAGGAGCATTCCAGACTCCTGAGCAATGCCAAAAACTGCCTGGCGAACAGCCGAAGCGATCACCGTGTGAAGCTCTTCCTGAGGAATCTTGTTCCTTGAATATCGAGGCTTCCCCTTATATTTCTCCAATATATCGAGGGACTGCTTTGGAGCGCCGAGACTCACCAGGCCAGCTGCCTCATCACCCAAACCTTCAAAGAGCGCGTCTACAACTGGATAAGCAGTTTTTGCTTTACTGCCGCAGCTGATAGTCACAGACGGGACTCCTTTTTCCCGATATTTTTTGACAAGCTCGGCCAAAAACCGGGTTTTGCCGCCGCCTGGCTCACTCTCTACATGCACCAGGTGTCCCTGACCTTGAATGTTGTTAAGAGCCAGAAGAGATGAGAGCTCAGGTCCACGTCCTACAAAAGGCGCCTCCGGTAACTTGGTGTCTTTCTTCTTATTACTAGAACCAACAGACGCTACCTCAAAGACCACCACAGGATACTTCTGCGAGCGAATCTGGACCGCACGGTTTCGCCCGAAGCGCACAGTCTCGGGAACCTGCTGGCGAACTTTATCGGTCACTACGATGATCCCAGTCTTGAGTGCAGGAACCAAACGGCTGGGAAGCACGAATGTATCCCCAACCGGATCGTAGCGCAGTCCAGCTCGTCCGCTGCTCACCATCGCTTCACCCGAATGAACAACCGAAGCACAAGAAATTCCTTCCTTGCCTCCCCCTAACTCTTCAACTAACGCTCGGAGCTCAAATGCTGCGTTTAGCGCGCGCTCGATGTCATCCCCTCGACTGACGGTAAGACCGAACATGATGGCAACCGTGCCATCTGGGCGCCTATCAAAATGACCATCAGAACGAACTGCAATCGCTTCGAACTGAGTCATGATGGTATTTAGAGAGTTGCTTGCCGAACTGTCGGTCTCGCTATCGCCGCTTAGGTGGCCAGCAAAATCCGATAGCAATACAACGACTTCTCGCTGCTCTTTCTTCGCAGCTTTTGAACCAGAGAGCTCATCGACAATGGCGGAAGGAAGATGCCTACGTAAATCAGCAAAACGATCCGCAATACCGGTAGTGTGGCCTGATTGACGGCCAGTTGGCGCGCCGCACTCGCCGCAGAACTTTGACACGACAGAGGTTGCACCACCACAAACGCCGCACAGCATCATTGCGCTGCTGGTCATTTGAGTCATCCCCGCCGCTGCTGTTGCTGCTGCATCAGATGACGCATCTATCGTCTCGTACTTTCCACTCGAAATAGAAAGCGACTTTGATATTGCCTCTAATGCTTGGCTGAACTCCAACGCGGTGCCAGGACGAAAACGTGCTTCTTTGGAAAGACCGCGGTCTACGAGTGCTGCTAGTTCTTCGGGAACATCTGGCGCGACTTGAAGGAGGGGCGGTGCCTCCTTGGTAATTTGGGCACGAAGAAGAGCCATCGCCGACTTGCCGCGGAAAGGCAAACGTCCAGAGAGTGCGCGATACATAATGCACGAAATTGCGTAGAGGTCGGCGCGCCCATCGACAGTCTGTCCCGTGGCTTGCTCGGGCGCCATATAGGCTGGCGTACCAAGGATTCCTCCCGTCTTCGTTTGGAAGCCCTCTTCCTGACGCATCGGATCGGTCATCTTCGCGATCCCAAAGTCGAGGACTTTTACAAAGTCGGTTTGGGTACCCACCTCTTCCAACATGATATTGGCCGGTTTTAGGTCACGATGAATGATGTTATTCTGATGAGCGACGTGGAGTACATCCAACATCTGCGTGACGATTTTTATCGTCCTTGTTGGAGACAGAATCTTGTCGCGTTTGAGAACCTGTCGAAGCGTATCCCCCCGTAGATACTCCATCGCGATAAAAAGGAGGCCATCCTCGTCTTCCCCGAAATCGATAATGCTTACGCAGTTTGGGTGTCGTAATTTCGAAGTAGCTTTTGCCTCCCGGTGAAAGCGCTGTACTCCGTCGGGATCTTTACTGTCGGATCGGAGGGTCTTAATAACGACCTTCACATCGAGAGGCTGTTGGGTTGCGAGAAACACATCACCCATACCGCCCTGACCGATTACCGAATCAATACGATACTTGCCCGCCAACAGGCGACCAACCATGCTGTCATCTGCCCCCACTAGGGGTTTATCTTAACACGCAGAAAAGCAAGGGAAGGTACAACTCGGGCACAGCAATTACACAAAATCGACTGCATACATAGTCGTTTTTGGTCGGTAGCCGTCGGGTCGTGTAGGCAGCAAGTCCGGAAACTTCGCTGGTTAGCGAAGCTACGTGTAGGACCTACTCCTTCGTT
Organism: uncultured Kofleriaceae bacterium; assembly: GCA_964410875.1. Taxonomy (GTDB): domain Bacteria; phylum Myxococcota_A; class Polyangia; order Haliangiales; family Haliangiaceae; genus CAYPIX01. The sequence continues at coordinate 11,954 of CAYPIX010000095.1, forward strand.
GTATCGGGAGTTGATTCTGCCGCTGCTTCGGCTGACTCGGCTGCTGGCTCGACCGGTTTGGCCGAGGCCGCTGCTACCTTGGCCGCCTTCTTTTTGGCCTTGGCATCTTTGCGACTCTTTCGCTTTGCCTTGGCGTCCATCTTTGTGGAAACCGCCGGTGCCTCGGTCGCTGCTTTTCTGTGAGCACCGCGCTTTTTGCGACCCGCTTTCTTATCGCTCTCAGTGCGATCGACAGCACGCTCCTTAATCCGCGCCGCTTTTCCGCGCAGATCTCGCAAGAAGTACAATTTCGCTTGGCGTACTTTTCCCGGGCTTACCACTTCAAGGCTAGCAACATTTGGTGAATGCACAGGAAAGACACGCTCAACCCCAACACCGTAAGAGACTTTGCGAACGGTAAAGGTAGAACGGGCGCCTTCCATGTTCTTCCCAATCACGACGCCTTCAAAAGCCTGAAGACGCTCGCCTTTGTCTCCCTCGCGGATCCGAACCTGAACCTTCACGGTGTCACCAACCCTAAAGTCAGGGAGGCTTTGTTGCCTGAGAAATCGGTCTTCTAAACTACGAATAAGTGGTGATGGATAGGCCATGGGTCGTCTTCCTGGACAGAGCTCAGCAGCTTCCGCCGAGCGTTTCAGAAACCGAGTTCTGCCAGAATTTAGGCACCTTAGTCAACCACGTCGACCAAACAAGCGGTCGGCAATGACAGCGAACGCGGACCGGACCGACAAATGATTGCTAATTCCAAAGCCGTGGATTGGGTTAAGTACACGGTTTGCCTGCCGAATTGACTCATCTGAGAGGCCCCAACCAGTCCCGAGAAGGATAACCAAAGGCCCCTCATGGGTTTCGCTCAATGACTGGACTTCGGCCGAATTGACCATTTTTACGCCCGGCACGCGACTCGGGTTTGCGGCGGTGGCCAACACGAAAGGTTCCCCCTCCGCGGAGATTTTTTCCAAAGCCTCCTCAATCGATGCAACAGCGTGCACCGGCTTGAGTGCGTCGGCCCTCCCGTCTCTCCCATCGGCACCGCCACCCCGACTCCATTTCGAAGCAATTCTCTCCACCATCTCTCTCTGTGCCGAAATCGGTGTTGCTACGAAATAGCCCCCAAATCCGAAGGTACTTGCAGCACGCGCAATATCATGCAAATCCAAATTGGTCACAGAGGTGGTGACTGTTTCACCAAGTTTATCTCGCACGGGGTGATGAACGAGAACGACATACGTCCTCTTGGCCAACTGCCCAAGAGGGTTGTCGGGCGCATCAACCTGACCTAGCAAATCGGGTCTAAACCGAGCAGTCCGCGAAAGGCTCTCTTTTCTTCGCCACGCGGCTATTTCTTGGTGGTTTCCACTTAGGAGAACTTCCGGGACATGCTTTTCGCGAAAATTGTTCGGCCTTGTGTACTGCGGAAACTCCAAGAGCCCGTTGGAGAACGAGTCTTCCTGCGCTGACTCGGAAGCTCCGAGAACGCCAGGCAACACCCTCGTAACCGCTTCAATGACCGTCATGGCAGCGACTTCACCGCCGTTCAGAACGTAGTCACCTAAGGACACACGCTCGTCAATACAGGTTTCGCAGACCCTTTCATCAACGCCCTCATACCGACCACATACGAAAACAAGATGTTCACGCCGGGCAAGCTCTTCCACTTTTTTCTGCGTGAGCGCTTTGGCTACTGGAGCGAGCAAGACACGATGGGACTTGGCACTAGTAACTGAC
>CAYPIX010000096.1:0-13533 GCA_964410875.1 uncultured Kofleriaceae bacterium
GTGCAGGATCGTTAGGTAGGCTTTGATGTCGTTTACTTCAAAAGTGACGCCGTTCATGGTCACGGGTGAGACTGGCTCTGGCTCAATAATCGAAACCGGTGCCCATGCGTGACAGATACCGAACCAGGTAGGGATGCAAACGCCCATGGGGTTGCCTTCTCTAAAGGAGCAAGCCTCCCCTATTGATGAATTGCACTGACTGCTGTTGGTGCAACTTGCGCGACTTCCTCGGAAGCTATCTACACCATGCTGGGCAGACACGACGTTTTCAAGATCGGGTACACCAAATGCTGCGGCATATTTTGCGGCAGGAGAGAGGGTGTTTGCCCCATTCCATCGGTAGTTGATGCTGTCCTGGTAAATGGGCCAGTAGTTCGCGGCCCACGGAATATTAGCGGCTTCGCCAGACTCTGGAAGAGCGTCTGCCTCAGTGGCTAAGTTGGGATCAAAAAGAGTGGGTGACTCGCCCGCATGCCAAGCTTCAGCTTGGCTTAGCGCGTCGTATTTCGGGGGATTGTTTTCCTCAAGCACACAAGCGGAAAACGAAAGCAGACAAAGTGCGATAGCTATTCGATTCATAGACAGACCCCTCCTCAAGGGTTGACGACTTGTACACCGACAGTAGCAGTCTCGAAAGTCTGCGGTTCTTATCGAGAACCAAGAAATCCTTATTGAGGCGGCAGGTCACGGAGGGCGCGCGAGAGGATCGAGCAGCTTTGGCGCAGTTGGTGTTGCGAACCTCTGCGACAGCTCGGCTCGATTTAGCCGCTTTTCGCGTTTCGTTTGTTGGAGCAGCCCATTGAGAAACCGATATCTGAATCGATAGCAAGCGTAATCAAGAGGTTACGAGATTTGAGAAAACGGCCTGTTAACCGGAACTAAACGAATGTTTTTGAAGAGAACCTTGTGCGGGAACACCGAGGCCAATGGATCGAGATAGGTTACGCCCAGGGTACGCTTTAGCTCTTTTGACAAAAAAGTAACGAATACGGTCCGACTTCGATGGTGTCTCCGGTCCGAAGACGTTTTCTGTGAAAGGTATGACCGTTCAGCCGAGTGTCACCGTCTCCGCTCCAATCTTCGACAAAGTACCGCTGCCCACTCGCTAGGGTGAGGCGGCAGTGCTGGCCCCTCACCGCGCCGGGTAAACAAATGGTGGATGGGGGCTGGCTGCCAACAATGGCGGTTCCTTTTAGTTGGAACTCGCGTCCAACGAGGCTTGGATCTCCGCATTGAACCAGTAGGCTTGTGTATATCGGTCCTGTTTTCATAGCTACGATGTTCGTATGGGCCGAATAAAGAAGACTCCCACGCAGTGGTCCCGCCAAGCTCCTCAGTTTTTCCGGTAGAAGTATCTCCCAACCATCTGCCGAACGAGTGATGTATTCCCGGGCCTCCCAATCGCGTGAAATCCTCTCCACGGAGCGTACTGATGTTCCCAGTGCACGTGCTATTTGCAAGTGGCTCAAGGGGGGGCGATCGAGCGTTTTTGTAAGAGCCTCCGTGTAACTCAGCACGTAATTGGCGATCCGGTGCTCGAGTTGTACGAAGACTTGTGGTTCCGCTTTCGCGGCAACAGCAAAAGCCCTTGAAAGCGTTCGAAGTTGTTCCCACATCGCGTCCGGTTGCGTTCTTAGTATCTTGATGAAGGTTTCTGCTGGAACATGGATGGCTTCGACTTCATCTACGGCATCCACGGATTCCAGAGCTGGTAAAGAACCGAAAGTCTCAATTTCTCCGAAGAGCACTGGTGCTCGCAGCAATTTAACCACAGCCCGACGACCGTCTTCGGCTTGGTGGTAGACCGAGGCGGTTCCTCGTAGAACAAACGTAATCGGAACACTGGGAGCGCCTTTGGTCAAAATAGTAGAGCCTGCCGCATAGGTCTGCGTCTTGTGCTCTTTGATAAACTTCTCCTGTTCGAAATCGGAAAAAGCTGCGAACACGGGATTCTCCACCAACAGCCCGTAGATTCGTTCAAATTCGGTTACCATTTTGGCTCCGAGATTTTTTCGCGGTGTTTCGCTAGGGTAGCCCTGGTTATGTCGACGAGTTTCTCCTGTGTATCCCGGGATAATGGACGTAGTCCGGGCTTTCTGCTGGAAAGGGCTTGTTGCAGCCCTGCGAATAAGCAGCCAAGAGTCAACTGAATGTACCGCGGCGGTATTCCTTCACCTTCGTCGAGGGTTTGGGGAAAGTTGATGGGCTGACCACGGCGAGGAAGTAGAACCTGTTTTCGACCATCTGTCACTACTCGTAGGTACTGCTGATAGTCAATTCCTCCTGCTATCAGCTCTTTTCCATCAAAGTCTACAAACCCTCTAGTACCAGCATGGTCCATATGCCACTGATAGGCCCATTCTCTCTTGGTATGGGTTCGTCCTGCGCCCCGAGTTTTTGCTTGGGCAAAGGAGACGGGCCCTTGCCAAATAAACCCAAATTCCCCTGGCGATGCTGCATTAAATGCAACCACCCGTTTGGGGAGATGCGCAAAGGATTTGTTGTTCAGCACTTCGTTACCCACTGCACTAAAGAGCACTTCGTTTTCTGAGAGTGCGGCAGACTTTTCTTTCTCTACTTGAAACCCATCCTTCATTGCTCGGCGGCGCGCGGTGGGCGAGTGGTCATGGACGTGAACATCGTAGTTCTGCTTCTTGAGGGCTCGGGCGACGGAGCGTCCTATAGGTCCATATCCGATCACCGTGGCGCGTTTGGGGAACTTGACGCCTTGACTCGCGTAGTCTCTTAAGTGGCGAAGGGCGCTCTTTACAATTGCTACTCCGTAGACAGGTGCTGAAAACGTGTTCTTTGCCCAGCTTCCCGCTACGTCAATGACCGGGAAGGGGAGTTCCAGTTTTGATAAACGCCTCTTTCCTCGTGTGGTTTGTTCAACTGCGGCGAACAAGTGGGAGTGAGATGGAAACTCAGTCGCGACCAGGTTGGCCACTTCAGTGATAAGAGTGCCTCCGTCGTCAAGGAGAAGGAAAATGGGTTTCTTGATGCGCGAAGGTTGTTTGATTGACGCGAGTTCCTTCGCGATGGTGCCGTATGCGCTATACGGTGCATTGCCAACCTCAACTTCGGCACCACCAAGAGTAAGTGCCGCACTTATGCGCGCGTCGGTCGAACTGGTTTTTCCCCAGAGTGTCATGCGGTGAAACGGGATACCAGTTGCAACCAACAAGGAGAGTGTGTTGTCTCGAAAATGAGTTCGGCCAAAAAGCCGACGCACGTTCTTGAAATGCTTCTGTTGTTTTCTTGAGGAAAGAAAAGTAATGGTATCGAGAGATGGCGTTAGATTCGCTCTTTTTAGGAATTCGCGTTGCGCGCGTTTCGATAGTCCACGTAAGAAAGAAGCTCGGTGAACTCCGTGTAAATCTAATTTCTTACGCTCTGTGATACTCCGAAGGAAGTTTGCTGCTGGAACTCCGAATCTCGCTTCGATGTCGTCGAAGTGTATGTACCCTTTTCTGTCGACATATCCGGCCGCGAGGGTAGAAATCCCCGCTCGTGTTCGAGCGATTCCGTTTGGGCCCGACGCGTGGATAGAGTTTGTTGTGGCAGTTGGATCAAAGGGGTCATTGGCCGGTTTTCGTCTCGAACGATGATTGCGATGCCCCGAAGTGCCCCAATGTGAAGGGAGCACGAGTTTTGATAATTGGCGGATCCCTTTACGAGACGATATTTTCCTAGGTCCATTCTTTGCGGGCTTGTATGGCGTGCCGGGTTTCCAGTGCTTGACCTTCAAACCTCGTACGAAGGTTCCCCGGACCATTTTTCGCCAAAGTAAGTGAAGCGCTCGATCGTTCCTTGTGTCGTGCAGAGAGCGCACAAGGTGCCGATAGGAAACACGCTTTCGTACTCTTTCTGCATTCACTTGGCTCGCTACCAGAAGGCAGAGAGCGATCGTGCAAATTCGAAACATTGTTGTTCCGATAGGTAGAGCAACTCTTGTGCCGCAAGTCAGGGGCGGAGGTGCGCCCAGCGACATTTGTCGCGACCAGAATCCCTGCCACATGAAAACCGGCAAGCCTCGGAGATTACGGCGCTAGTTGCCGTGGCATTCGCGATGCACTTGTTGTGATGCGCAGCTGAGAAAGGTTGCGTAAGAAAGGAAATTAACTATGAACAACTCGCTTAAAATTATTTTCGTGGCCACGGGGTTACTCGCGTCGCTTTCGCTTTCCAACGTGAAGGCTGACGAACTCAACGAGAACTCAACTAATGAGGCTAAAGCCCTTTTTGACTGGAGCGCAGCAAATAACCGTGTTCGAGGGATTGGTTTTCATGAACAAGACGTCTTGGCTAGTGATGCTAGCGTTCTGTTGCCCTTTTCGATGGCTCAAATCATTAAAGAAGTGCGAATTGATATCGGGCTAGTAAAAGAAGAGTTTATTGAGCTTTGCTTGACTGAGATTGAAAGTGTAGAGCTCGTAGACGAAAAGGGAAAAAAGACGGCCATGGAGCCTCTCTTTGAGGACAATAATCGAATTTGGAACACGGTAGATGACAGCATTGTCAGGCGCGCGACTCACCTCAAGATACGTTTCGCTAAAGCCGCTGATCCAGAATTGGTTTGTCGTGTGAGTCTCTTTGGACCCAATCAGGGGCCGACCGAATAAGAACCCCGCTTAACCGGGCGTCGGTCGTGACGCCCGGCATTTTTGCTCCTTCGGAGCGTATCTGAGGTTCGCCGGCAGGTTAGATAGCCTCTTGTTAAGGGGAAAACACGTGCTAGGTACCCTCCAAATGCGTACGTTTTTCCTCTCTTTTCTGCTTTGCGCAGTGGTTTCTCAACCGTTGGCCGTTGCAAACCGCAAGGGGCACGTGAAGCTCCGTGTAACCGCCTTTCCGAAGACGGCCAAGATTCCTGCAAGGGCTATCCCGCGAATGACCCTTATCCGAGCGGCGAATTTTGGTGCTCTATATCGCGCACAGATTACAACCAAGAACGGCGCGGCAAATGCTCTCATCCAATCGGTCGCCCATGGGCACGCGCCCATCTCGAAAAAGCTGACTTTCGCGACACCTACCAAACTCTATTTCGGCAGCTATGGAATCGCTGAGTTTCCTCTGCTAGCAGGCGACAATGTGCAACCGATTTCGCTCGGCTTTACCATGGCAGGTACAGCTGACGTCGCGGGCAACAAGTCTCTCGACAGTCTGCGCACTCGATATTTGACAGAGGACGCTGTCAGTGAAATCTCTATTCTTGCCGGCGACCGAGCTTTTGCAGCCTGGGAGAGCTCACTAGACTGGCGTAGCGCCGCGAGCGATGGCGAATTACTAGGGCACGAACCACGAATACTGGAGACCGGCAACGGTTTGTATTTGGTGGAGTTTACGCCAAAGCGTAGCGTCGTTGAGAAACTTCGCCAAAGCCGCCCCCGCTAAGTTGATGTCAGCGCTTGCCCCTCGTATTCGGGCGAGGATACTGCCACTTACCATCAATAATCTGGAGTGACTCTGTGGGTTGGGTTCGACCATCCTCAAAAACCCCAATGTCTTGAAAAGTGACGCCCGCCGCCGGGCCGAGCTTTCCGACAAATGAGTCTTTATAGGCGAGAGTCACGATGGCTCGACCGTCTGGAGCGACGATGGCGACTCCGTCGTGCCCATTTTGCAAATCGGAAAACTCTACTACCATGGCGCCCGAATCCGGCATCTCACCTTTAAGAGGCACGTGATGATAGGGAACGCCGTCGGAACCGTTGTAGGCGATGAGATAATAGCCGTCCAGTGCGGTCCCTGGTGGTCCTGAAATTTCAACGAACTCATTTTGGTCTTTTCCACGGTTGTCATAGTGGATTTCAGTAAACTCCAATCCGGCAGACTCAAACCGGTTGTTTTGTGTAGCCTCCTCGTCGCATCGGTTCTCATAGACGCATGTGACCCACTCTGGGTGATCAATAAACGGGTTTCGATTGCCTTGGTAAGCGGAAATGACATTGTTCCGGTGCCGTTCCCGCTCGTCGACGGGGTCAGCCTTGTGCCAGGCGAGCAAGACGTCCTTATCGCCCATATACCCTTTTGACCGGTTTTCTTTGAATGAACGAATCTGGTCAGCGTTATTGGTGACGATTAAGTCGGGTTCTTGTGAATTAGCAACCGGGTGGTTTCCGCCCTCATATCGAACATCCATATAGAAAATGGCGCGGGCGACATCTCCACGTCTTTCCAGCCAGACTTCCCACCTTCCGCTGCAGCCCTCTCCAGATACCCGGTTGCGTCCACCATTGATGTCACGGACAGTTGCGCTTTCGTCGCAAACGCGAAAGGGGCGGTTACTGCGAGCTCTATTCTCGTCGGTATCCGCGATAACCAATGCATGGCAATCTGTAAACGGCGAGTTGCCCTTGTTGTCTTCGGCAAAACCAAGTGACTTGGGCCAAAGATGTTCACGTTCGTATGTTCTTTGCTGGTTGTCCGTAGGCTTGGCAGTTGGAGATTGGGCTTCAACGCTGCCGCTACGTTGTTTCTGCTTCTCGTACGTTAAGTTTTGATAAAAATCGAGGACGCGGTTCGGGTCGCCCGCCTCCTCGTCAGCGGTTTCCAATATTCGCCAAGTGTCTTCGTACGGAAACCGAAGGTGACCGCGAATTTTTTCGTGAAGGTCATCTCGCAGTTGTTGGGAATCAGTTGCTTTAATTCCTACGTAATATTCAGGGTTGCCGAAGTCAAAATGCTCCCTCGTGGCTGCCAAGAAAACAAAATCTTCTTGGACCACGCAGCTCAGAGCGGAGGTGCTCAACAACACCAACGCTAGCTCGCTTTTGGGCCAACGGAATCTCACAGGTTAGTTGGAGTCGCTAGATTCGAACGAAGGAGCGCAGGCTGTCTGGGATGCTGCGAAAATAAGGAAAGCCAAAAGGGCCGACTTGGATTGCATGAACGCCGTGAGATGCAAGGGGAAGGCCCGGTTACCAAGGGAGAGAAGGGCCCGAAAGTAGACGGAATGACGGAGAAACGGCGACTGCCTTAGCCGGTTAGTTGCAAACTAAGTACTAGTAACCAAATTCTTTCGCAGCAATTTGGAAGGCCACTTCAACCGCATGGCTTGTTGCCATTCCATTTTGGATTTTCCCAGAAATCGTTTTTGAAGCTTTGGTGCTCCAACCCTTTGGGAGGCGCTTTCTTCGCGGGTGTTTCGGGGTGATAGTTTGATGAACAAACCGCATAACCCGTCGGGCGGCGAGCTCGGCAAGATGTGTTTTTGTGGTTGGTGCGTTTAGGTGCGCATCGATTTTATATCCGATATCGACAATGGCTTTGTTGAGAAGCGACTTGTTCGTAAACACACTACGTCCTTTGACGATGACGTTTCGGACCTTGCCGGGATTCATCTTCGCGCGAGGTCGTCGCATTACACCTCGTCTCAACGGCTTCTTTTTCGCGGCCGGTTTTCTCTTCACTGAACCCCTGCCGGCATTGGCGTTACCGGTGTTTGCCGAAAGAGCGAATACCGTCACAATAGAGAACAGGGCGGCTCGTAGATATCGTGTCACAGTGCCTATCTAGTTCAATGACTATGCCATCGCTAACCCCCTAGTTTTCCTAATGGCAAACCTCGCACATCCTCGTAATCTCGAAGACAGCGATCTACTTTAGCTATTACAGATCGCAGGTTTTCAACCGGCATCAGCTCCACCGAAGTTGTTAACCGCTATCCAACTGGCGCCGTCTGCTAGTTATGCCGACTAGGGTTCGACGACGATCACTTGAGCGCGATGGTCCGAACCACTCCAGTCGACGGAGAACGACTTGGCTTTAAAGGGAAACCCCTTCGACACCCAACTGTGATCGATCTCGACCTTCGGCAATGGCTCATAGTCCCGTCCAGCTTTCTTAGAGCGGAATCGACGTAGTTTTTCAGCGGATGGCGTTGGAAAGGTTGGCCGGTGCTCGACCTTGATGTCGGTGAGAGCGCCATCAAGAGTAAGGAACCCCGCGCTGTCCAACCAGCGCAGATCGGGGTCGACAAGCAAATTTGCCTTGTGAGAAATATTGAAATCACCAGCGATAAGCGCGGGTTCCTCCCATTTCTTCACAACACCAACCAAACGGATCACCTGATTCAAACTTGGATTTTCTTTTCCCAAAAAGAAACAACAAGCCAGATCCGCATTTCCATACTTTTTGTTGCGAATGAAAGCCCAAGGGTTGTTCAAATGAATTCCGGAAATTGCGATTTTTTGGCCACCTATTTCGTAAACAAATTTGCCTAGAGGGCGTTTAAAGTCTTCTGCCGCCTTCTCGTTAGAATCCCACCACGCGGCTCGAAATTCTTCGGCGTCTTCCTCAGAGTCAGTACGGCTCGTCCAATCGAGAATTTGTAAATTTTCCTGCTCTGGCGTTTCAAGGCTCGCTACAAAGATTGCCCTGTCCTCAGGACCGTTTCGAAATTCGTTGTAGTTATAGTAGGTTCTAAACGGGTAAATCGAATCAATTAGAGACTTGGTTGCCTTTGAGAAGGTCTTATTGTGTTTGTATTCCAAGAGGATGATCATACTGGGGCGGGTCATCTCCGAGCCGATCACGGCTGACAGGTTATGGTTCAACGTACGTGGGTCGACGCCGGCGCCCTGAACATTCCAAACCAACACGGTAAAGCCGTCATTGCGACGAGCTTGAGCCATCTTGGCTAAAACGGAATACTCCGCATGGTTTTTCGCTCCAGTTTCCAAAGAGACCGTGGGTAGCTCCCTCGGTTCCTCCTGCGGACTGGCGCTTGCTTTGGAGAAACTCAAAAGGAATAGAAGGGCGATGAAAATTCGTATCTCTGTCATTGCGGCTGCGGAGACTTATCGATCTACTTTGCAAAGCGCAACTGGCTACTCGTGTTGTCCACGAGACTAGTGGGCTCCCACTCTGGATTTACTACCAGAAGGTACCCTAAGTTCGTTTTCGTGGAACTAGAGCGGTCCCGTTAGCTGTTGATTGTGTTTACGAAGGATCTGCCGGCACGATTCTCGAGGCTGAACTACGTGGGCGGCGGCGTACACTGCCCGGCCGACTAGGTAGGTAGAGTTCGAACGTCGAACCAGCCCCTAAACGGCTTTCGACAAAAACTTCGCCACCCAAGAGAAAGGCCAATTTGCGAGTGATGGTTAGCCCCAACCCCGTGCCGCCGTATTCGCGGGTAATACTATTGTTGGCTTGGGTAAACTCTTTGAACACTTCGGCGAGATGGTCGCGGCTCATACCAATGCCCGTGTCAACCACTCGTATACTTGCTCCTGAATTTTGAGGAACGCATTCGAGTTCAATGCGGCCGTTGCTAGTAAACTTTCCGGCGTTGGCCAGTAGATTCATTACACATTGTCGAACGGCCTTTGGATCCGATTGGAAAGGTAATCGTTCGGGTATATTGGTAGAAAACTGATTGTTGTTCTTGCTTAGGGAAGGCGCTAAGTTTGTTGCTACTTCCCTCAATAGTTCTCCCAGATCGAACATGGAAGTCTCAGTTTGCAAGCGCCCGGCTTCTATTTTGGATAAGTCGAGTATGTCGTTGACCAACGCTAAAAGATGCTTTCCAGAGGATAAGATCTGTTCAAGATCGGCTGCTGTTTGTTCAGGGTCTTCCACGCCTGATTCCAAAATAAGCTCGCTGTATCCAATAATTGAGGTCAATGGCGTTCGCAATTCATGGCTCATGTTGGCTAGGAATGCACTCTTGGCTCGGTTGGCCGCCTTGGATGTTTGTTCTGAGCGAATAAGGCGTTTTTGCGTGTGACGGAGATCCAAGTTCAAAGTCTCGAGGTCAGCCATGGTTTGCTTGAGATCGAGGTTACGCGCTTCGAGCTCTTGTTGCGTTTTCATGAGTTCGCGAATGTTGTTACTCAGAAACGTTTCGTTCCGATCACGAATGTCTTCGAGACTCTCGCGTTGCCGAGTTTGCCGCTCGAGCCTTTTTTCCAGAACGGCGATCCTCTGTTTTAGTTTATCTACTTCCAAGGAGCACGGTGACAAAGGTTTGATTGTGAAAATCGGAAAATTTGTCCCGTTTGTGCGGGGCAATTTCTCCGTAGGTGTAGAAGCCGCAGGTTTCGATGCCAGAGACTTTGTCTTCCAATAGCGCATATTCCTGGTCAGTCTTTGTGCCGAGTAGTTGTTTACGGGCAGCACAAGAAAACAGAAGAGCGCCATTGGGGCATTCGCCTGGATACGATGCGAGAGCATCCTCAATGGAGTTTCGTGATGCCGACAAAATATCCTGCCGAGTTGCGTTGGTTAGTTGAACTGTAGAACCGTTGGGGATATCTCCAACAAACAGGATGGAGCCGTCTTCTTCACTCGCAATGGGAGCACGGAGAGCAAAACTGCCATCTTCGTGCACAATGGCTAGGGGGTGTTCCGGCGAGGCGGTCACGTGCTCTCCTAAATACTTTTTGTAAAACTGAACCGCTGGTTTGCCATTGATGGTTCTAACTCGTGGACCTTCAGTCAAGGTGGCTTTGGCGGGAGAACCCAAGGTCGACCACCCTGACGCAACTCCTATTGAGTAATCGAGCTCTCCAAATAACAGCATTACAGGCACACCGTTAGAGATTACGTCCGAGCCACAAAATTGAAAGGTTTTCTGGAATCGCCAATCGTCCCCGGCGACACCGCCCACAATTGGAAATTCACTACCAAGTTTAGCGGACATATGTTTCATGACCTCGCTGGCCGAAACTACGAGCCCCGCGGGTATGGTGATGCATAGCTCGGGGGACTCGCCTTCCAAACTTGCTTGAGAGACAGCCTCTTCAACGGCGGCTTTTGCGTCAACGTCAACTTGTCGTCCCATGCCGATTGCGAAGCGTACCGTTTCTGAGGAAAGGACTATTAGGGTTGCTGAATCTTGTCGGAAGCGGAGCTCGGATGACACTTCGCCATCGGTCGTGCAGCCAATCAACTTAACCCCAGGGAACTCCTCCAGGATACGCTCTAAAAGCAACTCATGATCGTAGTCCAAGGCGGCAAATAACAGAGCCGCATGAGCGGGGTTTCCATTGAGCTTGGCTTTGCAAGTGGCGACTAACTGTGCCGCCGCGGCAGATGTCTCAGTCAATTCTGTATGAGCAACCGCTGTTCGCACTATTTGCCGCCTGATTTGGCGGCCGCCGCTGGGAAAACGAGCTCGAAGCTATCTTCTTTTAAGACGCAAGTGGCTCGCAGCTGAGCTAGCAACGCCGACATGGGGTCGAGGTCAATCCTGTCATATTTTGGCTTTGCACCAACATGTACCGTGATCTCTGCGAATTGATCCTCACATTCACCTTCGGTTATCTGAATTTCTGTAGAAGGTGTGAGGGCTCCGAGTTCGGCGACGGCCGCAAGAAGCGCGCGAAGATCTAAGGAAACGGTTCCTCCATGGCTTTCCTTGGTGAGCACAACTGGGCACGAAAGCTGTTCGGAGAGGGATTCCACCAGTTCTTTCGAAAGAAGTTTTTGAGTTTGAGGCGCCATGACGCTTTGTGCTCGTTCGCTCCAATTGGTCGCCAAGGTGGTCAGGTCTTTCACGCCGAGCTGTATAAGTTCGGTTACTGATTTTTGCGTCTGGGGATTGTTGCCGTCTTCTTCTAAGAGGGCCGCCGCGGTTGTAAATGTGCTCAGGTAGTTTCGCAAAGAGTGAGCATGCGATCGCAACAGCGCCGAAGAAAGGACCGAAGCGCATGGACCCTCGGGTGGTCTTTTCTCTACAGCTTGATGCGTCTTTTTTATTGAATGCGACGTCTTTTCGGCAAAGCGTTCAATACTTTCTACCAAGTCGGTGAAATTGACCGGCTTTGTTAGGTAGTCACTACAGCCGGCAGACAAAGCTCGTTCGCGGTCTTCAGCCATTGCATGAGCGGTCAAAGCGATGATCGGCGCCTCGAATTTAGCCTCTCGCAGTCGTTGAGCGGCCTGCCATCCATCTAACCCCGGAAGTCCCATGTCCATTAGAATGACATCCGGCTTTGAAGCAAGTGCGATATCAATGCAGTCCAAACCATCACTCGCTTCATCAACTTCATATCCGCGACGAGACAAGCGCCGGACGAGCAACTCTCGGTTTACGTCGGAATCTTCAACCAACAAGACTTTTGTCATGAAATAGAATCTCCGCCGTTCCGCAATTCTCTAGGGGCTCCGAATAAATATCCTTGCAAATAGGTGACACCCAACTCGCCGATGACCTTTGCATCTTCTTGTCGTTCGAGACCTGCAGCAATCACTTCGATTCCCAAAGAGGCGCATAAGTCACAAATGTTCTTTACGACTTCTTGTTGTTTGTGGCTTTGGTGAATTCCTGTAACCAACGAACGATCTAATTTTGTAAAAGCCGGCTTAAACTCAACAAGAAAATCGAGCATTGTGCGACCGGCACCAAGTTGATCGAGGGTAAATCGAATGCCAGTTTCGATGAGCCGGTTCATCACGTCGTTGCTATTACCCATCGCCGCGAAATCAGCCGATTCGGAAATCTCTAATACTAATTGAGCGCGGTGTTCCCAGAGCGGCGAAGACTCCGAGAAAAAATCCGGGTCAGCTAATTCTTCGGGGTGAACATTCAAATAAAGGTCGCGGTTGCGAGCGGGACTGTCCCGCCATTCACGAATTGCGTTTGTTCGCAACAAGCGACCGAACTCTCGCATTCGGCCTTGTGCGCTGACCTCTCGAAAAAGTGCGTCTGCATCCTCGAAAGCGCTGGTTCCTGGTCGAACCAGCGCCTCGTAGCCAACCACCGTTCCGGAGACGTTGTAGACGGGCTGATACGCCGTCCACATGGTTTCCAGGGCCTTATCGAGGCGAGCCTTTTCATCATCACCGGGCCGAGCATGGAGGCCCGCGACGGCTTCGTTTTGGATTCTCCAAATCCGGGTCATCGTAACGGCGTGATCAACGGCCTCGCGAAAATCTCCTGGCTGCACGGGTTTCACTAGATATCGCAGGGCGCCAACGCTCACTGCGTCGATCGCTGTATCTAGGCCGGGCTCGCCGGTAACTAGAATAGTTGCAAGAGGCTTGATGCCCTCGCGGATTCGGCGAACAAGCCCGAGCCCCGAGAGTCCTGGCATCCGAATATCTGCGACCAGGGCACTAAAATCCTGCTCGCGAATCCAGGCCAACGCTTGCTTCGGATCTTCGGTCGAAGTGACCTCGTAACCTGCTTGGTTAAGCAACAGCCCCATACCTTTTAAACTGCTCGCGTTGTCGTCGACGACGAGAACACGCCCCCTAGAATTCGAATCCATCATAGCCCCCAACACTATTTTGCCTGAACGCAGTTGCGAAAGGAAGCATTGTTTTCGAAGAGGACGGTCGTGTCTTCTTAGTAACTACACGCAATGCGGACGAACATGACAATCGATTTGGTGCCGTCGCGCGAGTGTCCTTGCATAGAAGTGTCTAAACGGTATGACCTGTGGAACCACCCAGTACATGTGATCTAGTTCGACAGAGGTGGACAACAAACCGACTACGAAAAAATGATTTGTCATTCCGACAGTGGGTGGCGGAAGTGCACGGGAATCGAACCCGCCGAATCGTCGCTCTCGCGGGACCCCA